>JBOGOP010000190.1:0-11107 GCA_050747225.1 Pyrinomonadaceae bacterium
AGCTGTAGAACTGGCGCTCGTCGGCCACACCGACACGGTTCCCTACGATCCAAACTGGACCGAGGCGCTTCAGCTCACCGAACGCGAAGGAAAATTATTCGGACGCGGCGCGTGTGACACTAAAGCATTCATCGCTGCCAGCCTTACCGCAATTGCAACGGTCGAAGTCAAGAAACTGCGCCGGCCGCTCGCGCTCATCTTCACTGCCGACGAGGAGATTGGACTGATTGGCGCAAAGCGGTTGGCGGAGACGCGCGCCATCCGTTCTCGTTATGCGATCGTTGGCGAGCCTACGTCGCTTTGGCCGATGCGCGCCGGCAAGGGTTACTGCCTGGCGGAAGTTACAGTCAAGGGCCGCGAAGCCCACAGCGCTTATCCGAATCTGGGATCGTCTGCAGTTTTTGGCGCCGCGCGTCTCATCACAGCGATTGAAACTATCGCCGGAAAACTCGAGTCCGAACAACACGCTGCCTTTGATCCTGCTTACACGACCCTGAATGTTGGCCTTGTTCACGGTGGCACTGCGAAGAATGTTATTCCAGGCCAGTGTCGCTTTACGGTCGAATGGCGTCCCATACCGGGCCAGGATCCGAAACATCTGCTCAATCTGCTGGACGAAGCAATTCGCGAAGAGACGAGACAGAATTCAGAGTTCGTCTGCGAGGTGGATGCGGCACGCGCCGATGACGGTTTCGAAACTTCACCCAGCTCGACGCTTGTAACACTGTTGGAAGAACTAACCGGAAATGAGTCAGGCACCGTCGCGTTCGGCACTGAAGCAGCTCAGATGACTAAACTTGGCGCAGAGGCCGCGGTTCTGGGTCCTGGGAACATTCGCGTCGCGCATCGCACCGGAGAGTTTGTCCCAGCTGCCGAACTCGAAGCTTGTGTCAATATCCTCCAGCAGGCAATCGAGCGCCTTTGTGGTTGAGTCTTACCGTGTGTGACTTCTCCACTTCCTCCCGTGTTCAAAACTCCTGTTGAATCGAACCATTCAACCAGCCTGCGGTAGCAGGCGACAGCATAAAGCCCAGGGTGAAGCGCAGCGAAACCCTGGGTTACGTCGTTTATTGCTCGCTAGCCCGCGACGCGGGCGACAGATGTTTGCTCGAACCTCTGTCGCCCGTTCCACGGGCTTGACAGTCTCTTTGCATCGGTACCCAGGGTTCCGCTGCGCTTCACCCTGGGCTTTATGCGGTCGCCCTACCGCAGGCGGTTAAAAGCTTCGCTCGACTTGTACCTCAACCCATCAGCAACCTTGCCTATTGTCTTGTTACAAGATCTTCACCACTAGGCAACTATCCCGCGGTTAAATCATCGAAAAGGCGTACTGCAAGGGAAAACGTTCGGGCAATCCAAGGGACGCTCAATTCAATGAAACACACAGCGAGTCTCGACCGCCTGCGAATCGCCACGCCTTGTCCCATCAGCTGGGAACAGATAACTGGCGATAATCGTGTTCGATTTTGCCATCACTGCCAGGCCGAGCCCAGTTTGATTGACACTCCGTCGGGTACTACTATCTTCACTGAAAAAATGATTCAGCGTCTGCCGCATCAGAAATAATATGACTCGTAAGTTAATAAAGCTTTTGTTGTTCGTTGTAGTTCTCTGTCCGGTACCGAGCACAGCGCAAACTCCGCAGGCGCCGCTTACCAACCGCGAGTTGGTGACACTCGTTTACCAGTTACCAAAGCATCCGGAACTGCGCGATGAAGTTGTTGAGGAGATTCGGAAACGCGGCATCGGCTTTCCGCTGACTGACGGTATGCGCTCACTGGTGGCTACCAAGAGTGGCAGCGATGCCGTGCTGCGACGCACGCTCGAAGAAGCGGAGCGACGACGAGTAAATCCAACTGCTTCGGCGCGGCCGCCCGAAGCAGAAGCGCAGGCATTGCTGGATCGCACCCGCACCGCAACCCTCGGCGCGGCTGCGGCGATGCCCGACTTCATAGTCAAACAATTAATCAAACGTTCCTACGCCTTCGGCACTACAAACAATTGGATTCCCCAGGACAACCTCACCATCGCAGTGGGCTACCGCGCAAATGCCGGCGAGGAATACAAGGTGCTGGCCGTGAATGGCATACCGCTGAGCCAGGAGGCAAAGCGGACTCGCGACTACAGCAAAGACGTTGCCCCGGGTGCAAGCTCGAGCGGAGTTGAATACATTTCAGCAGTTGCGGATGTTTTTAAGCCCGAGTCACAAACTGAATTCAAGTTGGCTGATACTGACGTGGTCCAGGGTCGTCGCACGCTTGTTTTCGAATATCAGATCGAAAGGCCGCTTTCCCATCTAAACCTGAGCAGCAGCAATGGGCCCGATAGAGGGTCAGCTGTGGTGACGGTCGGATCGCGCGGGCGCGTCTGGATCGATCGCGAAACTAATCGCGTGTTGCGTTTTGAGCAGATTGCCACCGAGATACCCGGCGACTTCCCGATCACGGCGGCCAGCACACTCATCGATTATGACTGGGTAACAATCAACGAAAACAAATACCTGCTGCCAACTCATTCTGAAATTCTGCTCACCAGCACAGACCGCAGCAGGTCGATACAGAGCCGCAATGAAATCCGCTTTCGCGGTTACCAGAAGTTTGGTGCGGAGCTGAAGGTAATCGAGGACATCGACGAAAAGGATTTTCCGCCGGAGGAGAAACCTGAAAAGCCATAACGGATTTGGCATCCGATCCACGAAAGTACACGAAGTCACACGAAACGTCGTATGTGTAGTTTCGTGTGACTTCGTGGATAAAATCTCTTCAAATACTCGTTCGCCAGCGCGGCGTAAATCCGCTTCCAGCCGTCTAATGATGTGGCTCGTGTTCCTTGTCATCCTGACCGCCGACACGTTAGCGGCGTCTGCTCAAGCCAAGCCCGACAAAGACTACCTCGTCTACGTCTTGTCGGAAGCTGCCGACACGATTTCTTTGATTCGTTTTGGACCTGCCGGCGCCCGTGTCGATCACGAAGTGCCGACCGGCGATATGCCAATCGATATTGACGGACCTCACGGCATCGCTATCTCGCGCAATAAAGAGTTCTATTACGTTTCGTTGGCTCACGGCAGGCCTTTCGGATCCGTTTGGAAATACTCGACCAAAGACGACAGCGTTTTGGGGCATACTCGACTCGGCTTGTTTCCAGCCACGATGGACCTCTCGCCGGATGGCTCCCTGCTGTATGTAGTGAATTTCAACTTGCATGGCGACATGGTGCCCTCGTCGGTTTCCATAGTCGCGACCGAGCCCATGCTTGAAGTTGCGCGCATTCCGACTTGCACCATGCCACATGGCTCGCGCCTAAGTCCTGATGGAACCAAACACTATTCCGCTTGCATGATGGACGACATCCTGGTGGAGATCGACACGCAGACATTGAAGGTCTCGCGCCATTTCCTGCTGACCAAAGGCCGGGAAATGGGCATGAAGGGACCACCAGCAGCAGCGAAAACAGAAACATCGGGTGCGAACCACATGGACATGGGCGGTCACGGAATGGAATCGCCTAAGCCCGGCGACGTTTCCTGTTCACCTACCTGGGCCCAACCTTCGACTACAGGTTCCTCGATTTTCGTCGCCTGCAATAAGTCTGACGAAATTGTCGAAGTGGATGCCGTGAAGTGGAGCGTAAAGCGACGCATTCCAGCGCGGCCGGGAGTTTACAATTTGGCAGTCACCAAAGATGGGACGCGATTGCTGGCAACCAACAAACGCAACCAGTCGATTTCGGTATATGACATTAAGACCGGCCGTGAACTTGCCAACATTCCGACGCGCCGAAAAGTACTCCATGGAGTTGTTGTTTCACCTGATGACCGTTATGCCTTTGTTTCTGTCGAAGGCGTCGGGTCAGAACCTGGGACGGTGGAAATAGTCGATCTTGCCACACTTAAGATCGTCGCCAGTGTAGACGTTCCAGAGGAAGCTGCCGGCATTGAGTTCCTAAGAACAGAGCCCGCGAAGTAGCTTGGCGCGCTAAGGTCGTTTTGGTTAACTGCACTTGCGCCTCACCGTCCTCCCATTCACCATTTACCATTAACCATTTACCGCTCAATCGTCCTCAGTTGTAGACACACCACTATCCATTTGTGTGAGATGTTCAATTGAAAGAAGCATTGCAATCGCCACATCCTAATCTAATCGCATCGGGCGCGCCGGCTCCTTAACTGCGGTATGGTCGTTGCTATAGCGAGAGCCAAGTTCCCGAGTATTTTGATTTACGGAGAACCTCCCACATGAAGCCCAGAATACTGATTGTTGATGACGACGAAGCTATAACTCAGCAACTTTTTTGGACGCTGAGTGATGACTATGACGTGGTAACGGCAAACGATTTGCCGTCAGCCGTGCGACGGGCCACGATCTATGAACCGGCGGTTTCGATTCTCGACCTGCATTTGCCGCCCGAGGTTGAATCGCCGGAAGTTGGCTTGCGGATTCTTGAGTATCTAAAGTCGCATCTCCCGGAATCGAAAGTGCTGGTGATAACCTCGGCAAATGGCATGGACACTCGCAACGCTTGCTACGCGGTTGGCGCTGATGAGTTTCTCGACAAGCCTTTTGACACGGAAAAGTTGCTGGCAACCATGAGGCGGATGGCGCCGCCTTCTTTGGAACTAGTCTGAGTTCCTCACCACCTCACTCTATCAAGACTAGAGCCTTTCAACTCTCATCAATGAGATAGCTCCAGTTTGGGTCCGGCTAATACTGACTTCTCCCTGCCCGTCTGCGATAATGACGCCCTCGCGATTATCCAAGCCGGTTTCTAGTGATTGATGAGTGAAGCAAGTGACATGGTGAGCGGCGTGAGTGAACTTCCACTCTTTCCGCTGTCAGTAGTTCTATTTCCCGGTGTGCCGCTGCCGCTACACATCTTTGAGCCTCGCTATCGACAGATGCTCCAGGATGTTCAAGCCAGCGACAGCCTCTTTGGCCTCTCCTATTTCGACGCCTCGACTTCAACCCGAGAGGTGCCGGCGGTTGGTAGTGTTGGCTGTGTGGCTAGAGTCACTGACACGCAGGGCTTTCCGGATGGTCGCTCAAATATTCTTACGGTCGGTCTGATCAGATATCGCATTGAAGAATACGTGGAACGCGGGGATCCATACCTGGTGGTGCGGGTCAGTTATTTTGAAGATGAAGCCGAAAACGATGAGGCGTTACACGAGAGGTCCCGGGACGTGGCGGAAACGTTTACGCGCATTGCTCGCGCGGTGCGCACTATCAATGATGAGCGCACGAGCCTGCCCGACATCACCGGCACCGAGCCGGAGCGGCTTTCATTTCTGGTGGCAGCTGCAATGGAAGTAGAGCCGGACGTCAAACAGGAAATGCTCGAGCTGCGTTCAACTTCGGAGCGCCTGCGGCGTTTGCGCGACATTCTCGCGCGCGCTGTCTCCGGATACGAAGAACGAGCGCGCGTCCACGAGCTGGCGAAGCGAAATGGACACAGTGGCAAACGGGTTGAAATTGAATGAGGTTAAGCGAGATGAACCAGGGAAATTTTCCCTTTGTCATTCGCGAATTCAAGTTTGAAGTGCAACATGACGAAGTTTAGAAATTGTAAGGAACTGATGAGTCGTTTTCGCTCCAGAGGAGTGAGATGTTTATAGCAACGTGCACAATCTCAAAATATCTTAGCTCCTTTTGGAGCGAAAAGTACCAGGCATCGTTGCGCAAGGCGCCCAAACGGACATTGCGCTCCTACAGAGCGCGGACTAACCGGGAAAGCTCAAGTCTATAAACGTCTCGCTCCTACGGGAGCGAAAACACATCTTAGTGCGGATGGTTCCTAACTGTTGTACTTCAAACTTGAATCCACGAGTTTTCATTTTTCATTTGTCACTGCTGAGGAAAGCTCCGCTGACTCTTCCGACGTTCGATGGAAAATGAGAAATGGAAAATCTAGTTCTAGTTGAGGTTCGGACCACAATTGACGAATACTGCGAACAACGAGATAGCCGTGCGAGTGCTCTTTTTTGGCGCGGCGCGCGATGCGGTGGGACAAGGTGAAGTTGACTTCGTCTTGCATGGCACGACTACCGCCGAAAGTGCTTTCGCGGCAGTGTTGAAAAAGTTTCCTGACCTGGCCCGGTTTGGACGCTCGCTCTTGTTTGCCGTGAATCAGGAATATGCCCAGGCAGATCGCGAAGTTCACGACGGCGACGAGTTGGCCGTGTTTCCGCCGGTGAGCGGAGGCTCCTCGAAAACGACACATCCGCATACTGGTACCGCTGGCGTCTCTCCCGCCTCAACGTCAAATGCCACAGGGAAGCACGAATACGACTTCTTCGAACTAACCACTAACCCGATCGACGTTGGCTCGGTTGCGCGTAGAGTTGTGTTACCTGAATGCGGCGCCACAGTCACGTTAGACGGTCATGCGCGCGAATGGACGCACGGTCGCAGGACACTTCATCTGGTTTATGAAGCCTATGCGCCGATGGCTCAACGCGAGCTCGAGCGGCTCGGACGTGAAGCTCACGAGCGCTTCGACATTGCCCACATCGGCATAGTTCACCGCACCGGCCGGTTGGAAATTGGCGAGACCAGCGTTGTGATCGCGGTCAGTGCGCCACATCGGCGAGCCGCTTTCGAAGCCTGCGAGTGGGCTATTAAGGAACTCAAACGCACTGTGCCGATTTGGAAGAAGGAGTTTTTCGAAGACGGCGAGGTTTGGGTCGAGGGCGAAGGCTCAGCTCATTCTTAGCCTTCGGTCCTTGATGACTCTATCAGCCCGTGTCTAGAATCAGTCTCGGAGGTCAGGTAATGGATACCAATTACGTCAGCGTCGTTGATAATGGATATCGGATCAGCGGCACTCGCGTGTCGCTTGATTCAGTTGTCCATGACTACTTGAGCGGCCTCTCTCCGGACAGCATTGCCAATAACTTCGACAGCCTATCGCTTGAGCAGGTCTATGGCGCGATCACTTTCTATCTTTCTCACCGGACTGAAATTGACAGACACCTAATGAGCAATCGAGCCAAGTTTGATGCCCTGCGGGAGAAAGCCCGAGAATCTCATCCGCTGCTCTATCGCAAGCTGGAGGAGATGCGAGAGGTTCTCCCTTGAGAACTCGCTTCTAGGTCGACGGGAATCTTCACCTACTCATCGAGTGCAAGGCGAAGGACTAGACGCACGAACAGGTATAGATGAACCTCGGGACTTACACACCCCGGTTGAACTGCGATACAACAATTCTTGCTATACTTTTCGAGGGGAAGATCAATTCTGACTAGCGCTTCGCTTCGAGCAAAGAGGTTATGATAGGGCACCCCATAGTTAACAGACTGGTCTCGAAAGGGGATGAAAGTGGCAGAAGAGAATTTAAGAACTGAATCAAGTAATGAAGATTCGGGAGCCGAGAAACCGGCTAAGCCATCTGGATCGGCACCAAGTTTAACAGAATTGGATAAGAATATGGTGGGCGATCCTACTCAGCCTGCGGACACCCCCAACTTAATGGGAGCTGCTCTTTTGTTTAAAGAGTTGTATGACAAACTTCCGACCGAAGACCAAACCCTACTCGATCTGTTATTTGGGCAATACTCCGGAGCGGAAATCGCTGCGAAACTGGCAATTGAACCGACAACAGCCCGTAAACGGGTTTCGCGATTACGGGCATCGCTGAGCGCCAAAGCAGCAGAAATCCTTAAAGAGGCAGAACTCTCGTACGAGCGGATAACGAAAGACCAAGAAGAAATCGAGCAACTAAAAACGGAGACGCGCGCAATGTTGGCAGAGTTACGTGCGGCATGAAACTTTGAGTTGGGTTACAGACCTTTGGAAAATGCTAGAAACCGTTGCCACGCTGACAAAAGAAGTGGAGCGTGCTAATAGTGAAATCAAAGAACTTCGCAAAGATGTAAACACTCTGACCCTCACCGTCACCCAATTAAAGAGTGACCTCACACACGAAAAAGAAACTACTAAACTGGTACTCGACAGTCACGAAAAAGTATGGCAGGCATCTAAGGAAAGCATTGATAGCAAGTTTGATGTTCTCATCACGCGATTGGACTCAAAGATCGCAGCCTTTGAAAGCCGCCTGCCCACTGAGCAATCGGAAAAGAAATCACCGCGTTCGTTAGAGAGTGGCTTGGACGATTAACTAGCTCGGCGTTTCCTCAGTTTCTTCCTCAGCCGAAGCCTCAACCAGCGATGCGCTGGTCACGCGATCACCCTCGTCAGTCTTTATCAACCGGACGCCCTGCGCGCTGCGGCCGGTCTTGCGGATGTGTCCCGCCTCGAGCCGGATCAGCTTGGCTTGTTGAGTGATGATCATGATTTCCGAGTCCTGATCAACCGGGAACACGGCTACCACCTTCCCGGTCTTGTCAGTGGTCTTCATGTTGATGACGCCCTTACCGCCGCGTGACTGCAGGCGATATGTCGTGATCGGCGTTTGCTTACCGTAGCCCAACTCGGATACCGAAAGCATTTTCTCCGTGTCGTCAGCAGATGCCGGACAAAGAGAGACAACATAATCGCCCTTGCGCAGGTCGATCCCGCGCACACCGCGTGTGGCACGGCCCATCGGCCTGACATTCTTCTCATCAAAACGAATGGCCTGGCCATCGTGGGTTGCAATAAATATGCGCTTGGTGCCGTCGGTTAGCACCACATCAAGCAGCTCGTCGTCGTCATCAATATTGATCGCGATGATGCCGTTGGAGCGAATATTCTGGAAGTCAGCGAGCGACGTTTTCTTGATCACGCCCTTTCGCGTGACCATGACCACATATCGTCCTTCGGCGAAATCACGCACCGGAACCACACCGGCGAGCTTTCGGTCGGAAGGAATGTTAATCAAATTCACTACCGCCTTGCCGCGAGCCGAGGCGGCCGCGTCCGGAACCTCGTGGACTTTCAGCTTGTAGACCATGCCGTCGTCCGTAAAGATCATTATGTAGGCATGAGTGGAAGCTATGAAGAGATGCTCAACGTAGTCGCTGCCCTTGGCAGCAGCGCCGAAGCGTCCCTTACCCCCGCGACCTTGTCGTTGATAGGTCGTAACCGGCGTACGCTTGATGTAGCCACTGTTGGTAACCGTGATCGCTACATCTTCGTCCGCAATCAAGTCTTCAATTGAAAACTCGACGCCCTCGTCGATGATCTCGGTTCGGCGCGCGTCGCCAAATTCTTTCCTGACCTCTTCGAGTTCGCCGCTGATCACACGTCGCAGTGAACGCTCGTTTCCCAGAATCTCTTCAAGTTCCGCGATGAGCTTGATGATTCCCTCATATTCATCGGTAATCTTCTGCCGCTCCAGCGCGGACAAGCGTCGCAATTGCAGATCGAGAATCGCCTGCGCCTGTATTTCCGAAAAGGCCAGACGCTCCATCGTTTTTTGCAGCTTTCCTAAATGAGTCTTGAGGACAACATCGGAAGGAATGCCCTTCCACGTTTTCACTTCGCTCATAGACTTCATCTGCGCGGTTAACCATTGCCGGGCCTCATCGACTGAACGCGAGTTGCGAATCAACGTGACAATGGCATCGAGCGCGTCGATTGCTTTTGTCAGGCCTTCAAGGGTATGGGCACGGGCCTTCGCTTTGCGAAGTTCATACTCTGTTCGGCGGCGCACTACCTCGCGGCGAAATTCAACGAAGCATTCGAGCATCTGCTTCAAATTCAAGACGCGCGGTTGCCCGTTGACGATGGCCAGGTTGATCACGCCAAACGAGGATTGCATCGTGGTCAACTTATACAGTTTGTTAAGCACAACCTGAGGCACCGCGTCGCGCTTAAGCTCAACCACCACTCGCATTCCATGACGATCCGATTCGTCTCGCACGTCGGAAATGCCTTCAATCTTTTTCTCGTTGACGAGTTCCGCAATCCGTTCGATCAGTTTGGACTTGTTAACCTGGTATGGGATCTCGGAGATGATTACAGCGTCCCGTTCCTGGTTGCCGCGGCCAATGCGGTCGATCAAAGCCTTTGCGCGCATCTGAATCACACCGCGGCCCTCGAGGTAGGATCTGCGAATCTCCTCACGGCCACAGATGAATCCGCCGGTGGGGAAATCAGGGCCTTTGACAATCTTCAACAGGCTCTCAATTTCGATGTCGGGATCCTTAAGCAAGGCCAAAGAGGCGTCAACTATCTCGGTCAGGTTGTGCGGAGGAATATTGGTAGCCATTCCAACCGCGATACCACCGGAACCGTTCACCAGCAAATTGGGAAACCTGGTTGGAAGGATAAGCGGTTCCCGGGTTGACTCATCAAAATTTGGTCCCCAATCAACAGTCTCTTTCTCGATATCGGCGAGCAGGAAATCGCTGATACGCTCCAAACGGGATTCCGTATAACGGTAGGCGGCCGCGCTATCTCCATCGACCGAACCAAAGTTGCCCTGACCGTCAATTAGCGGGTAACGAAGGTTCCACGGTTGGGCGAGCCGGACCAGCGCGTCATAGACGGCGGTGTCACCATGAGGGTGATACTTCTTGAGCACTTCTCCCACGACGCCGGCGCACTTCGAATAACGCTTGTTGTAATGCAAGCCTTCAGTATGCATGGCGTAAAGAATTCGCCGGTGAACCGGCTTGAGTCCATCACGCACGTCCGGCAAAGCACGCCCGATGATCACGGACATCGCATAGTCGAGATACGAACGCCGCATCTCGTCTTCAATGTTTATAGGTTTGTGTTCAGAAGTTTCCATCCTGTTGACCTTTCCAGTACAATCCGCCGACAGCCGACTTACTAGGTGCGCCCCGACTCGCGCGAGGATCGTATTTCATCAGCCACTAGCCTTGGCTTATGTTTGTCTGAAGTAAGCTTTTTCGCGCGGAATTCGAGCCATCAAAATGGCGCGTGTTAACCAGCTCAAAGGGCCTTGAAAAGTAAGCGTTATTGTAGCCTGAACCACCGCCTTTTGGCAAACGCTAAAGGTCCGAAAACCCTAGTAAAATCAACAGCTTCGGCCATCTGCTGACATTAAGATTGTTGCTGGCCAGGCGAGTTGAGAGTCGCCCGTAATTCGACCCGGATCCGCCGTGCTCAATCCCCCGACTTTTATATGTCTGAACCAAGAAAGTGGAAGCGCATTCGCGAGCGACTGGAACTAAAACTTCCGGTCCGCGTGCGTTGTCGGG
>JBOGOP010000191.1:0-11007 GCA_050747225.1 Pyrinomonadaceae bacterium
GGTCATAGATCCCGATCTGCATCGATGCCCGCGTGCGCAGACTGGGGTTAAAGAAAACCAGCGCTACGGATTTCCCGTCGAGCGGCTTCGACTGATCTTTCCCACGCTTGAACTGCAGTGCCGAATCGATCAGTCGATCCAACTCTGCACGCGAGCATTCAGACGTGGTTAGAAAGTTTCGCATTCGTGTTAAGTCGGACAGGCATTCCTGCCTGTCCATTATTTGGTCTGGATTTCAACGTCAACAGGACAGACAGGAATGTCTGTCCTACGAACTCTAAACTTCACGCCTCGCAAAGAGCGGCTTTGCCAGTCCATACAGACTGATCAGCAGCCAGAATGCTTCCATCAAAAACGCCGACAGGTTGAAACGAAACGTCAACGACAGCATTACCAGGATCGCGCCCAGCGCATTCAACAACAAATAACTAACGGCCGAGCTGGATAGCTTCTCAAGCTGCAAGAGCAGGTAAGCAATCACCATCAGCAGCACGCCAATATTGCCAATCAGATCAAACCAACTGTAATCCAACTTACGCCTCCTAAGGCTGGCCCGGTTCCGTGCGCGCCAGGTCTTTGACTAACAGGATCAGTGCTTCGACAAACAGATCGATTTCTTCGCGCCCCAAACACAGCGGGGGCAACAGTCTGAGTACACGTGGATCGCTTGATGTGCCCGTGATGATCTTGCGATCGAGCAGGGCTTTATGAATCGGCGCCGCCGGAGTGCGAAACTCTACCCCCAGCAGGAAGCCACGTCCATGCACAGCAGCAACCTGAGGGACTTCCGCGAGACGTTCGCGTAAGTACGCTTCAGTAGCTTTCACGTTGGCCAGCATGCCGTCGTTTTCGATCGCTTCCAGCGTTGCGATCACGGCTGCCATTGCGATCATGCCGCCGCCAAACGTCGTTCCCAGATCGTTTTCCTTGATGCTGCCGCTAATCTTTTCAGTAACCAGGCAGGCGCCGACCGGGATGCCGCTGCCCAGCGCTTTTGCCAGCGTAACGATATCCGGCACGACCTGCGCTCCCGCTTCACTGCCGGCGAAGAACCAATCGCCGGTGCGACCCACTCCCGTCTGCACCTCGTCATAAATCAAAACGATGCCACGTAGGTCGCAGAGTTCGCGGAGCGCCTGGTAGTAATTCGAACCCGCCATGCGAACTCCAGCCATCGACTGAATCGGTTCGAGCATGATTGCCGCTACGCGTTCGTCAGCAAGCGCGCGCACGGATTCGATGTTGCCAAATTCGGCTTCGAGATGGCCGGGCACATTTGGCTTACCAATGTCCCGATACTTTCCCAGGAAGCTCGCGCTGATGGAGTCGGCGGTGCGGCCGTGAAATCCGCCGGAGAAGGTGATTATGTTATGCCGCCCGGTCGCCATGCGGGCCATGCGCATTGCATTCTCATTTGCTTCCGTTCCCGAATTACAGAAGAAAGCTTTGGTTAAACCAGCCGGCGCAACTGAAACTAATTTTTCGGCGGCGCGGGCGCGCGTCGTTGAATAAACGAGGTTCGAATAGAACAACAGTTTCTTTGCTTGTGCCTGAATCGCAGCGACAATATGAGGATGTGAATGGCCGGTTCCGGCAACGGCGTGGCCGCCATAGAGATCAAGATACTTCTCGCCCGCGCTCGTGTAGATCCAAACACCTTGGCCACGCTCGGCGACGATCGGCATCTTCTTGTAAGTCGCCAGCTGATAGCGCTCTTCAAGTGCAATCGTTTCTTCCAGGTTACTAGCTGCCTCTGCTTTCATCCTGCCCTCGTTCCATTCGGGACAACAGTTTCCGGCACGGCCAACACCGGCTGTATTCCGTCAGCGTAGCCAATGTCGAAAAGCATTCCTTGCGATATTTCACCCATCATTTTTCTCGGTTCCAGGTTAACCACGAACAAAGCCTGTGTGCCCTCGATTGCCTGCGGATTCGCACGCTCTTGTTTCATTCCGGCCATAATGTTTCTTCGATGATCGCCAAAATCAACGACCAGCCGGACAAGTTTATCCGAGCCAGTGACTTCTTCGACGGAGACGATGGTGCCGACACGAATGTCGATCTTCTCTACTTCTTCAATAGTGACGCTCGACTTAACCGGCGCGACCTTGAATTCATGTTCACTCATGCGTTCGTCCCCACCTCGTGATTTCTTCAAGTTGTACAGCTGGTAACGGAGGAGCGGGGGTAAACCCGCCTTCCGACCCGAGACTACCAGCTGGCACATTTCTCACGATCATGGATTACTGCCGACCAGCATCAATCCTGTCTTCTCATCAAGGTCAAACATCAAATTCATATTCTGGACTGCCTGGCCCGCAGCGCCTTTCACCAGGTTGTCGAGGGCGGAGAAGATCACTGCCTGACGTCCGCGACTCGCAAACCCAAGGTCACAAAAATTCGTGGTCTTCACCCAGTTGATGTCAGGGGAACCCTTCACCAGTCGGACAAAAAACGAATCGCGATAATATTCGGCAAACAAAGAATGAAGTCGTTCCTCAGTGAAGTCTTCTTTTGCTTCAACATAAATCGAAGAGAAGATACCTCGCGCGACGGGAAGCGAATGCGTCATGAACACTAACTCACTATTCCAGTCGCCAACATGGCTGAGCTCCTGTTCAATTTCCGGCACGTGTTGATGCGTGAAAGGCTTGTAGGCGTAGAAGGAATTCATTCGTTGTGGGTGATGTGTATTCGCGGCAGCTTTCGCGCCCGAGCCAGACGAGCCGGTCTTGGCATCAACGATCACGCGTCCGCTAACGAGACCGCCCGCAACCAACGGTGCGAGCCCAAGCAGTGTGGCGGTCGCGAAGCAACCGGGATTCGCAATCAGTCGGGCAAGCTTAATCGCCTCGCGATTTGTTTCCGTCAGTCCATAAACAAACTCGCTCTGCGATTGCATCGCCGTGTGTGCACGGCCGTAGTGTTGCTCAAAGATCTCCTGGTCACGAAGGCGAAAGTCGCCCGACAAGTCAATCGCTTTCACCTTCTCCGGCAGATGCGGCACGACGTCCATTGCCTGTCCATGCGGCAGCGCCAGGAAGACGCAATCCAAATCGGCCAGCTCAGCCGGGTCTTGGGGGGCGGTCCTGAACTTAAGGTCAGTCAAGCCGTAAAGATTTCGATGAACTTCACTGACGGTCTTGCCGGCCTGCTCATTCGCCGTGACAAAAACGATTTCGACGTCAGGATGAAAAAGCAGTATGCGCAGCAACTCTGATCCGCCGTAGCCTGAACCGCCGAAAATTGCAACCTTGAGTTTCATAGCTAACGTCTGCGTTTTGTCCAAAGTCCAAAGTCCAAAGTCCAAATCCAATCAACCAACTAAATACAGACTTTTGACATTGGACGTTGGACTTTGGACTTTATTAGTTCAAACAGCCTTTCCCCATTCCGCCGCGCGTTTGCCGCCGGTACTCCAAACTCCTTCTCAACAAAATCTTCGCCCATTTGCGAGTCGGTAACTGACCCGGCGATCACGTCTATCTCAATCCCGCGCTGGCGCAAGAGTTCAATGCCGCCCCAGGCGCCGACATAATCCGACGCGCAGAAGACGAGACCTGCGGTTGCTTCACGCAATTCCATGTCTGCAAAGATCGATTCGACCGAATAACCGCCGAGCAGTCCGTCGCCTAGTTCGATAATAATCAAGTCAGGCGCACTCTCGTTCAAACGAGCGATGATCGTCTTTGCAACTGAAGCAAGATTCGTGGCGCCAACCGTTGACGGCAAACCGCAGTCGAGGAAACTCGCGATGGCGATTGCCCCGTGGTCGGCCATGTTGAGCGTGTCGCGCAGACAGGCGATGCCGGAAAGCTTGGCGCCCGCGACCCGCATCCCGGCGCGCGTTGCCTGCTTGATTAGCTCGGTGGCGGCGTAAGTCTTGCCGCTGTTCATGCATGTGCCCGCAATAATTACCAGCGGAGCTGTTTCACCCAGAGTTGTTCGGGGAGGCAGAGCGGCGTCGGCGATGTTCATTACGCGGCCTTGTTCGCCGGAGGCGAGGCCGATGACTTCAACCTGAATCGCGTCACTCAAACTCGAGTGATGCCCGGTGCACTTTCCGATTACGCCACCCATGTTTAGCAGGTGCAGGTGATCCCCGGCGTTAACGACAGCCGGGACGTCACCCACAAACCCCTTCAACGCGCGCCGTCTGCCGAGGACGCCTAGCAGTATGTCACCGGGATTGATCTTTGCGAGGCGACCGGTGGGTAGTTCGAGCATGCTATACGTGGCGCTGTCCGTTAGTGCGCGCACGACCACCACATCGCCTGCGCGCGGATTGCCTGAGGAGGGAACAATCGCGTTAGTCCTGCCGAGATTCAGTGGCGAAGTGGCTGAACCGATTTTGTCGGCATCGATTATGTGAATTTCTGTTTTCATTGTTCTGCCCCTCTGTTACTGCCCACCTCTCAATCTCAAACGCAGCGCATTAAGTTTGATGAAGCCTTCAGCATCGCGCTGGTTGTAAACCGTGTCGGCTTCAAACGTTGCCACCTTCTCGTCGTAGAGCGAATGCGGTGAGCGGCGCCCAACTACAATCGCGTTGCCGCGAAACAGTTTTAGACGCACGTCGCCGGTAACGTTAGTTTGCGTTTCGTTCACCATCTTCCGCATCAATTCAAACTCCGGCGAGAACCAAAACCCGTAGTAAATGCTTTCGGCGAACTTCACGCCGAGCGAATCGCGCAAATGCATCACCTCTCGATCGAGCGTTATCGATTCCAGCGCTCGATGGGCAACCTGCAGTATCGTGACGCCGGGCGTTTCATAAACTCCACGCGACTTCATGCCGACGAAGCGATTCTCAACCAGATCAACGCGCCCGATACCATGCTCGCCGGCCAGCTTGTTTAGACTTTCAAGCAAAGCAACGGGACCAGGAGTTTTGCCATTGATCGCTACCGGCTCACCTTTTGCGAACGACACCTCGACATACTCCGCCTCCGTCTTCGCGTTCTCGGGTGAGCGCGTAAGTTGGAAAATATCCTCGGGAGGTTCAGCCCACGGGTCTTCAAGAATTCCGCCTTCATAAGACACGTGCATCAGGTTGCGATCGGTAGAATAGGGCTTCGCAGTGGTGGCCGTGATAGGAATGTCATGGGTCTTCGCGTAGGCAATTAAGTCGCTGCGACCGGTGAACTCCCACTCACGCCAGGGCGCGATCACCTTGATGTCCGGCTGCAGCGCGTAGTAGGTCAACTCGAATCGCACCTGATCATTCCCCTTGCCGGTAGAGCCATGGGCGACAGCGTCGGCGCCTTCGCGGCGCGCAATTTCAATCTGGCGTTTGGCAATAACTGGACGGGCGAGGGAAGTGCCGAGCAGGTATACGCCTTCGTAAATTGCGTTGGCTTTAACAGCGGTCCAAACATATTCACGAACAAACTCTTCGCGCAGATCTTCCACGTAGAGCTTTGAGCCGCCCGTTGCTAAGGCCTTGCTCTCAAGGCCACTCAACTCTTCTCCCTGGCCCACATCCGCGCAGTAGCAAATCACCTCGCAGGCATACTGCTCCTTCAGCCAGCGAAGCATGACTGATGTGTCGAGCCCCCCGGAGTACGCCAGTACGATCTTGTTAATCTTGTTTTCCATGTTTTGTTTTCCGAGCTTTGGACTTTGGTCTTTGAACTTCGAGCTTTGTACTTTGAACTTTGTACTTCGAGCTTTGTACTTCGAGCTTTGTACTTTGCACTCTATTCTGCGAATCCTCATGTCACCGACGACCGTATTAGTCCAAAGACCAAAGACCAAAGACCAAAGTCCAAAGCTCAAAGTTCAAAGTCCATCTTTATCCAAACAGCTCCCAAATCCTTTTCATCGCGACGCGCTGTGCTTTCTGATCGCGAACAGCGACGAAGATCGTATCTTCTCCAGCGAGAGTGCCGACGATTTCATCAAGAGCGGCGCTGTCGATCTCCACGGCAACCGCGGATGCGTGTCCAGGTTCAGTACGAGCGACGACAAGATTGTCGCCAGAAAAGTCGAGACTCAACAGCCCGCGCGCGGCAGCTGCGTTTGCCTTCGGCATCGTGTAGTGACCGCGATGCTTCACGACTCCCAGTTCTTCCATATCGCGCGACAGGCTCGATTGCGTCGCCGGCACTCCGGCGCGCTCGAGCGAATCGCGCAGTTCCGCCTGAGTAGCGAAAGGCTTCGCTTTGATTAGGCTCAACAACTTCTTTTGGCGCAAATTCTTCTGCATTTCACATTATCTATGCATTTTCACCGCATAACATCTGCATAGATGCATAAATTATCAAACCAAGATGGTCTGAGTCAAGCGGCAGGCTTCTCAAAGAGCATCCGACTACTGGCGGGATTGGTCGCTGATGCAGCTTGAAACGTGGCGCTTTTTCATTAGCACCGTGGCTTCAGCCCGGTGATTGGCGTTTGGGTTCGGAAGGAAAACCGTTTAAACGGTTTCGGATTTGTGAGGAATGAACTTCACCGGGCTAAAGCCACGGTGCTAATGAGAGGCCAACTGCATCAGTACCGGAATTGGTCTTCGGTTGGCCGTCGAAGAAGAGCCGCGTTATAGTTGTCTTTGAATACGACTGGAGGTACGCACCAAATACTATGTGTCGAAATATTAAGACTTTGCATAACTTCAAACCGCCGGCGACAGAAGAAGAAATCCGTGCCTCTTCGTTGCAATTCGTGCGGAAGCTCAGCGGCTTTACCAAGCCCTCAAAAGCCAATGAGGCTGCCTTCAATCATGCTGTCGAGCACGTAGCGCAAGCGGCGCACGAACTTCTTGACTCACTTGTCACCAACGCTCCGCCGCGAGATCGCGAGACTGAAGCGATAAAGGCGCGCATTCGAACTGCGAAACGCTTTCACTCCGAAATTAGTCCGGCCTGATCAGTAGCGAAGCCGACTTACATCGATGACTAAGCCACTGACACACGCGGGAGCCGTCGTCTTTCGCAAGCGCAACGTCCCGGTTCTTTACCTCGTAGTCTCTTCTTCAGACGGTCTCAACTGGGTTTTACCGAAGGGGCATATTGATCCGGGTGAAACTCCGGAGATGGCGGCGTTGCGGGAACTTGAAGAAGAAGCTGGAGTCGTCGGCGAGATCATCGCTCCTTTGTCAGCGAGGGATTTCATCAAAGGCGGCAAAGAAGCGAGCGTCCAGTTTTTCCTGGTCCGTGAGACAGGTTCAACTACGTCGATTGAGAACCGGACAATTCGTTGGGAGGAAGAGACTGCCGCACTGCAACTGCTAACCTTCGAAGAGGGCAGGTCCGCGCTGCTTGAGGGTGTCTCTGCTTTGCAATCGCCGAAGACAAGCCAATGAAGACGGAGAAACTGATCGCGGAGTTGGCTCGAGCCGCTTACGATTCTTATGTTTCCTCGGTTGCGACGAACTCGCCTTAACCACGTCAGAATAAATCCGCAAACCCACATCATGCCAAAATACGTTGCATTTCTAAGGGCCATCAACGTCGGTGGCCACACAGTGAAGATGGACTATCTGCGAGGGCTATTTGAAGCGCTCGAATTCACCAACGTCGAGACCTTCATCGCGAGCGGCAATGTCATATTCGACTCACCTTCACGGAGCAGCAGGGCACTCGAAAGAAAAATAGAAGCTTCATTGGAACTAACCCTCGGCTATGCGGTTGCGACCTTCATTCGATCAACCTCTGAACTGAGCGAGATTGCTCGTTACAAACCTTTCTCCGACGCGGAGCTCAATGCGGCCGGCAATACGCTTTACATCGGCTTCATGGCGGCCGGTCCCACCGACGCGGCGAAGCAGAAGCTGTTTTCGCTGTCACTCAAAACGGATAAATTCCATCTCAACGGACGTGAAGTCTATTGGCTGTTGTGCCGGACTAAGTTCAGCGATTCTGAGTTTTCGGGCGCACGCCTCGAGAAGACGCTTGGCCTGCCGGCGACTTTGCGAAACTCAACCACTGTAAAGAAGCTGGCGGCTAAGTACTCCCAGCGCCAAGGGCGCGAAATGTAATAGCCTGGGCCAACGACCCAGGTGGGAGTCAGCGACACTTCCGAACGCTGAAGGCGCGAAATGATGGTGAGCAGGCATAGGCTATTCGTCTTTTGAGCGACGTGATTTCGCGCCTTCAGCGCTTCGAAAGCAATGTGCACCTCACCTGGGGCGTTGCCCCAGGCTATGTGCGCCTGAAAAGCGCGAGTGGTCGGAGAGGTGAAAGTCCTCTTCAGGTATACGCTCTCCGGCCTGTAACCAACTGCAACTGCGTCGCCGCGAGGCGGGGTGGAGAGCAGCAGGAGGTGAACGACCAGTCCGTAGGATGACGAACTCGATTCGGCCGGGTGTGATCGGCGAGCCTGCATAGCAATGGCGAAGCCTAAACCGGAAACGGAAAGCTGTCGAGCTGAGGGGTAGCGTGCGAAAGCGACGACAGGGATCCATCAGGTGATTGGAGACGGAATGGTTAGAAAGGCTGCTCGCGTGAATCAGGGAGACCTGTTTGTCAACAGAGCCAGAGTTCATGGACCAAGTCCCGAAGAGCTGGAGCAAACAGGAGTCAGAGCGTCCGTAGTAGCGATGAAGCTCCGTAACGGGAGTGGAGCGAAGGGAGCGCAGGGAGGTGGATACGTGCAGCGCAGAACGATGGTGGCAAAACCAGTGCGAGTGCCCGATTGGGCTAAGCAAGCTGGCCAGCTTGTAGTTAATCCGTCGCTCTGGGCCACACGGCTGCTGATGCTCATTGAAGTGCATGGAATGCTCTCTTTGTTTTGCGTGTACGCGCATCAGTCCTTACAGAGGTGAACCACCAACTGGAGAGCCGGATGCGGGAGATCCGCATGTCCGGTTCGGAGGGAGGGGGAGCGGCGGCTCTCCCTACCCCTATTACATTTCGCGTCTTTGGCGCTGGTAGGCCGAGTTTCCATCTAAGTGATCTTGTTTACTCAAGAGAGGTAATCGAAAAAAGAACATGCTGAATGAACGCGAAACATACACGATGGGTTACGGCCCGGCGGCTGTCGCTCTAATGGGAGCACGAAGCGCGCAGACTCACGCAGCGTTTTTTGTTCCCTACCTGAAGCCTGGGATGAAGTTGCTCGACTGCGGCTGCGGACCCGGCACGGTCACGCTCGGCTTTGCTGAAATCGTCGCCCCCGGCCAGGTAGTCGGGACAGATATAGAACAGTCGCAAATGGATCTGGCGACAAAGACTGCTGAACAAAAGCAAGTCAGCAAAGCGCGCTTCGAAGTTGCCAGCATCTACGAGCTTCCATTCGAGGATTCTTCCTTCGACGCGGTCTTCATGTCTGCGCTGATCGGTAATTTACGTGAACCAACGCGCGGGCTCCGCGAAGCGTATCGAGTACTGAAGCCGGGAGGCGTCATCGGCGTGAAAGAGTTTGATCACGGCGGCGACATTGTCTACCCACTCGAGCCGGCGATGGCGAAGTATGACGAGTTGTACCGGCGACTCCGTGCTGAGAATGGCCACAACGGCGAGAGTGGCCGGATGATAGGCGCTTTGCTGCTCGAGGCCGGCTTCAATGACCTGGACATGTCAGCCACATATGAAACGCTTTCTAATCCGAAAGTTCTCCAGGGCGCGGCGCAAGTGTTCATTGGGTTACTTGCCGAAACCTGGAGCGACGCGTTTATGAGTCGAGGATGGGCGACTGCTGCGGATATTCAAGACATGCGCGAGGCGTGGCTGCGGTTCGCCAAGTTCCCGGGCGCTCTTTTTGTCGCCGCCTGGTGTGAAGCGGTTGCACGAAAAGACGGTACGAACGCGTAACCCGTGCCCACCATTTTTTCACACGCGATTTTTGCTTCGGCTCTTGGCAGTGCGCACACCGCTGAGCCGATGCCGCTGCGCTATTGGATCTTAACTGCGACCTGCGCCATGTTACCGGACGTTGATGCAATCGGATTTGCCTTCGGCGTCAGGTACGACAGTATGCTGGGACATCGCGGGCTGACTCATTCAATCGCTTTTGCGGTGCTGGTAGGGTTGGCAGTCGGGATGTTCGCCTTCGGAAAACGACCAGAAGGTCCCGGCAAACTTCAGTTAGCCCTCTACTTCACACTCGTCACCGTGTCGCATCCGCTGCTTGATGCCTTGACGAATGGCGGCCGAGGTGTGGCGTTGTTCGCGCCGCTTAGCGCTGAGCGTTACTTTTTTCCGCTACAGCCGATTGAAGTCTCCCCCATAGGAATGCGATTCTTTAGCGAGCGAGGGCTGGAAGTAATAACCAGTGAAGTCATCTGGGTTTGGCTCCCGGCATTGCTGATATACGTGGGGGCGAGGATGTACCGGAAGTTGAGGCGCACATAACAAATGAAAATAATTGCCAAGCCCGAAGCCGGCGAGTACGCGCCATACACAATGATCTACATTGGGTTGCTGTCTGACGATGGCCTGATCCTGAAACATCTGCAGGACAACCTGACCATTACCAGCAACTTCTTAGGCTCGCTTCCCGAAGAGAAACTCAGTTACCGCTACGCGGAAGGAAAGTGGACGATAAAGGAAATACTTGCCCACCTGATTGACGACGAGCGGATTTATAGCTATCGGGCTTTGCGTTTTGCGCGCAATGACAACACTGAGTTGCCCGGTTTTGAACAGGATGACTACGCTGTTGAGTCAGGCGCGAATGAGCGCAGCCTTGAAGATCTGCTGCAGGAATTTGCCGCGGTTAGAAACGCTACCATCTCGCTGTTCGACAGCTTTGCTGACCACGTGTTAACGAGATCCGGCAGCGCCAGCGGAAATGTGATGAGCGTTCGCGCTGCCGCTTACCACATTGCCGGTCATGAACTACGACACATGAACATCATTAAGGAACGCTACTTGTAAACGTCGCTTTTTTTGGAGTGCGGTGACCTGTCACCGCTTTGGCCCAGTGCGGCTTGCCGCACTATCGTTCGGCAGTTTCAACCAACGCTGGTCGCGACAAGTCGCAACCGAATAAAGCGGTGACAGGTCACCGCACTCCAAAGAGTTATCGCACCTCCTATGAAGATTCTCGAAACCGAACGTCTAGTCT
>JBOGOP010000192.1:0-10949 GCA_050747225.1 Pyrinomonadaceae bacterium
CCCGCACCGGCTGCTCGACAAGTTTCTGGACCATGCTGCAGTAGAAGCCCGCAAGTGCATTATTTCTAAGTACGCGCTCGACGCCTTCGAGTTAGACCTGATCCTGCATGAGGGCGAAAAGGAATCATGGCCGGTGAAAGAAGCCAGCGGCGATCGTCTGTCCGCGCAGTTTGTGTCACACATTGAACGGATGCTCGCTGATTTTCCGGAAGAGCATCCCGCTTTTCGCGCTCTTTTTGATTTGATGTCCGATTCTGTTCTGGGAGAGGTTCTGAAGCATTTGAGGTGCGAGTTTGTGCGCAGTGTGGAGACCCGTGAGATGTTGCAGTTTGAAATCGAAACGGACCGTTACTTCAACCTGCTTTCGATTGTTCCTGCATCGAGCGCAAATGCTCGATTCATTTTTCCCTCAGGTTACCTGGCCTGGCTCGACCCGATTGCTGTGAACTGGAATCGCGAAAAGAGCTTTAAGCACTTCGTCCACTGGGTTTATTGCTTTGAAGATCAGATCGGCTCGCTGCAGATGACCTTTCTCGCAAATAGTGAACTTCGTAATTCTATTCCTACGATCTATCCGATCGATTTGTTGAGTCCGGAAGAAAAAGTATACCTCGGCGTTTGAACCGCACTGCGCAGTGAGAAAAATGGTCGAAACTTTGGCGAGGATGAACCATGAGTACCTCATCGTGGTATTACGCAAAGAATAGCGAAAAGCATGTCCACCAGCTGGTAATTCAATTGTCCCCGGACAGCAGGATTGCTCCGCGGGTCGCGAACCTCGTGGTTGATGCGGCGTTTATGGCTCCTAACTGGGCGGTGACCGCTCTCGTTGACTCACAATCTGCATTACCCGTCATTTTTGCAAAGGCCAGCGGAGCAATTGATCTCTTGCAGGGAGAACCGGCCGATGTTGTCTTTGCCTTTTACCATCTGAGCCACGGCGGCGTTTTCCAGATTTTTGTTCAGGTCGATTCAGCGGATTTACGATCGAAGGTTGGCTATCCGTTCCTGGCTGAACATGCGCGCTGGCCGGATGAAGAAGAAGATCGCCGAATCGTCGAAGCGCTCATCGCAAGCGACAACGTTGAGTTGTGTTTTGTAGCTCCCGGTGAAAAGGGTCCGTGCACCGGATATTTTGGCTTGATGGGAAGCGTGGCGCCTGAATGTCGTGAAAGGCTGAAACAGGAATGGGAAGACTTGCGAAAACATCACAATGCCGTTCAGGCCAGGGATTTTGAATTCTGCCTTCAGCAGTACAACCGGGAGAATCCGATGGCAGAGTCGCCTATTCTTACCCGGCCGGATTTGCCCACCGAAACGGAAACTGCGAGCAAAGAGAAGGAGCTTTCGCCTGAGACTCTGGGAGCAATTTTCCAGGCTCTCGCTTCAAATGAAGCGCAAGAGGGAGATATTCTGGAGATCGTCGAGGATGGAACCGTAAGTGTAGCCGAGCAAGGTTTCGGCTTCACGGAATATGACATCGTGGAGTTATACAACCACGGCATCAGAAAAGTCGGCGACATTGAGCTCACGCACGGGGTCTACGATATGGCCCAGATGGCCCTGCAAATGGGAGCGGAGCGTCAACTGAGCGATCTTGCCAGTACCCTAATCCGGGAGCAGCAAGAGAAGAAGGAGAGAAAGCATAAGAAGAAAGCGAAAGTAGAGACTAAACCTAAAAGAGCTGCTGTTCCCATAGTTGCACGCGGCCCGGTAGAAATCTGGCGTCTGGTGCTGATTCCCTGTGCGATCACATTGGCCTTGAACCTGTTTGGATTATTTGTTTTTCACTGGTCTTTGTTCCCGTACCTGATGGTGAATGGCGTCTTGATTGTGGCTGTCGGAATCCATTCAGCTTTCCAGCTCGATCGAGCCGGAGAATGGCCGCCCGAGAACACGAGGGGTCAAAATCCCCGAGAAGAATTGGGCGGCTGTATCGGAGGGCTTTTCGTCCTCGGTCTATTGTTCGGTGTCCTGGCCGGGGCGATGAAATTGAGCAATACGATCATGATGCCCATCGTGTTTGTTAGCTTGGGCATCTATGCATTACTGCAGCTGTTCGTTTATCCGAAACTCTTCAAGGCCCTCATTATTTATGCCTGCATCGTCAGGGCCCCTGAAATCATTGGGTCGTTTTTTGTCACGCCCGGAATGGAAGGTAATCCGATTCGGATCGCGAATATCCTCAGTCTGAGTGTGACCACGGCGCTTTATGCAACCTGGTTTGGCATGATTGCGGCGGCTGTGCTCGATTGGCGGGGCGAACGACAGGGAAGAAGACGAGCTTCTCCGGCACAACCGAGCATTCTCCCCAACGAAAAAAGGAGATCGACTAAACGACCGGAGGAGAGCGCTCAACCTTTCGAGCTCGGGGAGGCCCAGCGTCACTACCAGCGCGGGGTGGAAAATGCCGAACAGGAAAATTGGAAAAACGCAGCCAGCGATTTTGCGGCAGCCGTAAAGGCGGATCCCAACTCGCCGGTCTATCTTTATTCACTCGCTATCTCGCGGACTCAAAGCGCTCCAAAAGATTTGAGTGAAGAAGAGCTGCAGAAATATTACCTCGATGTGTGCACCCTTTTTGAGAAGGCGGTAGAAATGGATGCAGACAAACCAGAGTTGGATAAAGAAGCTCACCGGAAAGTCGCTTTGACCAGCGGCGCCTTGTACCGTTCACTGCAGAGGCACGAAGACGCCTTGCGTCTCTTTCAAATCGGATTGAGCCGCTATCCGGAGGATGCACAGTTGCTGGCGGGTGTAGGCTGGTCAGAGTTTGACCTCGATCAAATTTCGAATGCGGAGAAAACCGTTTCGCGACTATTGGATGTTGACCCCGGCTCCGACGATGGACGCCGGTTGTGGAAAGCGATCCGGAAAACCCAGGAAAAGGATTTGACGGCAGATTTAAGTGAAGATTTGAAAAGGCAGATTTATAAGGAGTATTTGCACAGGCGCGATCAATCTTTTGTGGAAGGATATCTAGAGTCGGGCGTTCCAACGAAAGCGTCTTTTGAAGACCTCGTTTCAGACATGAGTGGAAAGGCCGGCACCGCCGAATTAGAAGTTCGTCGATTCATCCTGCAAAAATATGGGTTGAAGGAGTTCGAGTTCGACCTGATCGTTAAGCAGGGTGAAAGAGAAGCTTGGAATGGAGACTGAATCCGCTGACGGCCCCGATCATGTCTACAGCTAATACAAACTATTTATCGAGAGCCTTTCCGCCGAATTTCTTCAATCGCGTTCCGGAAGGCTTGTTCCACTTCCTGAGGCATTTGGACTTGCAACGCCTCCTGTAGTGGGCCAAGAGCCTGCGGGTTGCCGACCTTACCGAGAGCTATAGCCGCGTCCTTTCGCCGGAATACGTTCTCCTCCTGCAAATACCGCAATAATGCAAAAACCGCAGGGTCTCCAATGCTGGTTAAAGCTTCCAACGCTGCCTGAGTTGTATTGTAGTGCCCAGTGTGCAACGCCGCCTCGAGCGCGCTTACTGCCGACGGATCAGCAACTCTACCGAGCGCGGATGCGGCAGCTTCCTGCATTTGATGGTCACCTGTTTTTAGCAGTTCAATCAGAAAGCTGGCATCCTTTTCGTGCTCCGCCATTCTGAGCGCAGCAGCCGTGCGCAAAACTGGATCGGTTGAATTCACTGCGTCGCGCACATCTTCAACGTCGGCGGTAACAATCAAATATTGCTTCCAGTAGGGATCCGTTGGGTTGCATTTCACGGCCCCCTCCCAACAAAGATGTGATTCCTTACAGGGTTGGCAAATAGTTGAGTCTGCCGGATTGAACAAGTAGTAAATGATCCGCCCAAGCATGGACCACGTGCGGCCTTCCGCCTCGATCGGGGGGTATTTCAGACCCTCGAAATCCAACGAAGGCATCGCCTTAACACATTCATTCCACCAGCGGATCGCTGCCTCACGCCGCGTGGAATCGACTTTGATTTCCGAAATCTCACCCGATGTTTCTAAGACCTGCTCCCAAAGGTCCTTTGAGGTAATAGAAGGCTTTGTTGAGGTGCAAACCTCAACAGCCTCAGCCGGCAAAAGGGACAGCTCCATTCCCGGTGCAATTACGGTTTTCCTTTCGTCACCTGTCTTCCAGAACGTTGCCAATATCACTTCTGAGCGGACGCGGGAATCCGTGCTACGTTGGTAAGTGTCGAAACTGCCTGTCTGAAGCACGGCGAGACAATCAGAATAGTCGGCATTCCCGAGCTCGCCTATGATGGACGCCAACCGATCCAGAGACGACGCTGCAAATACCCGCATGTTTGCCTTCGGCTGATTGATTTTGAAGCTCTCATACAGTTTCGGGTTCCATCTCTCCATCAGATCAAGTCCAAGCTGAAACGCTTCCTCCTCGCGAGGTTGCAAGTTCACAAAACCTACACAAACAGCGCGAAGACTCTCTATCTTTACCTGGATACCGCTGACCGCAGCTTCGTCTGATGTGGTTTTACTGTCGGTGCTTCGTTGCTTAGGCTGCTCCATAGAGTAGAAGAGCGCGACTACTTCCCTGCCGTCTGGCCCTTTGCCTTCCCATTCGTCAACCTGAAAGCCGAAGTACTCAAGCTTACCTTCTACAACCATTTTCTTATAAAGGACGGCACAGTCTGCGACTGAATGGCGCTCGCGCAAGCCAAGGATTCTCCAATTCACGATTATTGGACTTGTCGCTCCGAATTTGGTGGAAACGATTGCTTCGTAGTACTCCTCCGGCCGTGATGGCTGGTCGCCGCCGTCGCGAAATACAACCATAGACAAGCGGGAGGGTGTATCCGAGATTTGAACCTCCGATTCCGGCGTTGGTTCAGGCTCTTTTTGGGCCGCTACCTTAGACGCCTCACGGCTTTGGAGCCTGCGTATCGCCCGCTCCACAAATTCTCCGGTTTCTCGAAAACGCTCCGCATAGTCCCATGCAAGGTCTTTCTTGCTGCGTAAAATGCTCTGGCGATATGAATCCAACTGATGAGAAACGAGATTGAGAGATGCAAAGTCGTAAGAATTTCCGATCTCTCCCAGCGCCGTGGCGGCCGCTTTCAGCAGCGCCAGGGATTCATAGTGATGCATGAAATCGTTTGCTTGCATCAGTTCATCCAGGGCCTTCCGCTCCTTTGATATCAGGTTTCCGATATGTTCCTGGGCGAGTGGGTTTCCAGTTTGGCGGAGTGCTTGAACAAACGGCAGCAACCTTTCCTTCGAAGCTGCTGCCCACCTGCGGTCAATTCCATAAGCTAGCCTCTCTTCGTTCTCCATCAGCTCTTTGATCACTTCAACGGCCCTATCGTCAGCGCCGAGCGCCTTCGCCACAATCAGTTTCCATTCTGTGCCCTTATGCAATGCCAGAGATTTGTAAATGGCTTCCAGGCCCTGCGGAGCTTCAATCTGTCCCAGCGCTCGAACGACACACTCATGCCATTTCTGATCTCCTCGATTTAGCGCTTCCATCAAAGGCTGAACGGCAAGCGGCGCTTTTGATTCTCCGAGGGCTTCGACAGCGTCTATGCTTTGCTGAGAGAGAGATTGAATGAGCGGCTCGATTATGCCCATCGTTCCCAGCGCCCGAATTGCGGCGCTCTTCAACTGGTCATTCTCTCCCAGCAGTGACTTCAGGGTCTCTACCGAACGCTGGTCTCCGATTTCTGCAAGCAACCTTGCAGCTTCAGACCGAGTTTTCGAATTCAGCTGTTGGTTTGCCACCAAATTGATCAAGGGTTCAACTGCGACGGACTCCCTCATTCGTCCGAGTGAGAGCGCAGCTTCGACTTTCAAATCCGGGTTCTGATCCTCCAGCGCCACCTGAAGCGCGACGATCGCTCGCCGGTCACCGGTTTCCGAAAGCAGGTGGGCAGCTTCCACTCGATCGTTTACAGCAGCATTGGCATCTTTCAGCAAGTCCACCAGGAGATCCGGGGCCTGCGAATTCGTCATTCTCCCCAAAGCCAGAGCGGCCCCGGCTTTCACCTCGCCTTCCTCATGGCAAGACGCTGCTTTCAAATAGTCCTCAGCTACTTGGCCCATCTTTGCGAATTCGTTAATCGCCTCATCACGCAAATTTGGATTCTTCAGAACGTCCATCAATGGTTTGTAGTTCCCGGACTTGACAAGCTGCTCCAGCGCTTTCTTTCGCTTCTCAGGGTTGCCGGATTCCAGTTTTCTTCGGATCCACCAATCAAACATACTCATCGCCCTAACGTGCCTCACAACAAAGACGGCTGTCCAACTTTGCAATCAGTCCCGAAATAAAGAAAGAATCTCTGCGAGTTTTTATTGGTTAGTTCGCCACCCGGTGTTCGCTGGAAAACAGGCTGCGCATCTGATCATCCAGATTATATCACTCAGACTGCGGTGATTGCGCCATTCAACCGGAAAGTGATTAGAAGCTGCCGTCAAGATTCTCGGCGACAAGTGGGATCGCCTGGATGTGTCGCGACGACATCAATGCGAGATTTTCAAAAAAGGCAGATACGAAGTCAGCGCACTGCTATCTCCCTAGCATCTGAAATGACGCAAGATGACGACATGCTGTCGAATGACGTACCGGACGAAGGATGACTTTGACGGCCGCTAGTCCGTAAGTATTGGTTCATCTCGTTTGGCGAGGTCTGGTAAGGTGCGCTTTATGAGATTTAGATCCGTTGTCCGGTAACGAAAGATAGCCGCTCTCGTCCCTGGCAACCGCGAGTCCATCAAGAGTTCAATAACGTTCCCGTGAGTCCTTCCAAGTGCGGTAGAGTGCTATCCATGCCGCTAAGTTCCCTTGAATTACAATAGGCCGCTTCTCTTTCACGGCGGCGACCACGGGTTCGACGGGACGCCAACTTCTTCAGGAATAAACGAGACCTCTTCAAAACGAGCGCTCTTCCTCGTCAGCCGACCGGCATCTTCAACTTAAGTAAATTGCGCTCAGAAATTGAACTTCAAAGCAATTTGAATTAGCCGCGGATTGTTGCTGGTCGAGGTGATCCTCCCGAAGTCCCCCGGATTAATAATCCGTCCCGTGTTCGCATCGATACTGCCGCCTGATGAAGAGAAAGCATTGAGGTTGCTGATCGGGTTGGCAAAGTTGACGTGATTGAAGAGGTTAAAGAACTCGGCGCGAAACTCAATGTCCTTTGACGCGCGAAGCGGGAAGCGTTTGATGATTGAGAAGTCCACGTTCGTCTGACGCGGTCCGCGCAAGACGTTGCGTCCGACGTTGCCGAAGTCAGTTCCCGTCGCACTCGCAGTGGCCGTTCCGTTTGAGCTTGGAATAAACTGACCGGCTGTCACAGTTGGGCGAGCAAACGCGAACGGGTTAAAGAAGTATCCCACGGGAACGTTGCTGGTTGCGGTACTCCGCGTTGCACCAGGCGCCCAGTTCGGCCGCGACAGGCCATTGCTTGCGCCCAAGTAAAACGAGCCCGCATTCGAATCCACAATATCAATCGGCAGACCAGACATCGCCGTGACGATTCCCGTCACCTGCCAATTCGACAGCAGCAACCGGCCCGCGGTTGACCTCGCTGCCAAAGCTGGTCGTGGTAAGTCCCACAGATAACTCAAGACAAAGCGATGCATACGATCGAAGTCCGACACACCACGGTTAGCACGATTATCAAGTTGGTTGCCGAGCACGTTGTTGGTATCAAAAAAGTTTTGGCCTGAGGCGTTGTCGATAGATTTAGCATAAGTATAAGAGGCGAGAAATTGCAGCCCCTTCGACACGCGCTTGGTCAAGCTCGCCTGCAGTGAGTTATAGGTTGATTGCGCGGTTGATTGGATTTGAGTTAAGCCGATGATGTCAACGCCCTGGAATGGAGTCCGAAGCTGTGCGTTCTGTGGAGTATTGGTTGTGAAGACTTGTCCGGTCACGGCGTTGGTGATCGGACGCTGCGAGGTGGCAAGCTGGGCCTGATTGATTGCTACACTGCGCATCAAATTGAGGCCACGAGTGCCCACGTAGGCGATCTCCAGCAGCAGATCCGTGGCGAACTCGTATTGCACGCTCGTGTTGTATTGGTGAAAGTAGGGTGTGCGCATGCCGCGGTCAAAGACTGAGCCAGCAAGGTTGATGCCCTTCACGATGGTGGGAAATTTATCTTCCGATGGCAGAACAAAGTACGGATTTGCGAACGTCGTACCCGGCCCCCCTACTTTGCGCCCAATGGTGTATGCCGGGGTAACGTTGACTGAGAATCCGATGTAGATGGTTGAAGGGCGCGAATAGAAGATGCCATAACCGCCGCGCACGATCAGCCGTCCTGAATCGCCGGGCGAGTAGGCAAAGCCGATTCGCGGACCTAAGTTATTTGGGTCAACGCTTCTGAACGCTCGCTTGCCAAATTTGGGTAACTCCGGCAAGTCGTATTCGGGAATTACGTTGTTCGGCTGAACGATGCCGCCGATGGGTGGGCCAACTGGATTCCCGTTGCTGTCGACTTCCAGACGTGGTTTATAAAGCGCTGGATCAAATGTCGGGATGCTCCCGCGCGTATCGTAGGCCGGCAGATCCAACTCGTAACGCAGGCCCAGATTGAGCGTCAGCTTACGCGAAATCTTCCAATTATCCTGGATGAAAAAGTTGTAATCAGCCAGACGCACGCTGCGGAGGCCGATCCCGTCTCCGTAGATGGAGCTGTTGACAGTGCCAACCAGGAAATCGTTGAAGCTCTGAAAATTTATCTGCCCCCACCGGTTATTGTTCCCGGTAAGATTATCCCAGTAGTAGATAACCTCGGCGCCTGTCCCAACACTATGGCGACCGCGAGTTAGAGAAACACTGTCAGCAAACGTCGCTGACTGCTCAATGTCCCGCACTTGCCCCAATACAGCTGAGGTGCCCAAAGTTACCGCTTTGGCATCTTGTCCTATACGAATTAGCCCCAGCCCCGGAAACGCGTTGGCGTTAACCCGGTTGATGCCCACGTCGGAATCCTTCACCGGCTCTCGGGGAAACATATGGTTGCGAATGAAGCTGTAACCCATGCGGGCTTCATTTATGACGGTCGCGCTAAAGCTGTGGATCTCTTGAATAGAGATTATGCGGTTGTTCTGATTTTGAATTCTGTCAAAGCCCGGAACATTCGCTCCGTTATTAGGCAGCACCGCGAGCGTTGAAGGCTGGTTGGCAAAAAAGAATTTTACGGTGAGCCAGTCACGGCGGCTGATCCGATAGTCAACATTCGCGTTGAACTGGTCTTCACGATACGGGGAAAGAGACGAGCCTGAGTAGCGGCCATTTGCCTGGGGCGTGGGGATCACGAACTGACCGCTTGGCAGCTTCACGTTCAGGAGAGCCAGCGCCACGGCATTAATCGACGTCGCGGGCAATCCATTTGGTAGCCGTGGCCTGAAGGTTCCGAGCAGGGTCAGCTCCGAGCGGTCATCACTCAAACCCGGCGCGATGAGGACGCTCTGCGATAGACTGTTGAACGACGCGCCGTTGCGCTCGCGGGTACCCTGATAAGAACCAAAGAAGAATAGCTTGTCAGGTTTGATTGGGCCGCCCAGCAGACCGCCGAAAATGTTTCGTGTCAGCACAGGTCGCTTCACGCCGGCGGCTTTCAAGAATGGGTTGTTGGCGTTAAGGGCGTCGTTGCGAAAATACTCGTACAAGCTCCCGTGAAAATTGTTGCCGCCGCTTCTGGTAACTGCCTGAATATTGCCGCCCCCCGCACGCCCAAACGTGGCGTCATAGAGTGATGTTTGGACCTTGAACTCTTGAATGGTCTCTGGCGCGGGAGTGGCAAGTAAAAACACATTATTGGTGCCGATATGGTTTGCATCCACGCCATTGATCTGAAAATTGTTTTGGGTGGTGCGCGCGCCGTTGACCGAGATGTTCTGCGTGTTGCGTCCCACGGCAGTGTCGTCAGGTAGGGCGGCGGCCGTGCCCGGAGACAGCCCGAGAATCTGGGTGAAGTTGCGCGTGGCCAACGGCAACTCTGACACAGCGCGCGAGTCAACGACGCGGCCAAGCTGTGGACCATCTCGCTGGATCAGCGGCGCGATGCGGACCAGGACAGGATCGGCGATTACTCCTGCCACTGTGAGGCCGGAATTCACTGAGGTGGTTTCAGTGATGACTACCTGGACGTTATCAAAGACAGCTGAGTTGAATCCCTTGGCGGTGACTCTCACCCGATACATGCCAGGCGATAGAAGCGGTACCGCGTAGTTGCCTTCGCGATCGGTGGTTACCCTCCGCTCATCGCCCATGGCTTTACTGCTAACAGTTACTTCCGCGCCCGCGATGACGGCGCCGCTCTGGTCCTGTACAGTTCCAGCGATGCGTCCAGTGGTCTGATTTTGAGCGACGGCATTGATAGACGACAAAAGGAGAAGAACAACTGCCGGTAGCAATCCTTTCGTTATTCGGTGCGTCATCGTTGTGGAGCGAAACAATCACATGCAGACGGCTTTTCCACGTAGTCTATGGACCAACCCTTTGAGTCTGGGATATCGTTTGGCAGTAGGTTATTGTAGCGCGCTTCAGCGCAATTTCAACGACGAGGTTGGGTTTTTAGTGATGGGTGCAGTTCAGAGTCTGTGTTGTCGGACAATCGCTTCAAGACACGAGCTTCATGCGCCGCAGCAGAGCATCGAAGCGCGGATCCGAACGCAGGCTGTCGAATCTTGGGTCCACTTTGATGAAAGCGATCCTGTAGGGATTCTCCTCAAACGTCTTGTTAAACCATTCGAATGCTTGATCCTTATCGCCAAGCCCCATGTAGACCATTGCAAAAGCCTTGGGCGACACATAACCTTGCTTTGATTGCTCTTTCAAATCATCGAGAATTTTCTGCGCTTCGTCTCTTTTTCCAGCCACCGCATAGGCATACCCAAGTGGAGGTCCCGAGACATTGGCATTTTTCAGCTCCCCGATGGCCTCTTCATACATCCCCTTCTTCTGATAGGTCTCAGCGATCATAGTACGAGCCCCAATGACCTTTGGGTCCATCT
>JBOGOP010000193.1:0-10906 GCA_050747225.1 Pyrinomonadaceae bacterium
TCGGCCAGATGTCGGCTTCCGCTTTCCTCCTCCCCTTCAACCAGAAAGCGGACGCGGCAGGGAATCTCGCCGAAGGCCTCTCGATATGCTTCGACTGCGTGGAGTCGCGCCAAAAGTGAACCCTTAGTGTCACCTGAACCGCGCGCGAAAAGATGTCCGTCACGAATCGTAGGTTCGAAAGGGGGAGTGGTCCATAGATCGAGCGGGGCTGCGGGCTGAACATCGTAGTGTTGGACACAGATCACGGTGCGACTGCTTGAACCGATCTCACCCAACACCAAAGGCGGGGCTGCGTCGATGGTGACGGTTTCGGTTTTCGCTCCAAGATTCTGCAGACGTTCCGACATCCAGCGTGACGCGTCAAGCAATTCTTGGGGATGTGCCGTCTCGCTCGGGATGCGGCAGAACTCCACGAGTTCGTTTGTCCATTGAGAAGCTCGCTCGTCAACCAGTTGATCGAAAGGAGCGAAATCCATCGCAGTTTTACTCGCTATTGCCTTGTGCATTGGGCACTTAAAAATTAAACTTTAATGCGAACTGAATGATCCGCGGATTAACCGCGGTCGACGTGATCTGCCCAAAGGTAGCCGACGTGAACTCGGTCACGGGATTAGCAAACTGTGCGTGGTTGAAAACGTTGAAAAATTCGGTCCGAAACTCGAGATTCGAAGCTTCAGTCGGCCAACGCAGAGGCGTGCGTTTGATTACAGCCATGTCCGAATTATTCTGACCCGGTCCGTTAACGATACCTACACCGCTGTTACCAAACGCAGTTCCCAGCCCGTCATCGCCGATCACCGGTGCATTTGTGAAACAAGCCCTGTTGAAATAATTCCCCAACCGCTCACTCACCGAACCGGTCGTAGTCAAATCAGCGTGTGTGCAACCAGGTGCCAGTTGGGCGCGGACGCCGGCGGTTCCGATGATTCCGAAGATATTGTTAGCATTGGTTGCGGTGATGGTCAGGGCTTGACCACTCTGAATCGTCGTCGCCCCAGCGAGCGACCAACCGCCGAGCAATTTGCCATACACTCCGGCCCGGTTTGCAGGGATTGGGAATTCATAAACATAGCTAAGTACAAAACGATGGGTGCGATCATACGCTGACCGTCCATAGCGATCTTCGGGATTATTTTGATCGCCGACGGTTAATGCGGTTCCGTTCGCCGATGTGTCAACGTTGGCCCCGTCTGTATCAAGCGACTTGGAGAAGGTGTAGGAGGCCAGAAACTGGAATCCGCGGCTAAAGCGTTTCGTGAGACTAGCCTCCAGCGCGTTGTACCAGGACTCTCCCGCCGTTTCAATTTGCTGAATCCCGGTGGCCTGAAAACCCAGGATAGGAACTCGTTGCGCGATATTCGCGACCGTGTTGGTTGTCACTCCCCGGATTGGATTTGAAGGACTCGCCAATTGCGCCTGGTTGAGTGAGCGTGTTCGCAGTAATTGAGTCCCTCGCGCGCCGAAATAACCGACTTCCAGCAAGAAATTGCGACCCAATTGACCCTGCACGTTCAAGCTGTATTGCTGTGTCTTCGACGGACGGTAATCGGAAGCCAGGACCTTCCGACTAAACGCGGTGGTGGGGGAATAGGGACTGAACAAGGGGAACGAAGAGATCGGGATGTCGGGTTGAAATGGATTACTGAAGGTGGCATTCCGATTCGGAAAGCCAGACAAGGAACGAGCCACCGCGAAGGGCGGCTGTGACACCAATTGGAAGACAGTTTGCCCGGTCAGCCGTGTGTAGTAAATACCGTATCCTCCCCGCAACACTAGCCTGGTCGATTCCGGCAAGACTTGCCAGGCGAAGCCAAAGCGCGGAGCAAACGTGTTTTGCTTGTCCCCGTCGATCACGAGATTGCTATCCAGTTGCGTGACGCCTGCCGGCACCGCTCCGCCTGAAAAGTTAGACGATACGACAAACCCTTCGAGCGAGCCCGTGGCGGGCGGATTGGGGTTGGCTAGCGCGAAATCGAAATTGGCATTGCGTCCCAGCTTGTCCGCGAAAGCTCCGATCCGCTCGTAACGCAAGCCTAAATTGAGCGTCAGCCTGGGCGTTACTTTGAAGTTGTCCTGAACATAGGCGAAGGCGTTTCGGATGCGCTCTTGGCGGCCAAGCAAGCCGAGTGTATCGCTCGAAAGAAAGACGTTACTAAACGAGGTGCGGTTCTGGGCGGCGCTTGCGCCCAGCAGGAAATCATTAAAACTAAGGAAAAGCAGGAAGCCGTTTTGGCGCCGGTCATCATCAGGCACATCCACCTTGCTGAAGTTGACTCCACCGCCGAAACCAAATGTATGCTGCCCACGAACATAAGAGAGCGAATCCTGCAAGTTGATCTGTTGCTGAGTAAAGAAGACCGTGGACTGACCGCCAATCTGATACGATCCGGAGATAAAAATAATAGGCAGGTCGTTGATCTGTGGCGGAGCGGTGATACCCACTTCGGAGAATCTCAAAACTGGTCCCGGGGGGTCCGGCGGTGCACCCGCATTGAAAGTGTAGTGGAACCCAAATTGGATCTGGTTAACGACGTTTGGACTCAAGATGTAGCTGTGACTCGCCGACAAATTTCGGAATCTCGATTTTGCGAGGGATTGGGCGCCCGGGATATTCGTGAAGAGCTTGGGGACGAGTTGTGTGCTGGAGGCAGAGAAGAAACGACCCTCGAATCTGCTATTTGCTGTGTGCAAAAAGTCGAGGTTAATCATGTACTGGTTTTCGTCGAATACGCTGGTTTCATTGAAAACCGAAAAGCCTTGCAGGGCAAACGGTCGACTTCGATCTATTACCTGCGGCGTAGGAAGCAAGAAGTTGCCATTCGGAAGCCTCTCCTGCAACAGTCTGAGCGCCACTGGGCTGATGTTTGAGCCGTCCGCGAGAATTGGCGTACCGGTTCCGAAGTCCAGCGAGCCTCGGCGACCAGCAAACAGGCTGCCGATTGCAGCGGCCGAGCGGTCATTCGTGAGCGGCGGAGCGAAGGCTTCGGTCCTTGAAAAACCAGCGATCCCGTTCGCCTGACGAGTTCCCTGATAAGAGGTAAAGAACAACAGCCTGTCCTTAATGATCGGCCCACCCACGGTGAAGCCGAACTGATTCTGCCTCAGTACCCCTCTCTTCCGCCCGTTTCTATTGGCGAAGAAGTCATTGGCGTTCAATGCGTTATTGCGGAAGAACTCGAAGACCGTACCGTGAAACTCGTTACTCCCGCCTCTGGTTACGACGTTGACGTTGGCCCCAGCATTGCGCCCGAACGCAGCATCGTAGAGGCCGGTTTGCACCTTGAAACCCTGGATCGTGTCCGGGTTGGGAATGGCGGCTCCATTGCTTGCCCCCCCACTGGCTTGCAGGTCGTCGATCGACACTCCGTTCATTTGGAAACTATTGTCATAGCCGCGGGCGCCATGCACATAGGTACCGCCCCCTACCACGTTAAACTCGGGGGCCAAACCGCCGCGTCCTCGCCCGAGTTCAGCGGCATTTGTCACGTTGGTCGTGACTCCCGGGGAGAGGCCGATAATTTGGGTATAGTTGCGCGTCACGAGAGGCAAGTTGACCACAACCTTTTGATCCGTTACTCGACCCAAGGCACTGGTCTCCGTTTGTACCAGGGCGGCATCGTCAGGCCGTACCAACACTGTCTCCGCGGGGGCGCCTATTTCGAGTTGAATCGCCAGAGTCGTGGTTTCTGTCACCTCAACACGCACGCCCGAACTGACACCTCGTTTGAAGCTGCTCACGGCGGCTTCAACCTGATATGAGCCAGGCGGAAGCAGTGGCACAGTGTAACTCCCGTCGGAACCTGAAGTCGCTGTGCGCATCTCACCGGTCGCTTCGTTCGTCACTTTGATTTCAACGCCCGGCACCAGTGCTCCATTTGGATCAATCACTGTACCGCTCAACGAGCCGGTCGAGGCGGTCTGCGCCGAACAGATTGGGGCAACCACTCCGGCGACCGCGATCCAAAGGATCATGGCAAAAACCATTTTGCTGCAGTTAGAGTGGTCGCGTGGTCCGCGCGTGGAGAGAACCAATGCCAGTTGTGATAAATGCCGTCGCTTAGTCATAAACTGTTTCCCCCTCCCGAGGCATCCTGTTAAACTTAGTTCCTTCTCCAGAGCTTAGCGCTACAGATGGATAAGTGTATTTCGTCAGGCGGGTTTCGCTTTACTTGGAAATCATAATAGGTCTACGCCATTAACATTGTCTTTAAGAAAGGTTGAATTTCTTCTGAAGAAAACTCTGAAGACGACCAACGGCAAGCTGGTTCAAAGTTGCTATGAGTTCGGCTCATTCCATCTTGATGTGGCCGAGCGTCTCCTGCTGCGTAACGGTGAGCCTATACTGCTCCCCCCTAAAGCCTTCGAGACCCTCCTCGTACTGGTAGAAAACCGTGGTCATATCTTGAAAAAAGATGAGCTGCTCAGGACGGTCTGGCCTGAGACAATCGTAGAAGAAAACAACCTCAGCCAGTATATCTCTACCTTGCGCAAAGCTCTGGGCGACGACCCGAATGGATATCGGTACATTGAGACCGTGCCGAAACTCGGTTACCGTTTTGTGGCGCGGGTCGTCGAGGTTCACTTGGGAACGGCTCTCGAAACAGGGCCATCTCGAATCCCAAAGCGCGCCAGGGTTGTTGACTCTACGGTCAGATCAATTGCTGTCCTACCATTCAGATATTTGGGCACCGAGGGCCGCGATGAATATCTGGGCCTGGGTATCGCTGATGCGATCATCACGAAGCTCGGTAACCTTAAGCAGATCGTCGTGCGCCCAACCAGTTCGGTGCGTAAGTACACCAGTATGACGCAGGACCCGGTAATAGCGGGTCGTGAGTTGCGTGTCGAAAGCGTGCTTGAAGGCAGCATCCAAAGAAGTGGCGAGAGGATTCGAGTGACCGTACAAATGGTGAGCGTCCGAGACGAGGCGTCGCTTTGGGCTGAGAAGTTCGACGTGGAATTCCGAGACATCTTTACGGTGGAGGACGCAACTTCTGAGCAGGTGGCTCAAGCGCTGATCTTGAAATTGAGTCGAGAAGAGCGGGAGAGCCTGGCCAAACGCTATACCGAGGACTTAGAGGCTTACCGGCTCTATCTCAAGGGTCGCTTCTACTGGAACAAGCGGACCCGGAAGGGCTTGAAGAAAGCCATCGAGTACTTCGGACGAGCGATTGACAAAGACCCTTTGTATGCTCTCGCTTATACCGGGCTGGCCGACTGTTACAACCTGCATAGTCATTACGGAGAACTGCCCCCTAAGGAATCCTTCCCAAAAGCGAAGGCGGCGTCGACGAAGGCACTTGAGATTGATGATGGTCTTGCCGAGGCTCACGCCTCACTGGCGTTTGTAAGAGCTTGGTACGACTGGGACTGGTCGGGCGCCGAGAGGGAGTTTGAGCGGGCGCTGGAGCTGAATCCGAACTACGCGACGGCTCACCACTGGTACGCAATTTATCTGATGGCGATGGGGCGAACCGACCAGGCGTTGGAAGAGGTGAAACGGGCGCAGGAGATTGATCCAGTCTCGCTGGCGATCAATCGAGATGTAGGATGGATATATCACTTGGGAGCGCGCCAATACGATCGAGCGATCGAACAATACCTCGCGACCCTCGATATGGATTCAAGCTTTTGGTCGGCGCGTTGGCATCTAGGAATGGCCTACGAACAGAAAGCCATGTATGAAAAGGCCATCAGCGAGTTGAAGCGAGCTCTGGCGCTTGGCGGAGACAAAACGATAATTATGGCCCAACTTGGGCACGCCTATGCAATCTCAGGCAGGAGACAGGATGCGGAAACACTGCTCGGTGAACTGCAGGACCGATCGAGACTGCGCTACGTTTCGCCTTATGAGATCGCTTTGATCTATACAGGCCTTGAAAAAAGTGATGAGGCGTTCGCATGGCTGGAGCAAGCCTACCTGGAGCGATCCTACCCGCTGATTCGTCTCAAAGTCGAACCCATTTTTGATCGACTCCGTTCGGATGCAAGGTTCGTGGACCTGCTGGGACGCATAGGCCTCGCACCAGAGGCAGGCCAAGATGGAAGACGGGAGATGAATTAAGGAATATAAAGTCTGATCAAGTCTGACCGCCGACGTCTGATCTTCTGACGGTGAAGATCTCCGTCTCCACGCGGACATACGGCGTTCCTTCTGCGGACGCCGAGGCCCCACCAGTCGCATCTGCGCGCTGGCCCTCCAGCCAACTCTCATAGTGCTCGCGCGATTCCCAGGCAGTAAGCGTCACGAGCTTCTGAGGATCAGATGAGGAAACCAGAGCCTGACGAAAAAGGAAACCCGGCGTCGTCGCCATGCGATCCCCGTTCGCCTTGATGCGGTGCTCCGCTCGCTCCACCATGCCTGACTTTACGAAATGTTGAACTATGGCAACGATCATGGTTTCCCAACGGCGAGTACTGTTCTCGCGAGAGTGACTCTTTCCGTTATGCCTCGCATCACTGTTTGAGTCACTTCAACGCGAAGGCCTAGCGCTTCGATCGCCGGTCTAAGCCGCGCATCCTGTTCGTCAATAACATAGACGTCAACAAAATCCTGATACATTCGCGCTACTTCGAGTGCGGATACTTCACGACCGAGGTCTGCCAACATCCGGTCCGTTGGACCTTTGAGCGACCTACCTCCTACGACCGGACTTACCGCCACCACCATGGCCTTTGTTTGACGAAGCAAATCGCGCATGCCCGGGACGGTCAAAATAGGCCCAATGCTGATAAGTGGATTGCTTGGACAGATGATAACCATCTCCGCTTCACGGATGGCCCAAACGGCCGCGGGAGATGGTGTGGCCGAGGCGATATTGTCAAAATATATCTCCTTCACTCGCGGCTCAGCGCGGCGTTTCACCAGGTACTCCTGGAAATGGAGCACGCCCTCATCGGTAACAATGCGGGTCGGGACGTATGAATTCGTCATTGGGATGACCCGCGCGGTGACACCGAACGACTTACTCATTCGCTCGGTAATTTCCGCCAGCGTGACGCCTTGCTGCAGAAGCTCCGTGCGCCAGATGTGCGTCGCCAAATCCCCGTCGCCCAGGTTAAACCACCTCTCACCGCCCAGCCGTTCGAGCGCTTTCAGGCAGTGAAAGGTGTCGTTCGCAATGCCCCAACCGGTGTCTGCATTAACGATCCCGGCCAGCGTATAAACCGTGATATCCGTGTCCGGCGAGATGTAAAGACCAAACAACACGATGTCGTCGCCTGTGTTCGTGATAATGGAGATCTCTTCAGACGGCACGACGCGGTTCAGTCCGGTGAGAAGTTTCGCTGCGCCGACGCCTCCGGCTAAAGCTGTAATCATTGGTCGTTCCTTAGCAGGCTGCTGTTTCTAGACTTCGTTAACAAATCGGTCCTGCAGGTTACTGAAAACTTGAGAGCAATCGAAACAGCCAAACGATCCACGCAATCACACGAAGCCGCACGAAAAAGGGCATTCGTTTCGTGCGGTCCGTGTAATTTCGTGGATCGTATCTCCTCCGAAAATGGTGATGTGGGAGCCGACTACCGGAATAGATCAAGCTCTCGAACGCGTTGTAGTTCCCGCGCAGTGTGCTCACCCGGTTCGTAAGCGAAGCCTCGAGCCAATACCACCGGAACTCGTTTGGTCTTGCGCATGACTAACCCCGCGGCAGCGGCAACCTCATCAGCGGTCGCCAGAACTGTAGCCTTGAGCAACTTTCCGTGATCATCATGTTGATAGCGGAGATCTTCAAGCGGGTTGATCCCCGCTAAACCGATAGCTACGTTCGTGAGGCCTTCCCGCCACGGACGTCCGAACGTGTCGGTGATGATGATTGCTACCTTGATGTTTAATAATTGATCGAGCTCCACACGAAGTTGACGGGCCGAAGCGTCAGGGTCCACGGGTAACAAGGAGACATAATCTTCTCCCGCTACATTGGACCGATCGATGCCGGCATTGGCGCAAATCAGACCATGATGCGTCTCAGTGATCAGGACCCGCTCGCTCATTCGCACTATGCGGCGCGATTCCCGCAACACCAGCTCGACTAACCTCGCATCAACTTTACATTCATCAGCAAGCGTTTGAGCAAAGACGGAGGGCGCAACGTCAGCCAGACGAACCAATCTGTCCTCAGCTTTAGAAATGACCTTCTGAGCCACCACCAGTATGTCATTCGGGGAGATGTTTACATCAGTGCGCCGAGCGGCCTCGCTGATTTGGACAGCAAGCTTGTCTCCCGACTTGATTTCAGAAATGCCTTCGAGGCCGATGAGTTCAATCCTATCCAAAGCGACGCTCCGTATCTTGTTCCTTTCTCAGCAGGAATTTTCACGCAAGACGCAAAGAACAAAACGGAGTGGACTTTGCGTCTTTGCACACCTTTGATGCGTCTTTGCACACCTTTGATGCGTCTTTGCACACCTTTGCGTCTTTGCGTGAAACTGTTTTGACAATTTGATTCGCGGTGGGCGTGCGGCTCATGCCGCGTGACGCTTGAGTATCTCGTATCGAGTTGAGCGTTCCGCCGGTATTCTACCAATCTCTCTGATGCGCTCCTGAAACTCTTCCGGCGACAGATATTCCCCGGCCGTTGCTCCTGCGAGCCGCGAGATGTTCTCGTCCATGAGTGTCCCGCCATAGTCATTCGCACCTGCTCGCATACAGGCTTGAGAGATCTTCCGTCCCAGCTTCACCCAGGAAACTTGAATATTATCAATCCATCCTCGCAACATCAGCCGCGCCAGCGCATGCACCTTCAGGTGTTCTTCAATCGTGGGGCCGGGTCGCGCACCCCCAATCTGATACAACAGTGTGTTTTGATGTACGAACCCTAGGGGCACAAACTCCGTGAAGCCGCCAGTCTCCTTTTGCATGTCACGCAACAATAAGAGCTGCCGCACCCAGTGCTCGCCATTTTCAACGTGACCATACATCATCGTCGAGGTCGTGCGAATGCCTAGGCGGTGCGCGGTGGTGATCACCTCGACCCACTGTTTGACCGTTAACTTCTGGCGCGAAATCTGTCCCCGCACCCCATCATCCAGAATTTCAGCCGCCGTCCCCGGCAACGTATCCAATCCAACCCCTTTAAGCATCAGCAAGTAGTCAGTCAAAGACATACCTGTTCGCTCAACCCCGTAGACCACCTCCATTGGAGAGTAAGCGTGAATGTGGATCAAGGGCGCTCCTTTTTTGATCGCCCGCAACACGTCCCGGTAATGATAACCGTCCATGCCACGCGGCAAGCCGCCCTGCACGCAAACCTCCGTGGCGCCGCGCTGCCAGGCCTCCTCGGCACGCTGCGTGATCTCATCCTGGCTTAAAAAGTAGGCGTCGTCCTGGTGCGGCGTCCGGCTGAAAGCGCAGAAGCGACAACCGACAAAGCAGATGTTCGTGAAATTGATGTTGCGATTGACAACGTATGTCACCACGTCGCCAACCGTCTCGAACCTCACGCAATCGGCGGCGCCGATCAAGGCTTGGAGCTCCCTTCCCTCAGCGGCGGCCAGTGTCATCCCTTCGTCAGACGACAGCTCCTTTCCAGCCAGGGCTCGATCGAGGGCTCGCGCGGTCTTGAGGTTGATTGTATCGAAGGCTACATCCGCCCCGAGACGAGCGAGATAGAATTCTAACGGCTGTTGTTCCGGTCTATTAAGGGGTCTAGTTTGTTCGTGCATAACCTTCCTCATCGGACATGGACTCAAGGCGCTCGCGCGCCGGTGCTGAAAGAAACTCCTCTCGCTTGGTGAATTCAGGATAGACGGCGAGCCGCTCCCTAAGAACGAATCCGGCGCTCGCAGTGTTTTCTCTTAACCTTTCGATGTGAGGCCAGGGGGCTTCCGGGTTGATATGGTCGATCGTCAGTGGCGAAATTCCACCCCAGTCGTTGATACCTGTCCCGAGCAGAAATGGGTAGTCGGCTGGGCTAAGGTTGGGTGGCACTTGAATGTTCATCTCGCCGCCAAAAATTAGTCGGGCCACCGCCACCGTACGCGCCAAATCGAGTAGTGAAGGCTCGGCGTGATTGCACATTGGAATGGTGCTCTTCGCGCGGAAGTTTTGGATGATCACCTCTTGAATGTGACCGTAACGCCGGTGCAGGTCACGGATCGCAAATAGGGAATCAACTCTTTCGACGAGCGTCTCGCCGATGCCGATGAGAATTCCGGTAGTGAAAGGAATACCCTGCCGGCCGGCTTCTTCGATCGTCCGCAAGCGAAGCCGCGGATGTTTATCAGGCGCCCCCTCATGCGACTCACCTGGCCCCATCAATCTCGAGCTTACAGTCTCCAGCATCAGTCCCAGGCTCACATTGAAAGGCTTCAACTCTTCGAGGTCTTTGCGCCGCATCAGACCTGGATTGCTGTGAGGCAAGAGCGAGGTCTCAAGTAAGACGCGACGGCACATCTCCTTAAGATATGCTAGCGTCGTTTGATGACCGAGCTTCCTCAGTTCATCGCGCACTTCAGAAAAGGCGGCTTCCGGTTTGTCGCCAAGGCTAAAGAGTGCCTCTTTGCAGCCAAGGCGTGCGCCGGCCTCGGCGATGGCAATCACTTCATCCGGAGTCATGGTGTGCGCGCCTGGTTCCGTGGGATCTTTGCGGAAGGTGCAGTAACCGCAGTAGTCGCGGCAGATGTTTGTCAGCGGGATGAAGACTTTCTTGGAGAAGGTGACAACGTTGCCCTTGTAGCAGTCGCGCAGCCTGCTCGCCGCACGCATTAACATGAGGATTTCGTCCTCTCGCTGCTCTTCGATTAGCAGGTAAGCCTGTTGGCGGGTGATCAGTTCGCCGAAGGAAGTTTCTGAGATTCTGTTGACGAAACTTTCGCTGGCATACTCCATTAGATCGGAACTCCCTTTAACGTCATCTCGGCGAAATCTTGTTGGACAATAGATCTTGACGATTGGAAAGTCATTTGT
>JBOGOP010000194.1:0-6497 GCA_050747225.1 Pyrinomonadaceae bacterium
GAACAACGGCAACCATTACCAACCAATAACATTAACGTTGGGATAAAGGGGAAAAGGGAAACCGTGACGAATCACGCTTTCCCTTTGTCCCTTTGCCCTTTCCCCCATTTCTCAGTGTCGCCAGTAGCGCTTTATCCGCTCCTCCAGCAACGGAAACGGAACGTATTCGGCGGATCGGCCGGCACGGCGCAACTCCTCCACCATTCGCATTGCCCCGTCAGCGTTTCGCGTGTGAACCAGGATGGTTGAAGCCGACTGAAGGTCGGGGTTAGCGGCCAGCCAGACAGCAATAGCGTATCCAGTCCGCGTGTCGTCGCGGCTTTCGCTGTTGTAGTGCTCGGGATGAAGGTCGTGATCCAGGAAGATCGCGTCGTAAGAATTTTCGCCCAGCAACTCCCTGGCCTGCTCGACGTTATCCGCCACGTCGACAAAATCACCTTTAAAGCGCGCCGCGAACCACCGGTGTCGTCTTCTGTCGTCATCCAGCAGAAAGACGCGAATCGGATGGCGCTCCGCCTTTATCTTGTTAAGTCCAAATTTGGTCAGCAATGAATGCAATAGACGCATGCCGGGTTCGATAAAACCTCCAGTCTTCTAACAATAGTCCACGGACGTCAAATTTGAAAATGCGCCCTGGGAAGATACAATCTGAATATCAAGTAATTCGGTGGGCATATTGGTGCAAAGAAGGTTGACTTTTCGCACGCTGACGATTCGTTTCACTTGCTTCAGCGCGGGCTAATTTGAATTAACACTATCGATTGCTGCGATTCATTGCGCTCGCTACTTGCGGTGCTATAATCCAACCCGATTCGACTACAGCAACCAGTTTGTCCCAATTACACGCGCTCCACATGTCATCAGATAACTCAGGCAAAAACGTAATACCTTTCGCCAGTGGCTTGCACGAGGTTACAGACTCCCAGGCTGACTCCGATCAAACGCCGCGCCCCCAGGATGTTGTTTGCCAATTCTGTTTTGGCACCGGCACGAGGCTCGACTCCGGCAAGGGCGCTGCAATGTGCGACTGCCGGCGATCGAATAGCGGAGCGAAGGCGCTCGACGCGGCGCGCATCCCGCCGCGCTTTCGCGAATGTTCGTTCCATAATTACTACCCCAAGAATGATTCCCAATACTTTGCACACAGCTTTGCCAGCCGGTTGGTTGAAGAATACCCGGCAGTTGAAACTGGGCTCTTGTTTATGGGCAGTGTTGGAGTCGGCAAGACTCATTTAGCCATCGCTGTGCTGAGGGATCTGATCGAGAAAAAGGGCGTCACTTGTCTGTTCTATGAGTCAGGCTCTCTACTCAAAGCGATACAGGATTCCTATAACCCAGTTTCCCAAACTTCGGAAATGCGTGTGCTGGCTCCTGTGTTCCAGGCCGAGGTGCTTGTGCTCGATGAGTTGGGAGCCACTGTACCGACCAATTGGGTGCGCGACACGCTCTATCAGATCATCAACACCCGTTATAACAACAAGAAGCTTACGATCTTCACCACGAATTATTTGGACGAGCCGCGCGCTGCAGCTGAGGATACCGACGCGGCTGATCCAAAACGCAGAAGAACTTTTGCAGCTGACCGAATGCAGGAGATGACAACATTCGAGGAACGCATCGGCACGCCGTTGCGCAGTCGTCTATACGAAATGTGCAAGAAGGTGCAGATCGAGGGAGAAGATTATCGCCGGCACCTTGAGCAGCGTCGCTTTGATTCGCCAACCTCTCAGCCGTAACTGCCCAACAACTTCTAAGGCACCGTGGCATTCAGGCGTTTTTCGATGAAGGTCTTGAAACTCCCGCGCAAACCAGGATCGATCTTGAAGGCCTTTTCAAAGTCCTGAAGCGCCTCAGACTTCTTACCTTGTAGCGTTTCTATCACCGCCCGACTGGAATAAGCTGCAGCCAGACTGGGGTCGAGAGTAATTGCCCTGGAATAGTCAGCCATAGCCCCATCCAAATCCTTTTTAGCCTGCCGCACTGTGCCGAGCGCATAGTAGACTCCGGCATCCGGCTTCAACTCAATCGCTTTGCTGTAATCGGCAATTGCCCCATCAAAGTCTTGTTGCGAGTTTCGCACCTGCGCGCGATTGATGTACGCGTCTACGAATTGCGGAGCCGCTTCCAGTGCGGTTGTGTAATCTTTGACTGCGGACACGGCATCCTGCTTTGCCTGATGGGCCGCGCCCCGATTGTAATAGGCTATGGTTAGCTTAGGATTGAACTCGATGGCTTTGGTGTAGTCGCTGATCGCACCCTCGGTATCACCCTTGGCCTTCCTCGCGTTCCCGCGATTGTTGTAGGCCATGGCAAACTCCGGTACCAATTGAATCGAACTGGTGAAGTCTGCAATTGCGCCGTCATTGTCGCCTTTTTGCAGACGTACTACGCCGCGATTGAAATAGGTTTCGACGCTGCGTGGTTTGAGCTCGATCGCCTTGCTGTAGTCGTTGATGGCGCCATCAGGATCGCCTTTTTGGAGTTTGATGTTCGCACGGTTGTTGTAAGCGTCTGCGAGGCGAGGTTCCAGCGTGAGGGCCTTATCGTAGTCCGCGAGAGCGCCATCCAGGTCCCCACTCTCCTGTTTTCGAAGTCCGCTGTTGTAGTAGTCGATAGCCTTCTGGGACTTCTGCGCGATCGCCGGCGACAGAAAAATGGCAAAGCACGCCAGGGTTGGCAGCAGCATCACCGGCAACGGGTTGCGTATCCAAAATTGGCAGACGGTTTTCATAGTTGACGAAGCGAGCGGTAGTGGAAAAGTTTGGTTAATCAGGAACCATTACAGAACCGAGCGCGGTAGCGCCGGATGTTGGAGTCAACTCGAAAGAATTATGGGCAGCGGGATGACTCACGAAAGTTCTCTGGTCTTTCTGCGAGAGATGATCCTACGATTGTTGTCCTGTTGCCTTTGGCATCCGGCGCTACCGCGCTCGGCTCTGCAACAAACAACTTCGAAAATTCCAAACTGACCCACTACCAAGCCAGCGTTGCAGTTTTAAGTGTTTGAGATGGCTATGTATAATGCTTCCTCACCACTTCGGTCAATTGTCAGTAGATGTTGTCTTGAATGCCTAAACGCACTGATATCCACAAAATCTTAATCATCGGATCCGGCCCAATTGTTATTGGACAGGCGTGCGAGTTTGACTACTCCGGTACGCAAGCCTGCAAAGCGTTGCGTCAGGAAGGTTTCAAGGTCGTACTGGTCAATTCCAATCCGGCGACGATCATGACTGACCCGGAAACGGCCGACATCACCTACATCGAGCCGCTCACCGTAGAAGCTGTCGGCGCAATCATTCGCAAGGAGCGACCCGATGCTTTGCTGCCCACCGTCGGCGGCCAGACTGCGCTCAATCTGGCGATCGCGCTCGACGATGCAGGCGTCCTCGAAGAGTGTGGGGTTGAAATGATTGGCGCCAAGCGCGAGGCCATTCGCGTCGCCGAAGACCGTTTGCTTTTTAAGAAAGCTATGGACGAGGCCGGCTTGCAAATGCCGAGTGGCGGCTTTGCCAGGTCGTGGACGGAAGCGCAGGAGATAGTCGCGCATACCGGTTATCCCTCGATCATTCGTCCTTCATTCACACTCGGCGGCACCGGCGGCGGCATTGCCTACAACCCTGAAGAGTTTGAAGAGATCGTGCGCGCCGGCCTGGCTGCTTCGCCGGTGCACGAGGTGCTGGTCGAGGAGTCGATCCTGGGCTGGAAGGAATTTGAACTCGAAGTAATGCGCGATCAGGCGGACAACGTCGTGATCATCTGCTCGATCGAAAACTTCGATCCCATGGGCGTGCACACCGGCGACTCGATCACCGTTGCGCCGGCACAAACGCTTACCGATCGCGAGTATCAACGGATGCGCGATATGGCAATCGTCATCATTCGCAAAGTTGGTGTTGAGACTGGCGGATCGAATATTCAGTTTGCCGTGAACCCGGAAAACGGCGACATTCGCATCATCGAAATGAACCCTCGCGTGTCGCGCTCCTCAGCGCTTGCCTCCAAAGCCACTGGTTTTCCCATCGCGAAGATCGCTGCGAAGCTCGCAGTAGGTTACACGCTCGACGAGATTCCTAACGACATCACGCGGAAGACGCCGGCGTCTTTTGAGCCGACCATCGACTACGTCGTCGCCAAAATTCCCAAGTGGGACTTCGAGAAGTTCAAGGAAGCCGAGGACGTACTCGGCACACAGATGAAGTCGGTTGGCGAAGTGATGGCGATCGGGCGAACGTTCAAAGAGGCGCTCTTCAAAGGTTTACGCTCCCTCGAAGCAGTAAAGCCTTTGCGGCTTGAGGACGTTTCCGATGACGAACTGCAACGCAAACTCGCGCGGCCCAATTCGCAGCGCTTCTCCTATATCACCTACGCGCTCCAGCACGACTGGCCGATCGCCGAGATCTATCGCCTCTCGCGCGTGGATCCATGGTTTCTCGAACAGCTCCAGGACGTGATGGAAATTCAAAAGGGAATCGAAGGGCACAAGCTCGAAGATATCTCGCCGGAACTTTTGCGATCTTTTAAGGAGGTCGCACTCTCGGATCGTCGCCTCGCTTATCTAACTGAAAAAACGGAAGCCGAAGTCCGTGATTACCGTAAGAAACTGGGCGTAGTCCCAGTCTACAAACGCGTCGATACTTGCGGCGCTGAGTTTGAATCGTTCACGCCATATCTGTATTCGACTTACGAAACTGAAAGCGAAGCAGCGCCAACCGATCGGCGCAAAATTATGATCCTCGGCTCCGGCCCAAACCGCATCGGGCAGGGAATTGAGTTTGACTACTGCTGTTGCCACGCGTCGTTTGCGCTGCGCGACGCCGGCTTCGAAACGATCATGGTCAACTGCAATCCGGAAACGGTCTCTACTGACTACGACACCTCCGATCGTCTTTACTTCGAACCGCTGACTTTCGAAGACGTGATGAACATCGTCGACGTGGAGAAGCCCGAAGGCGTGATCGTCCAGTTTGGCGGGCAGACCCCCTTGAACCTGGCTATGCGCCTGCACCAGGCGGGCGTTCCCATCATCGGCACCGCGGCTGACGCAATCGACCTCGCTGAAGATCGAAAACGATTTGGCGCTTTACTGCGCGGGCTGGGCATCCCGCAGCCTGAAAATGGAATGGCTGCGACAGGCGAAGAGGCGAAGAAAGTTGCGCAGCAGATAGGTTATCCAGTGCTGGTGCGGCCAAGTTATGTGTTGGGCGGCCGCGCCATGGCGATCGTTTACGACGAAGAGAGTCTCGACGAATACGTGCGCGCCGCAGTTGGCTTCACGCCCGACCGGCCCGTCTTGATTGATAAGTTTCTTGAACGCGCGGCGGAGTTTGATGTGGACGCGCTGGCGGATGAAAACACCTGTGTTATTGCAGCGATTCAGGAGCACATCGAAGAAGCCGGCATACATTCGGGTGACTCATCGTGTGTGCTGCCGCCCGTCAGAATTGATCCGGAACATATCGAGACGATGCGCCATTACACGCGTCTGCTGGCCACGGCGTTGTCGGTGCGTGGGTTGATGAATATTCAGTTTGCGATTAAAGACCATCGCGTTTACGTGCTCGAGGTTAATCCGCGTGCGTCGCGAACTGTCCCTTTTGTCTCGAAGGCGACGGGCGTTCCCATCGCACGCATTGCAGCGCTGGTGATGGCGGGACAAGCGTTGGCGGAATTTGCTTTGCCAGAGGATCTGACGGTCAGTCGGTTCTTCATCAAGTCGCCGGTATTTCCGTTTGCCAAGTTTCCCGGAGTGGATCCGATTCTGAGTCCGGAGATGCATTCAACCGGCGAAGTGATGGGTGTCGGCGATACGTTTGGCGAAGCTTATGGCAAGGCCATGACGGCGGCTGGTTTGTCGCTGCCGCAAGCGGGCCGCGCTTTCATAAGCGTGAACGAAGCCGACAAAGGCCAGGCAGTTGTGCTGGCGCGCAGGCTGGCGCGGCTCGGGTTTGAGATTGTGGCGACACTGGGAACCGCGGAGCGCTTACGGGAAGTTGGCCTGAAGGTGGAGAGCGTCTTTAAGGTTAACGAGGGACGTCCAAACATCGTCGACTTGATCAAGCGCGGCGAGATTGCGCTGGTGATTAATACGCCGTTGGGTCGCGCTTCACACTTCGACGAGCAGGCCATTCGCCGCGCGGCTCTGCAATACAACGTTCCCTGCGTAACAACGATGACGGGCGCGCAGGCGATCGTTGAGGCGATTGGCGCGCGCGCGACTGACGGGACAATTAAGGTTCGGTCGTTGCAGGAACTGCATGCGGTAGGCGCGGCGGTGCGCTGATCTAAAAGAAGTACTGAGTGCTGAGTACTGAGTGCTGAGTGCTGAGTACTGAGTGCTGAGTGCTGAGTACTGAGTGAGTTCCTATTTCTTAGTTCTTAGTTTTGACTTCTGAGATCTCAAATTTGAGATCTGGAATTTGGCATTTGGAATCTCCGAGGCAGCGCGAGCAAGGGGTAACATCTTGGAAATCAACAGCGCCGAAACAATCGAAAGG
>JBOGOP010000194.1:6507-10868 GCA_050747225.1 Pyrinomonadaceae bacterium
CACGACTGTAAGACCATCGCCGTCGTCGGCCTCTCCTCCGATCAGCACCGTCCGTCTTATGGCGTCGCCTCCTACATGCGAAGCCGCGGTTACCGAGTTATCGCCGTCAACCCAAACGAGACGGAAGTGTTTGGTGACAAGGCCTACGCATCGCTTGCCGATGTTCCTGACAAGATCGATCTGGTTGACGTATTCCGCCGGTCGAGCGAAGCGGGACGAGCGGTTGATGAGGCAATCGCAGTGGGTGTCAAAGCGGTTTGGTTACAGGACGGCGTGATCGACGACGCCGCGGCGCAACGCGCTCACGCTGCCGGCCTACTTGTCGTCATGGATCGTTGCTGGCTCAGGGACCACGCCAGGGCGAGTAGGCAGTAGGCGGAAAGCAGTAGGCAGTAGGCAGAAAGCAGACAACCTTCACGCTGAAGGCGTGACATATAGTAGCCAGGGGTAAGCGCGTTTCGCGCGCCACCCCTGGTACAAGCCCCTAAAATATCTTCGCCCTGAAGGGGCGAGAGAAAATCTAAACAAGATGCCAATTGAGATTAAGGAACTCACAATCAGAGCCACCGTCATCACCGTCAGCGACGCTTGTGCGCGCGGCGAACGTAAAGACACCTCCGGCGAAGTGCTCGTCCAAATGCTCCTTGAACTGGGCGCAGAGATTGTGGCGACGCAAATTCTCTCCGACGATCTCGAACCCCTCGCTGCAGCGCTACTTGATTGCGCCGAACGGAAAGACGTAAACCTCATCGTCACCACGGGCGGCACCGGCTTCTCCCCGCGCGACAACACGCCGGAAGCTACACTCAAGGTAATCGAACGCGCAGCCCCTGGCCTCGCCGAAGCCATGCGCATGGAAACATTGAAGCAAACTCCAATGGCCATGATCTCACGAGGCGTCTGTGGCATCCGCTCGGGAACGTTGATCGTGAATCTTCCCGGTTCACCCAAAGCCGTCCGCGAAAGCTTCGCAGTAATTGCACCGGTGCTGAAACACGCGATCGCGCTGCTCGCGGGCCGCCCCGGCGGCAATTTGCATTGAGTCATCGAACTCCTCAGTCCCGCTAGGGACGAAATGTTTATAGACGAGGAAGAGCAAGAATGTCTTGTTAGCTCTGTAAGGAGCGTAATGTTTATAGCGTCTGTTCCGAGGGTACCAAGAATATTGCGCTCCTACGGAGCTAGGCGATGCGATAGTCCCAGGTGTCTATAAACATTCGGCTCTCCGGAGCTAAGAGCTGAATAGCTACGTGTTCAAGCTTTGCCTTGTCCCGTTTCCCAAGCCACAACCTAAAGGTCGAACTCTGAACTGCTTGAACATTGGGCTGAACTGCTTGAGCGAAAGTCTTCGTTGACATTGATCTTGCGCGACACTTAATATCGTTGCGATTTCAATAATCAAGACGAAGCTCGCGAGTAGTTCCAACAGAACAACACAACTACCGCAAATCCTGAACGAGACTTTAGCTAGATGCTGCTCAAGGCAACAGATGTTGTGCAGACTGTCGGTGCACCGGTTACGGCGTATTTGCCGGTGATGATCTTTTTCGTGGTCGCCATCGGATTTCCTATCCTGCCGATTATTCTGGGACGATTTCTGCGGCCGATAGTCTACGGCAAGGGGAAGATGCGGCCGTATGAGTGCGGCATCGATCCGACTACCGACGCCCATTCGCGATTCACAGTTCGTTATTATATCGTCGCCATGTTGTTTCTGATCTTCGACGTGGAGACGATCTTTCTTCTGCCCTGGGCGATCATTTTCATGGGCGACAATTTCTCGTTCACGAAATTCGCGCTCGTCGAGATGTTTGTCTTTATCGCTATCCTGGTCGTCGGCTACTACTACGCCTGGCGGAAAGGTGCGCTGGAGTGGGCGTAAAGAAAGGATGAAGGATGAAGGCGGAAGGATGAAGTTGAGTCGCAACCTCGAACTCATTTTCATCCTTCAGCCCTCATCCTTCTGCCTTGAATTTTATGGCTGAACACGAAGAAGGATTTCTCCTTACTAGATTTGATTCGCTAATGAACGCAGTTCGGCGTAACGTGGCGGCGCCGCTGATGAACACCAAGCCGGTGAGCTTCGGTGTTAATTGGGCCCGTAAGTCAGCGCTTTGGCCGATGACTTTCGGTCTCGCCTGTTGCGCGATCGAAATGATTGCGACTGGGGCGGGACGTTTTGATATCGATCGCTTCGGCGCCGGCGTTTTCCGTCCTAGTCCACGACAGAGCGACCTCATAATCATTGCCGGGACTGTCACTTTGAAGATGGGACCGGTTGTCCGTCGAGTTTACGAGCAGATGCCGGAGCCAAAGTGGGCGATCGCCATGGGGGCCTGCGCCTCAACCGGCGGACCTTTCGATTCTTATTCCACCATGCAAGGCGTCGATCGCTGCATACCCGTGGACGTTTACATACCCGGTTGTCCACCACGACCGGAAGCATTGCTGTACGGACTCATGCGTTTGCAGGACATCATCATGCGCGAAGCGCCCTCCGCCTACATCTTTGAATCAGACGGAACGGTCCATCGCCAGCAGTCGTTGGACGATAACCCGGAGCCAACTCCCGTTAACGAGAGCGCTACGCCCGCGCTTCTCTGATATTTCTTAAAACTCAACTCCTTGGAGTGCGCCGCCTTGTCGGCGCTTTGGGCTTAGGTGCGGTACACAACAATTGTCAATTAAGAATAACTAAAACAAAGCGGCGCCAAGCCGCCGCTGGCCAAAGCGCCGACAAGGCGGCGCACTCCAAAGTGTTGAGTGTTACAGCTGCCGGTTCCTTTTGGTGGTCCAACCCAAAGTTCATTTGAGAGAGGAGAACCCCAGAATGTTCACGTCCCTCATGCTTACTCCCGACGCGCTCGAAGAGGTCCCGGCAAAAAGTTCGCTCCCGTGGGTCTGGTTTGGGTTCTTCTTTGTCGCCGCTTTTCTTACTGAAGAGACACTATTGTTTGCGCTCGAGCTGGATCCCGAGGTGGGAATGCTCGTGTTGATTCTGATAGCACTGGCTGGCTACATCTACTGGCTGTTTTGCGTGAGCAGATTTCACACCATACTTGGTGAGGTCTCTCGAAACCATTATCCGATCAGCGGGGCCGAAGCAGCCTGGAAGCACTTTATTCCGTTCTACAATCTAGTATGGGTTTTCCGCTGGCCGTCGACGATGTCAGACTATCTGAACCGACGCGAGCGAGTGAAGATGGTTTCAGGAAACCTATTGGGCGCTGGGCTGCTGGTATCTTTGTTGACCACTCGTTTTTTCGACGGGGGTGTGGGACTGACCGGTATCTTCGCTATCGGTATGTATATCTCGGCCAAGCTGCGCCAGCACATTGAACTAATAAGAGCGTCGTCGCCGGACATGTTGCCCCCGCCGCCTGATCCAAACTGGTACCCGCAAACTCCAGCCAAAGCTAATCAACCAAAACTGGAGACAGCTGTCTCCACTGAATTACCGCCGCAAGCAGGCTAGTCAAGACACAACTATTTTGGAGTGCGGTGGCAATCCCGATAAGTCGGGAGACACCGCTTTTGATGGTACTTACTTAACAGACTAAAGCGCCGTCGCCGCTTCGCTGTGTCGGCGCACTCCAAAGGGTTTGTTAACATCACAGCGCGCGAGACGTTAGGATAATAAGGAGAACCGCAAAGGGGCAGCGAGTATGAAGAGACTATTCAGGTTATTGCGATGGCTGCTAATTGCCGGCGCTGTTTGCCTGGTGATTGCTCAGTTTTTTGGTCCGGCCAAGACTAACCCTGCCAGCGATCCGAGCCAGTCAATTGAATCTCGGCTTCAGGTGACGCCACAAGTCGCCGCGATCTTCGCTCGTTCCTGTAACGATTGTCATTCAAATAAGACTCGTTGGCCCTGGTACTCAAACGTCGCCCCGGTGTCGTGGTTCGTGATCGATCACGTAATTGAAGGCCGCGAGAACATGAATTTGTCTGAATGGGGGCGTTACAGTCAGCGTGATAATGATTCGCTGCTAAGGCAGATATGTCGGGAAGTAAGGGCCGGCGGAATGCCGTTGAGTAGTTATACGCCGCTGCATCCGGGCTCAAGACTATCGCCTGAAGATGTGAAGACACTTTGCGACTGGACGGACGCTGAGCGCGCGCGGCTTGCAACGCCGTAAGAAGTACTAGCCGCGGATTTGCGCGGATGAACGCGGATCAGATCAAGAATAAGCTACCGCCTGACAAGCTTTTCTGAATTTTCCCTACCTTTGATCTGATCCGCGTTCATCGGCGAGAACCCGCGGCTAATTTCCGTCAAATCCCAACCAAGTGGCGCGTATCGTTGATCGTCAGCACGCGCACAAAGCCATCGTCGCGCAGATCAAATCGCGCAATGCCGC
>JBOGOP010000195.1:0-10865 GCA_050747225.1 Pyrinomonadaceae bacterium
ACTACAGGTGACCGCAATCGCAATGCGCCCGCGCGGATGGTAAATAATGCCGATGTTGCTGCGCAGCGCGTCGAGGGCGCCGGACTTGGTAGCCTTCGGCACGCGCCACTGTTCGCGCCAGAGACCATTAGTGCCCTGCTCGCGTTTCATTAATTCCAGCATCTCTTTCGAGGCTGCCGCATTAATAACTTCGCCGCGTTCAAGTTTTTCCAAAAGCGAAACCATTTCATGCGGCGTGGTGCGGCCGAGCCCGAAACGCTTGCTCTCCTCTTTCTTACCTTCCTGGCTCTCGCCGCCGCCGAATACGCGTCGCATCAACCGCGTTTCCTTAAACCCGAGCGACTCCATCCGAACGTTGACCGCTTCTGCAGTCAACACATCGATTACCAGATTTGTCGCCGTGTTATCGCTCATAATCATCATCAGGGTCACAGCGTCACGGAAAGTCAGGTGCAAGCCGTCTGCGAACTCCTCAAGAATTCCCGAACCGCCTACTTTCTTTTCTTTCGTCAGCACCAGATCGTCGGTCCACTTTGCTTTTCCTTCACTCACGCGCGCGAAGGCTTCAACCATGATGGCGATCTTAATTGTGCTGGCGGTTTGCACGCGATCGTCACTGCCTAGTTCGTAAACCGCTCCCGTATCAAGGTTCTTCGCGTAGAGACTGACCTTACCTTTGAACTGCGATACCTCAGCGCGTACACGTTTGTCCAAAGCCGTTTGCGTTACAGCTTGATCCGTCTGGGCAAACGCACTAACGCCCGCGAGCAGCACGACGAGAACGGCCCAGGGCTTAATTAGTATGTGAGTCATCAAATTTAGAATCCTGCGCCTTTCGCACATAACTCTTCAAGTGACTTGATCCGCGGACAAACGCTTTCGGGTTGTAGATCGAGTGGGTCCAAAAGAATAGCGCGCAACCCGACCGCGCGCGCGGCCAGCGCATCATGGGCATAGGAATCTCCAACGTAAACGGCCTCGTGAGCCTCCAGTCCCAGGCGTTCCAGAGTGAGCTTGAATATTGCAGCATCGGGTTTGCGATGGCCGACGACGTGCGAATCCACCAGCAGATCGAAGCAGCTTGAAATGCCCGCAGCTTCGAGGGACTCTGTTAGCCGTCCATCCTCAGTGTTTGAGATAACCGCAAGGATCAAACCTTGTCTCTTCAATTCCTCGAGCACACGCAAAGCCGTGGGATCAGGATCGCACCAGATATGACGTTCCGCATGGGCGATGGTCAGTCGTTCCACGATGGCAGCGCAGGTAGCCTCGTCCAGGCCAAGCGCCGCGTACATGCGTCGGAAAGTCCAATGCGGGCGTTTCATTTCGTCCGGCAGCACAAACTCTTTATGCTGCATCTGGATTCCTACCGCTTTCAGCATCTCACCGAAAGCGCGGCTCATCTCGCGCGAGTCAAAGCGCGCACCCGAAATCTCGGTCGCAATGCTCGAGAGTCGTGGCCAGTCTGGGTGCACGATTGTTCCACCCGCATCAAAGAGGCAAGCACGAGCACCGTTTAGCGCGGCATGAAGCATGATCGACAAGACTACGATTGGTAAGGTTCAGCTATCTAAACCCGAGAATTTTGAGCGCCGGTTGAATTATGCCGCCCGATGTCTCAAGCGCGGCCTTGGCCGCTTCGCAGGAACTTCCTGTTTTGATCATCACGATTGCTGCGCGGAGATCGTCGTCTGCCCCTGCCAACGCGCTGCGCGCCGTCTCTTCATCCGATCCGCTTTCAGCCATGATGATGCGAATCGCGCGCGCGCGAAGTTTCGAATTGCGCGGCAGCACACTCGTCATTCGATTTCCAGTAACGTAACCCAGCTTCACCATCGTCGCCGTCGATAACATGTTCAGAACCATTTTCTGTGCGCTCCCTGCCTTAAGCCTGGTCGAACCGGCTATGACTTCAGGACCAACAACCGGAACAATACTGATTTCAGCTTCTTGAGTAATCACAAAACCCGGCGCGCAGGTAAGCGCAATGGTCAAAGCGCCAAAGCGGCGCGCAAACTTTATTGCGCCAACTGTGTACGGCGTGCGGCCCGACGCCGCAATCCCAACCAGCGCGTCACCCTTTGCGAACCCACGGGCTCGCAAATCCGCTTCACCCGCGGCTGCATCGTCTTCAGAAGCTTCGACCGCACGATAGCACGCTTCATAACCTCCAGCGATAACTGCCTGAACCAGATCCGGCGACACCCCAAACGTCGGTGGACATTCGGCGGCATCAAGCACGCCCAATCGCCCTGACGTGCCGGTCCCAATGTAGAAAAGTCTCCCGCCATTCCGAATCCTGGCGACAATTCCTTCAATCGCCCGCTCAACTTCCGGGAGCACGCGAGCAATTGCTGAAGCAACCAGCGCGTCTTCATCGTTCATCAGGCGGACTATTTCGCTAACAGGTGACGAGCTGAGGTTGCTGGTCTTCAGATTCTCTTGTTCGGTGATGGGAAGCAGATCAGGGTTTTCGGGGTTCATTCAGGTGTGCCAGTCTGGATTAGGATTCACGTAGTGGCATGATGTCGGTGAGCTGCAAGTTGGGTAAATTTGCAGGCTAACGAACAGTTTGTTCCCTGCCGCAGTTTGAGCATCGTTCGGCTGGGCGCTCACTCACACGGCGAGCGCCATGTGGTTGAGATGCTCCCATGCCATACGTGCGGCCGCAACTGCGGGAGAGAATCTGGGTGGAGCAAGCCGGGCTTTGGGCGCGATGCTGCTTATCTCGTCTCGCATCGACGACAACACGAGCTCGCCTGCCGCGTCGAAAATGCCACCCACATACCCGACCTGAAAAGTTTCGCGCTCCAGCTTTAGATTGCGGATCACAGCAGCAGCCGCATACCCCAGCTCCCGACCACCTTCGCACAGTATTTCTCGCGCCACTCGATCCTTCGCCCTGGCAACTTCGATAACATCTTTTCCAAAGCCGGCCAGTCGCTCGTTTGTCATAGTCGGCGAATAAATGGCAGTCGACAGGTCGTTTGGGTCCGAGACATGGAAGTAAGTACAAGCCGCGCTGGTAAGCAAGGTTGTTGGGCCGCGGCCGTCCACTGCCTGGGCGATGGCGCGTAGCGCTCGCCGCGCGATCCAGGCGCCGGCGCCTTCGTCACCCGCGATCGGTCCCCAGCCACCCGCGCAGATCGTCTTGCGACGCGCATTGATGCCGCAACAAATCGAGCCGGTGCCCGCTATCACGATCAGCCCGGGTTCGCCTTCGGTGGCGCCATACAACGCAATGTCAGCGTCACCAACCACAACTATCTCACCGATGCCGAGGCCAAGGAGTGCCTCACGCATACGCGCGTTTAACTCCCTGCGTCGCGCGCCGGCTAATCCGATCTCGGCAGCAATAAGATCGGTGCGACGCATTTGTGCGGCTTCGCAAGCACGATCAATCGCCTCGCGAATCGCTGTCGCGGCGCCGGCGATGCCAACCCGCAACGGATTTGACGCACCGGCCAGACCTTCCCCGAGGACTCCGAAATCAGCGCTGAGAATGACCGCCCGAGTCTTGGTTCCGCCCCCGTCAACTCCAACAACTGCTCGTCTTGACGGTGGACGGCGAGTAGTCGCAAACCCTGCCTGTCTGCTATCAGTGGTGACCATAGTCGGGTGAATGCCGCTTGTTAATTCTCATGGACCATTCTTTTCCATTCTAGGTAAGCGCAATTTATAATGGAAACTAAAAGATTTTATTATTACAATAACCGTCCCTGATAACACCCGGTAACAGCTTGCTAACTTCCGACAACACCCTGGAACCAAAATCCCTATGGAAATTCGACAACTCCGAGCCTTTATCGCCATTGCAGAATTGGGCACCTTCACCGCGGGCGCGCAGCGCGTCCACGTAACTCAGGCGGCGATCAGCATGCAGATTCGGCAACTGGAAAATGAGCTCGGCGCCAAACTCTTTATTCGAGCGCCGCGTCGCGTGATGCTGACTGAGGCAGGCGAGCAATTGCTGCAACGCGCGCGGCATATCCTCCGCGATCACGACGCGGCGGTTGACGAGATTGCCGAGCTGGCTGGCGCGGAACGCGGTAGATTGCGCGTCGGCAGTGCTTCGGCAATGGTCACAACTGATGTTTTGCCTAAGCTCTTGAAAGACGTTCGCAAACAGCACGCGGGCGCGGAGGTCACAGTCGCATCCGGCACCAGCGAGGCCCTGGTGCAGCAAATTCTTGCCGGTGAACTCGACGTTGCCTTTGTATCGTTACCAGTAGAAGCGCGCGGCATCAACACCGAAAGGCTGAGCCAGGATCAACTTGTGGCAGTCGCATCGCCACGACACCGGCTGGCCAAACAGCGCACTATCAGCGCCTACACTCTAGCGGGCGAAAAGCTGATTCTCGGCGAGCGCGGCGGCAACACACGCCGGCTGATCGATCAGTTTTTTGCGCAGGCGGGAGTGACGCTGCACGTCGCGATGGAGCTGAGCCGCCAGGCCGCGATTCGGCGCATGGTCGAAGAAGACATGGGGGTAGGGATTGTGCCGCTGCAGACGGTGAGCGACGCGGTTGATAAAGGACGGCTGGTTAGATGGTGGATCGAAGGCGCACAGATTAACTGGGAGTTGGGTGTTGCGAGACTAACGGGCGGCTACGATTCGCCGATCGTCCAGACTTTCATTAAGCTGGCACGAAATCACTTCGGCGGCGACGCTGCACGCCCAGCGGCAGCAAAGGAGGCGAAACCATTGGCATCCAGGAAGCGCGCCAGGAAATGAACTCCTGGCGGCCTGCAGCGCCAAGGGCGCGAAATGTCGCAGGGGAGACCTAAAGGGTTGGGTTTGATCAAGGCCCATTGCGCGCTTTCAGCGCTTGAAGTATCGCTACTTCGCCACCTGGGCCGATGGCCCAGGCTTTTACATTTCGCACCTTTGGCGCGCCGGAAAAATGACTTTTCAGCCCGTCGCTAGCGCTCAGAGAGTCCTTCAATCAATCGTTCTACATCCGCCTCGTTATTGAAGAAGTGCGTCGCCACGCGAATTCCCTGCGGCTTCTTTGTAACGATAATCTTTTGTTCAGCAAGCTTCGCCACCACACCTTCCGGATCGTCTGCCTCAACCAACGTCTCCGCGGAACGCATGCGCTCGTCGGCAATTGGCGAAAGCACTTTCCAGCCGGAGTCGATCAACCGGCTCGTCAGAAATCGATTGAGTTCAAGGGCGCGGGCTTCGATGTTCTTCATCCCTAACGTCGCTATCAGATCGACCGCTGCGCCCAAAGCAAACATCCCCGGAAAGTGTGGACAGCCGAGTTCCGCGCGCGCTGCTGCATCGTGGCGCAAGTGAATCTCATTGTTTCGATCCCCATATGGATCCTCGACGCTCAACCAACCGATAGCGCGCGGCTTCGAGCGTTCCTGCAATTCCCGCGATAGATAGACAAACCCGCTGCCGTATCCCGAAAGCATCCATTTGTGGCCCGTTGCGGAGAGTGCATCGATCTTCATGCGCTTCACATCGATTTCAAAAACGCCGGCGGACTGCGCTGCGTTCACCACCAGCGCGTGGCCTCCTTTGGCCTTTCCCAGTTCTTCAAGATCGATACGAAATCCGCTGGAGTACTGAACGTGACTTACGCAGATAATGCCGCTGCGCACATTCATCGCTCCGCGTATGTCTCCGATAGTCACGCCGCCGGCAATCGACTTAACCAGGTGGACGGGAATGCGGCGATTCATCCATGGCAGCGTCGACACCGGAAATTCGAGATCGCATGAGATAACTTCGCCATGGGTCTCGAGCGCGTCGATGATGACGTTCATGCCCGACGAGGTGTTGGTGGTGAGTGCAATCTCGTCCGGCTCGGCATTGATGAACGCGGCGACTTTGCGTCTCACTTCCTCGCGTTTTTCCAGCCACTCGTCCCAGTGAATATCGCCATCGCTCATCATCTGCTGGTAATACTCAGTCGCCGCCGCCACGGTCGCGCGCGACAACGGCCCCGCCGCGGCAGAGTTGAGGTAGGTCGAGTTTTCCGTAACCGGAAACTGTTTGCGAATGTCGTCCCAGTTGATCATCGTGAGGCGAAGATACACGAAGACGAGTTCGCGACGGTAGCTGGACGCCAATGAAAGAAGCTTTGCACTCTGGCAACCTAGCTGTTGTGACACGACTCCTTGAAGGAAGCGAGGAATGGTTAGATAATAACTTCATGGCTGACAGGAGTACCGACGACATGAATGGCAAGCGACCTTTTGAGGAACGAGTGTTCGCTCGCTTTGATGCCGTTGACGCGCGTCTTAATGGGGTTGATTCTCGCTTTGATGCCGTTAACGCGCGCTTTGACGTAGTTGATTCCTCTATTGGTAATCTGGATTCGCGTCTGCAGAAAATCGAGATTCGGGCTTACGACACCAAGCCAATCTGGGAACAAGCGCTCAAAGAGATCGTCGAAACGAGACGTGAACTCTCAAAGCGTTTGGATCGAATCGAAGCTGTCGTATATGAAACCCGCTCTGATCTGCGAGATGCAGAAGATCGCCTCGACAAGATTGAAACCAAACCTCAGCAATAAACTCTTCGCCGCTTAGAATCAATCCGAAAGAGTCTGACGAGCGCGTGGCGACTCGAACCACAACGTTGCTAACGGCTGGGGGGCAACGTTCGCTGAGTATGGCTGGGTCGAAGCGCCAAAGGGCGCGGAATGTGAAAGCCTGGGGCAACGCCCCAGGTCGGCGCTAAATGAAACTGAAGCGCTGAAGGCGCGGGATGAGCCCAAAGTCTATTGTGTGCATCGTTCCATTTCGCGCCTTCAGCGCTTAAGAACTCTTTGACGCTCCTACCTGGGGCGCTGCCCCAGGCTTTTACATTGTGCGCCGTTGGAGCACCGTGCAAGCTAGCTTGCCGGCGCCTCAAACCACAAAGTTGCTAGCGGAGGGAGAGTAATCGTAGCCGAGTATGGCTGGCCGTGAATTGGCTCCTCTTTCGCCTTGATCGACTTCGGCAGCTTGACACCACTGCCGCCATAAATTTCATCGTCCGTGTTTGCTATCAGCCGATAGGTTCCTGGTCGCGGCAAACCTAGCTGATGATTCTCACGCAGCACCGGCGCAAAGTTGCCGACGCATATCAGTTCTCTGCTGGTTGATGCTGAGCGGCGGATAAACGAAACAATATTCTCGGCCGCGTTGTTCGCGTCAATCCACTGAAATCCCTCCGGCTCGCCGTCCACTTCCCAAAGCGAACTCCTCTTCTGATAGATGCGATTGAGATCGCTAATTAAGTTCTGTACACCCTTGTGCGCCGGGTCCTCAAGCAGATGCCAATCGAGGCTTTCCGTTTCGTTCCACTCGCGCCACTGCCCCATTTCTCCGCCCATGAACAAGAGCTTCTTCCCCGGATGCGCCCACATGTATCCGTATAGCGCCCGCAGGTTGGCAAACTTCTGCTCCACGCTGCCGGGCATCTTGTTTAGCAGCGAGCCCTTCATGTGCACAACTTCGTCGTGCGAAAACGGCAGGATAAAATTTTCACTCCACGCGTAGAGCAAACCAAACGTCAGCGCATTGTGATTGCCGCCGCGGAAGAGCGGATCAGTCTGGAAGTATTTGAGCGTGTCGTGCATCCAGCCCATGTTCCACTTGAAATCAAAGCCCAGTCCGCCGGCATAAACCGGATGACTAACCTGCGGCCACGCAGTCGACTCCTCCGCAATCATCATGGCTCCGGGACATTCGCGATGAACCACTTCATTCAGTTGCTTGAGCAGCGAGATCGCTTCCAAATTCTCGCGTCCGCCAAACTCATTTGCGACCCACTCACCTTCCTTGCGGCTGTAGTCGAGGTAGAGCATCGACGCCACCGCGTCAACGCGCAGGCCGTCGAGATGAAACTCCTTGAACCAGTAGAGCGCATTCGCGAGCAGGAAGTTGCGCACTTCGTTGCGCCCATAGTTAAAAATGTAGGTGCCCCAGTCGGGATGTTCTCCCTTGCGCGGGTCGAGGTGTTCGTAAAGCGCGGTGCCGTCGAAACGCCCCAGCGTAAAAGCATCTTTGGGAAAATGCGCGGGCACCCAATCCATGATCACGCCAATGCCGCGCTGGTGCAGACAGTCGATCAAGAAACGGAAATCGTCGGGTGTTCCGTATCGTGCTGAGGGTGCGTAGTAGTTGCTGACCTGATAACCCCACGACGGCCCGTAAGGATGTTCCTTCAACGGAAGAAACTCGACATGCGTGAAGCCCATCGCCAGCACATATTCGGCCAACGGCTCCGCCATCTCGCGATAAGTGAGCGAACGACTCTCAACTTTTCCAGAACTCTCGTCATCATCCGGGACAGGCAGGAGTGCCTGTCCTACTTTGCGCCACGATCCAAAGTGGACTTCGTAGATCGACAGCGGCTGGCGAAAATGTTCACGGCCGGCGCGCTTCTTCATCCAACGCGCATCACGAAAACGATAGCTCGACTCGTAAATGATCGACGAAGTATTGGGTGGCTCTTCCGCGAAGGATGCGTAAGGGTCCGCCTTGAGAAAAGCGGCCAGACCGGGGGCCTTAATTTGGTATTTGTAAAGCTCGCCGGCTTGCAGTTTGGGGATAAACGTTTCCCAAACGCCGCTGGTACCAAGGGGACGCATCAGGTTTTGTGTGCCGTCCCAGGCGTTGAAGTCGCCGACCACACTCAACTGCCCCGCTGCCGGCGCCCAGACTGCGAACGAAACTCCCTTTACGCCGTCGTGAGTGACCGCGTGTGCGCCCAGTTTCTCGTAGATCTGTTCATGACGGCCTTCACCGAAGAGGTGGAGGTCGAGTTCACCGAGGATGGATTGAGACGAAGTGGTTTGCGATTCATGGGACTCGGACGCGCGGCGTTTTGAGTTAGACGGTTTTTTACCGGAATTGCGGGGACTATTGGCACGATCGTCAACGCTCACTTTACTACGTGGTTTGTTTGGAGTTTTTTTGGTCATGCAGCCGTAGTTTCTGTCGCCCGCTATCGCGGGCTCAGATCCCTCATCTGGCTTGATCCCCGGGCTCCGCTTCGCTCCACCCGGGGCTACATTCTGCCGTCTGCTCCGCAGACTCGTTGAGTGGTTCAACCACGAAGCGTTCGTCGCAACTGAAACGCCTCTAACAATCAGGTGGTGTCTTAAATTCGATTTCTCTGTGCGATCTCTGCGTACTCTGTGAATCTGTGGTAAGCCTGGCGTTTTTTACCACAGAGGCACGGAGGACACCGAGGTTGCACAGAGACCTGGCACATTCTTTACCGTCGTTCCCCCAAACTGGCTGGCGTCTAGGTTACCAATTGTTCGTCGTTAACTTGCTGGAACTGTAACGGCTCAACCAGTCGGCGGTAAATGTCTGCGCCGTTTCCCAATTCAGGTCGATTACCTTTCGCTTCCGCCAGTATCTCGAGGAATCGCCCGCGCGGTGAGGGCAGACTAAGTTGATTCATTAGATCAAGTGCACGGCCGGCATACTTCAGAATCTGGATCGGTTCAATTCCCGAAAGGTCGCTGAAGAACCAGCCACAACTCGTATACATCAGCAGCGCCTGCCGTTGCAGTTCCAGAAACAGCAGTGCCCTTTGTTGCTGCTCACGACTGAGCGCACGCGGTGCATGCAGGCGGAGAAATTCTTCGCGCGACTTGAATTCGTCAAGCACCAGACCAATCGAATCGTCGCGCACAAGCCACGGATCGGTGAACAACTTCCCGCGCGTCGCTTCAAAATAACTCGCCGCTTCGTCACGAAGGTAGTCGAGCGCCGCTCGCAAAGGACCGCGCCAGGCCTGGTTCCAGCCGGGCTCGCCTCCGGTTTGACAACCACAATCGCGAATCCAACGACTAACACCGTGGACGCAACTCCACGAACTGCCCTCGCCTAATTCACCATTGCTGATCTCGACTTCCAGCTCCGGCGGAAACTGTTCGAGATGTTCGCCGTAGTTGGTAAGCGCAAACCCTCGTGCCGGAGCGTCGACTTCAATCGCATACGCCAGGCAAAGGTCGCCAAACTTGTGGTGATGCCCATACGTCTCACCGTCTGTGGCGATATTGATCAAGCCTGCTGCCTCCGCTCTTCGTTGCCCAAGGTGATCGACCAACACCTTGCTCGAGGCCAGGGCCTGCTCGAACGCGATCGCGTGCGCCAGGTTGCCATCATAGAAAAACACGGAGATTGATCGTCCTGAACTATCGCGATGAAAATAACTATAGGCAACGCTCGTATCAATCGTGTTGCGATTGACGGCATGCCAGGGTAGGACAGACTTTCCAGTCTGTCCCGCTACGACTGAGGCTCTGCCGGCAGATACGCGAGGCGTTGCGGGACAGACAGGAATGTCTGTCCTACTGCGAACGCGCAATGCTTGTTGCGGAGCCAGGATGACATAACGCAGACCTTCGTCAATCAGCAAACCAAGCACATGGTCGTTGCAGGCGGTCTCGGGCAGCCACATCGATTCAGGCTCGCGGCCGAATCGATAACGGAAATCAGCCATACCCCAACGCACTTGCGTGCGTCGGTCCCGACTGTTGCAGAGCGGCAGGACAGCGTGATTGTAGGATTGCGCTATTGCGTTACCGTGCCCGTTGTGCCGGCGGGCGCTCTCAGTGTCGGCGGCGATGATGCGGGCATAGGTTTCTGCATGATGTCGCTGCAGCCAGGAAAGTAGGGTCGGACCAAAATCAAAACTTATATGCGCGTAGTTATTGACGACCCGCTCTGCGCCGCCGACAACAATCCGAACTGCACTATTCGGCTGATAACACTCGCCGTGGATGCGTTCGTTCCAATCGTGAAACGGAAGCGCGCCCGGTTCAGGATCGATAGTCCCCGTCCACGGATTCTCGCGCGGCGGCTGGTAGAAGTGACCGTGAATAATGAGCGGTGTCACGTTATGA
>JBOGOP010000196.1:0-10781 GCA_050747225.1 Pyrinomonadaceae bacterium
GTATTCTTAAGGATATTCAGCAACAACAGGAGAACCAGACTCACGTCGATCTTACTGTTGCCACTTATGCGCTGTTCGGTATGATGAACTGGATCTATAACTGGTATGACCCGTCCGGCAAGCTCAAGGTTTCGGAGTTAGTTGATAACCTGACTCGTTTGTTCCTGCACGGATTTGTTGCTGGATCGACAACAGAGGCACTAGACTTCGCTCCCGGGGCCGAAGCGGAGCAGCTAAGCGTTTGGCGTGGCGGGTTGTGAAATCGGAGGCTCTAAATATGGCAGAGGCTGAAGCGCAAGCTATGGGAACGACACTATCCGGCGATCTGATTCAGTATCAGACTAAGGACGGGATCGCAATTCTGACGCTCAACGATCCGCCTGCGAACACCTACACCCACGAGATGATGCTGGCGCTGGACAGCGCGATCCTTAAGGCGCGCATGGATGAAAGCGTTCAGGTAATTATTCTTACCGGCAACGGTGAAAAGTTTTTCTGCGCCGGCGCGAACATCAACATGCTCCAAAGCGTGACGCCAACTTTCAAGTATTACTTTTGTTTGCACGCCAATGAGACGCTATCGCGCCTGGAGCAAACACCAAAACTGGTGATTGCCGCAATCAACGGCCACTGTGTAGGCGGTGGGCTCGAGGTTGCGATGGCCGCGGACATTCGCATTGCACGCCGCAAAGCGGGCAAGATGGGATTGCCGGAAGTCTCACTTGGAGTTTTGCCAGGTACCGGCGGCACGCAGCGGCTGGTGCGTTTGGTCGGCAAATCAAGAGCGATTGAGTTAATGGCTACAGGCGAGCTGTTTGATTTCGAAGTGGGCCGCGAGATCGGTCTCATTAACCTGCTCTACGTGGCCGATACGAGCGCCTCATTCATGAATCAGGTCCTGACATACGCGGCGCAGTTCACTACGCCAAACAAAGCTGCCGGCGCGGTCGGCAGAATTAAACGCAGCGTGCAAACCGGCGCTGAGATACCTTTCGAATCTGCCCTCGCGCTGGAGCGCGAACTGCAACAACAACTGTTTCAATCGGAAGATGCAAAAGAGGGGTTGGACGCGTACGTGGAAAAACGCCAGCCACAATTTAAAGGAAAATGATCTATGTGCTTTGTTCTTTGTACTTTGATCTTCGATTCTCGGTAATTAAAGGTGCTTCAGTGGAACCGCATATCAAGATCAAAGTACTAAGCACAAAGTTCAAAGACCAAAAGCCAAAGTCCCAAGACCAATGTTTGAACAAATCAACGTCACCGAAGACTCCGGCATCACGACGATCACGCTCAACCGTCCGGATAAACTGAACGCGCTGGCGGGACATATGCGACGCGATCTGGCGGAAGCTATCGAGGCAGCGGGCGCCGAACGGAGTGTCCATGTAGTTGTAATCACCGGCGCTGGGCGAGCCTTTTGCGCCGGCGGCGACGTAGCTGCAATGGCAGATCTAATCGAACGCCAGGACGCTGACGAGTTTTCTCGTTTGCTCGGTTCCGCGCGCCGCGTAGTCACCGCCATTCGCCAAATGACTAAGCCCGTGATTGCGTCTGTCAACGGTCCCGCATTTGGCGCCGGCTGTAACCTCGCCCTTGCCTGTGATCTGCGCATTGCGTCAACAACGGCTACCTTCAGCCAGTCATTTGCCAGGGTCGGACTGCATCCGGATTGGGGTGGAACGTATTTTCTGCCCCGGCTTGTCACCCCTAACAAGGCCTGCGAAATGTTTTTTCTGGGCGAGACGATGGACGCCGGCGAGGCGCTTCGGTTAGGAGTGGTCAACCGAGTCGTGGCGCCGGACGAACTGGAGGCGGAAACACGCAAGCTCGCGGAACGTCTGCGCGATGCTCCGGCGATTGCTCTAGCGGCGGCGAAGCAAGCTGTCTACCGGAGTCAGGCTGCGGAACTCGAGGAGATGTTGCGCTTTGAAACGGAAGCTCAGATGCGATGCTTTGAATCGCACGATGGCGCCGAAGGCTGCAAAGCGTTTCTCGAGAAGCGTGCGCCAAAATTTACGGGACGTTAAAACTGTTTCGAGTTTCGTGTTCCGAGTTTCGAGTCTTCGCTCCAGCGGAGCGAGATGTTTATAGGTTCAGGTTCCCATCGTAGGCGCTCTGGCGGAGCCCAATGTTCGCTCTGGGTGCCTGGTTCAATTGATTCCTTCAAACATTTCGCTCCAAAAGGAGCTAAGTTATTCTGAGGTCGTCGTCTTGCTATAAACATCTCGCTCCCCTGGAGCGAAAAACAGTTTGAAGTTGTACTTCCAACTTTAAGTTCGCGAAACTCAACTCTTAAAGACTTCCATGAAACTCGAAAATCGGATCGCGTTAATAACCGGAGGTGGTCGTGGCATTGGCCGGGCGATTGGATTGAAGTTTGCCAGTGAAGGCGCGCAGGTGATACTTGCTGCCCGCAGTGTCGATCAAGTGAAACAGGCTGCGAGCGAAATATCCCACGCAACGTCAGCGCGGGTGCTGCCGCTGGTTTGCGACGTCACCGAGGTCGGCAGCGTTGAGTGGCTTTTCAAAGCTGTCAAAGAATATTTCGATCGCGGTCCCGATATCATGGTCAACAACGCGGGCATCGCCGAGAGTGCTCCTTTGATAAAAACAGATGACGAACACTGGCAACGGCATCTCGCGGTCAATTTGAGCGGCACCTTTTATTGCATGCGCGCAGCGCTTCCGGAAATGATTGAGCGCGGCTGGGGGCGAATCATCAATGTCGCTTCGATTGCCGGCAAAACCGGCGGGCCTTACATCGCGGCCTACTCCGCGTCGAAACACGGCGTGCTCGGATTAACGCGATCGGCCGCGCTGGAAGTCGCCGCCAAAGGAATAACTGTTAACGCCATTTGTCCCGGCTATGTTGACACTGAGATGACCACGCGCGGGATTGAAAACATCACTAAGAAAACCAGGTTGTCGGCTGATGAGGCAATGGATTCGATCAAAAAGATGAGCCCGCAGAACCGGATCATCGAGCCAGAAGAAGTGGCGTCTGTGGCTCTATTGCTGGCGTCGGACGAAGGGCGAGGAATAAACGGCCAGGCGATCAACGTCGACGGCGGCACGGTGATGTTTTAACCAGTGGCAACTTCTTTGGAGTGCGGCGACCTGTCGCCGCTTTGGTCTGTGGCGGCTTGACGCCACTTTCAAGCAGCATCGAGAACCTAAGGTACGGTCTCCGCGACAAGTCGCGGGGCCAAAGCGGCGACAGGTCGCCGCACTCCAAAATCAAATCCGCCGCGACAACTCAAAGACCAACCGCACCGGCAACCCTACCACGTTGAAGTAGTCTCCCTGGATCTCCTTGATGAAGAGCGCCGCGCTGCCCTGTATCCCGTAGGCGCCGGCCTTTCCGCGCGGTTCGCCAGTCGCAATGTACCAGTCAATCTCTTCCGCCGACATCTCGGCAAAACGCACTCGAGTTGTCTCGTAATCAAGAACAACGTCCGCTGTTCGCATCAGGGCCACACCGGTCAACACCTCATGCCACTTGCCGCTTAGTAGTTGCAGCATTCGACGAGCATCATCGTAATCGCGCGGCTGACCAAGAATCTCTCCATCGATGACGACTACGGTGTCAGCGCCAAGGACAAGGCGTGCGGGAAACTTTCCGGCAAGAGTTTCTGCCTTGGCTCGAGCGAGCCGTGTAACGTAAGTCGCCGCATCTTCCGCCGCGTCGCGCGTCTCGTCGATATCGGCGGCGATGGCTTCAAAGTCCCAGCCCACCGCGGTCAGTATCTCCGCACGGCGTAGGCTCTTCGAAGCCAATATCAGTTTTTCTTTCAGCATTCGATTTTTTGCAAGGCAAGTTAACGTCTGGTTTTGGATACGATCCACGAAAGGACACAGACTCACACGAACCTTGTTAGTGTAATTTGGTGTGATTTCGTGGATCGTATACACTCGCGGACGACTTCAACATTGGACTGGTGATTCTAGATTGAACCGGCGAAATCCGGAAACCGTTGGTCGGCTGTGTCCTAATTAACCCAAACTGTTAGTTTGCGAGGCGTGAGTGGCATTCAAGCTGCCGCAAGCTAACAGCTTGCTTTACAAGAAACCAAACTACCCGGCGCGAACAACTATGGACAGACTGATCAAGACCCTGCCGGCGATACTCAAGGCCTCGAGTGCTTCGGAAGAAGTAGCTGAGGCCGCCTGCATTGCCGCGTGGAAGCACGCAGTCGGTGAGGGACTAAGCAGACATGCTGTTCCTGTTCAACTTCAGAACAGCGCGCTCGTGGTAGCCGTTGCCGACGATGTTTGGAAGAAGCAGCTTGAGCACATGCGGGGACAGTTGCTCTTCAAGCTGAACTCGGTGCTGGGTCAGGCGCTGGTGAAGTCGATTGAGTTGCGAGTCGATCCGAAAAGGATTGAGCCGGCTCGCGCCACGCCGGCAGGCACAAACAAGGGCCACGATGCTGGTTACGAGATCCCCGTTGAACTGTTGACTGCTGCCGCGGCGATTGAAGATGTTGACTTGCGGCGCGCATTTCTTGGCGCTGCCACAAGTTGCGTCAAGCGTTTGGAAAAGTCTGAGATTTGAAATCCGAATTCCGAAATCCGCAATCCGAAATTTAGACCGATGCCTATCACCGAAGCTGATGTTGAAAAGGTAGCGCAACTGGCGCACATGGAAATTACGCCGGCAGAGCTGAAGATCTTCGCGCCGCAAATGGCCGACATCGTCGCTTATGTCGAACAACTAAATGCGCTCGACACCAGCAACGTTGAGCCGGCCCTGGGTGGACTCACGCCGGAAGGCGAAGCGACGGACTCTGCTCGCGACGACATCGTGGTTCCTTCGCTCGGTCAGCAGAAGGCACTCGCTGAAGCGCCGGATGCGGCGGCCGGGCATTTCCGGGTACCCAAAGTGCTCTGATGTTATGAAGCCAACAATCTATTGGATCGATCGTCCGGGCCCGGGCAGGCTGGCGATACTGGCAAGGCCGCGTGGAGAAGATTGGTTGGAGGACGAAATCCAGGAGTGGCGTGAGGCTGGCGTTGATGTCGTTGTGTCGATGCTAACAGCACCCGAAAACTTACAACTCGGACTGAATGCCGAAGCTGAGCTTTGTCGGACGAACGGATTACAGTTCATCAGTTTTCCGATAGAAGACTTCGGCGTGCCTGATTCAGTAGACGCGACCATTAAGCGGGCGAAAGAGTTGAACGATCTCTTCGAGAACGGAAAAAGCATTGGCTTTCACTGTCGCGGCTGTCTCGGCCGCGCCCCGCTGATCGCCTCCTGTGTCTTGATGTTATCGGGGGAGACCACTGAAAGGTCCTTCGAGCTTGTGAGCGCCGCGCGAGGCTACCTAATTCCCGAGACTCCAGAGCAAGCGGCCTGGGGGAAGGACTTTGCTCTACAATTGAATTCATCTGCACATTCTTAGTTTTCTGTTCTCAATTCTTGCCCAATGGACTTTGGAAAAACATCCGCAAGCGATCTCGCCAGTCTAATTCGCAATGGCGAAACAACGGCCCTTAAAGCGGTAGGATCGTCTCTCGACGCTGCCGAAAAACTCAACGAATCGCTCAACGCCTTTCTTGAGATTGATCGCCCCGGCGCCTTGAAGCGCGCTGAAGAGACTGATGAAAGTTTGCGATTAGACAAAACTCTAGCGCTCGCGGGAATACCCATCGCCGTCAAAGACAACCTTTGCGTCGAGGGAATGCAAACGTCCTGCGGTTCACTCATTCTTGGAAACTACCATCCGCCTTACAACGCTACTGTAATCGAACGCCTGCTTGCTGCAGGTGCCGTGATGATCGGGAAAACCAACTGCGACGAGTTTGCCATGGGCTCGTCAAATGAAAATTCTGCGTACGGCCCCGTGAAGAATCCCTGGGATATGACCCGTGTTCCCGGCGGCTCCTCCGGTGGTTCAGCGGCGGCGGTTGCAGCCGGCATCGTGCCGGTCGCGTTGGGCTCAGATACCGGCGGCTCGGTGCGGATGCCGGCCTCCCTTTGCGGCGTGTTTGGCTTGAAACCGACCTACGGACGCAACTCGCGCTACGGCCTGGTGGCCTTTGGCTCCTCTCTTGATCAGGTTGGAGTATTTGCGCGGACTACGGAGGATGTAGCGCGGGTTTTGGGAATAATTGGCGGGCGCGATCCGCATGATGCCACCACCGCCGACGTACCCGTCCCAGACTACATCGCGGAATTATCGGGCGATATCAAAGGCGCGCGCCTCGGACTGCCGCAATCACTTTTTGGTGAAGGACTGGATGCGGAAGTGCGTACATCGGTTGAAGCCGCGGTGGATGTCTATCGCGATCTGGGCGCGGAGATAGTCGATGTCGAACTACCAAACGCGCAATACAGTATCGCCGTCTACTACATCATCGCGACGGCTGAAGCATCCTCAAACCTCGCCCGCTTCGATGGAGCTCGTTACGGATTTCGTGCTGAAGATGCGCCTAGGCTGCGAGAGATGTACAAGAAGACTCGCGAGGAGGGTTTTGGCCCAGAGGTTAAGCGGCGGATCATGTTGGGCACCTACGTCCTGTCCGCCGGCTACTACGAGGCCTACTACGGCAAGGCTCAACAGGTCCGCGCGTTAATCAAGGATGACTTTCGCAAAGCCTTTGAATGTTGCGATGCGATCATCACGCCAACGTCGCCTACGCCGGCATTCGCAATTGGCGAAAAGGTTGATAACCCGTTGGCGATGTACCTGAACGACATTTACACCGTCACTGCAAATCTGGCGGGCATTCCCGGAATCAGTGTTCCCTGTGGTCTATCCTCGAATCGACTGCCGATCGGTTTCCAACTGCTGGGCGCTTACTGGTCGGAACCGACACTATTCAAACTCGCCCATGCGTATGAAATGTCGCAGCCCTTCACCGAGCGTCCACCGATTCGTGCCGATTAACGCAAGTTTGGGAAGACGACTCGAGCTCTTCACTGGGAGCGCGGGCGTCCCGCCGCCTCAAGCTACGGGTTACTCAAAGCAAAGTTGTAGGACATTCCAAGTGGGCGGGCGGGACGCCCGCGCTCTCAGTGAAGAGCTTGAATGGCAGATTTACTCAGTAGGCTTGGGTTCGTTTATTGAATCTGAGGCCTGTCCTCGCTGAGAAATCCTGGGAGGCTTGTCCGGTATCCAGTCCCCGGTGACGATTTCCACCACATTCTTCGCCGTCCCCACCACAGGTATCACATCCAACCCAACATGAACTGCGCCGGGCACAAGTCCTTTTTTCTTGATATCGTGGCCGGCAAAGCCAACCGTGAAGAGCGGCCCAATCACAGGGATTGCCCTGAGGAGTTTCTTAACCACCGCCCAGCCGACTCTGCCTTTGACCGTCTTCGCCATGTTCAAGATCAAACCACATCGCTACATGTTTGCCAACTTGAACGCGAGACCTGCCTTACTCCGCCAGTCTCTTCAGCGAGGCGACGATGAGATGTGCTAGCATGCAGCGTTTTCTGTCGCTAAAGCCAAATCCTAAAGCCTATTCGATGCGCGCCAAACTCTACGTCTCGATAGTTTTTCTTTGCCTGCTGGCTCCGCTGTTCTCATGCAATCGCGCCCGCAATCCGTCGCATAAACTTCTAATTTACACGCCGCACGGGCAGGATCTGCTGCACGACTTCATCACTCGCTACCAGGCGATTCACCCTGAGGTTGACGTGCAGTTTCTCGACATGGGCTCGCGCGAGATACTGGAACGCGTGCGCGCTGAGCGTAATCGTCCACAGGCTGACTTGTGGTGGGGCGCAGCGCACACGACCTTTCAAACAGCCGCTGAAGAAAACCTGCTCGCGCCCTACAAGCCAAGCTGGGCCGACAAGCTTCCTAATTCGAGTCGCGATAATGAAGACCGCTGGTATGGCACTTACCAAACGCCTGAGGTGATCGTTTACAACAGCGATGTGGTTAAGCCGGAAGAGGCGCCAAAGGATTGGGACGATGTGCTTAATCCAAAGTGGCGCGACAAGATTCTTATTAGAAACCCAAACCCTTCCGACTCAATGCGTGCGATCTTCGGAGCGATGATCTGTCGCTTCTACAAAGACACGGGTTCGCCGGACAAAGGTTATGATTGGTTGCGGCGTTTAGATGCCAACGTTCACGAGTATACTGCCGACGGGACGCTCATGATGCAGAAGCTGGTGCGCCGCGAAGGGCTCATCAGTTTGTGGAACCTCCCGGACGTCTGGCTATACAAAGAACAAAAAGGTTTCCCGGTTGGTTACGTGTTTCCAGCCAGTGGAACGCCAGTGATAATGGACGGCATCGCTATTGTGCGTGGAGGCCCAAATGAAGCAGATGCGCGCGCGTTCTACGAATTTGTAACCACACAGGAAAGTCTGGTGCTGGCAGCGAAGCGGTATTATCGAATCCCGTTGCGCACCGACATCGATCGTTCGCAACTACCGGCGTGGATGAATGAGCGCGTGAATGAAATGCCGCTTGACTGGGATTTGCTCCGCAAGCAGAGCAGCGAGTGGCTGCGGTATTGGGACACTGAGATCCGCGGCCGAAATAAGAAATGAAGGCCCGAAGGGCCGACAGTCAATAGCCACGTCCGTAAGGGCGTGGATCCCGGCGAAAAAGATCCTTGAGGCCCGTGAGGGCCTGCACCCGCTTTGCTCGTCGGCGGTGTCGCACCTTCGGCGCTCAATTTCGTTACCGAATCCGACACCCCGCGCTTAGGCACGGGCTACTAAATGTCGCCGCTTCGCGGCTGGAAGAACGATGCCTCTACTTTCGCTCAAAAGCCTTTCCAAGAAATTCGACAAGACCACCGCGGTGGCTGACGTTTCGCTTGACGTCGAGCGCGGTGAGTTTTTCGGCTTGCTCGGCCCTTCAGGTTGCGGCAAGACAACCACCCTCAGAATGATCGCCGGTCTGGAAACTCCAGACTCCGGCGCGATTAGTTTTGAAGACGTTGATATAACGAACCTGCCCGCAGAGAAGCGCGGCTTCGGCATGGTTTTTCAAAACTATGCGCTCTTCCCTCACCTGAACGTCCTGGAAAACATCGCTTTCGGCTTGCGCGCGCGTCACAAACCGAAGCACGAGATCATCGCGCGCGTCGGAAGCGCTCTGGAACTTGTGCAGCTGCCGGGTTATGAAAAACGCAGAGTCGATGAACTATCCGGCGGTCAACAACAGCGCGTGGCAATTGCCCGCGCCATCGCGATCGAACCGGCGCTGTTACTTTTTGATGAGCCACTCTCGAACCTTGATGTCGCCTTGCGCGAGGAAACTCGTGGTGAATTACGCGAGTTGGTCACCCGCCTCGGCTTGACTGCGGTTTATGTAACGCATGATCAGGAAGAAGCTTTCGCGCTCTGCGATCGCATTAGCGTGATGGTGGGCGGTCGCCTGCTGCAGACCGGCCGGCCGCGTGACCTGTATGAACGCCCGGCGCAACTGTCGGTCGGAAAGTTTTTGGGACGAAATAATTTAATCCGGGTGATGCGCTTGAGTTCAAGCAAGTCGGAGGTTGGCGAATTCAAGACCCTCGACGGTGGTCACCTGATTCGTATTCCGGTTGGGGATAAAGACCTCGTGCCTTTGAATCAGCCTTGTATTCTCGCGATACGGCCCGAGCACGTCGTAGTCACAAACTCGAACGACAGCCGCGAAAACGCTTTCGCGGCCACCGTGCGCGAGATCGCCTTCGCCGGCGCAACCTCCAGCATAAAGCTCGATGCGAACGGCCTGAATCTTGAAGCGCTGGCGTTAGACGCTGACGGACTTTCTGTTGGGGATGCGCGTACGGTGGTGTTGCCGCCTGAGCGAATTGCACTCTTGAAAAATGAATGAGTCTTAAGGAAGACACGGAGACACGGAGACACGGAGACACGGGGAATTTCACCGACGCGTCGCCCTCCGGTTCCTTTTCACCGCGTCGCCGCGTCTCCCTGTCTCCGCGTCTTCTTTTGTTCCTCGTCGTCGCGGTTGTTCTCCTCTACGGCGTCATCTATCCAAACATTCACGTCGTCGTTGCCTCGCTCCAGCAAAACGGAAGCTGGTCGCTGGTCAACTATGTTCAGGCGCTCTCACAGGCAATTGTTCTCGAATCGATCTTTGCGAGTGTCGGCGTCTCGGTGTTGACGGTCTTGCTTTGCGCCGCAGTCGGCATCCCGCTCGCGTTTCTTTTCGAGCGTTACTCCTTTCCAGCCCGGCGAGTATTCGCCCTGTTCGCTGCGCTGCCGCTGGTGTTACCGCCTTTGGTGGGCACCGTTGCCTTTATTTTTCTCTGCGGCGAGTCGGGCATCCTCGCGCGGCTTGTCCAGTCAGCATTTCACCTTGACCACTCGCCGTGGTCACTGCGCGGTTGGCCGGCCTTGTTGCTTTTTCACACTTACACGATGTACCCGTTTTTCTACGTGCTAACTGGTGCGGGTTTGACGAGAATTGATGCGGCTCTGGCGGAGGCGGCTAAGAGTTTGGGAGCCAGCCGCACGCGTGTTGTCACCCGCGTGCTATTGCCCCAGCTCACGCCATCCTTGATTGCCGCCGCTTTGCTCACCTTCATGACTTCCATGGCTTCCTTCAGCGCGCCACTTCTCTTCGGCGGCGGCGTGCGTGTGCTCACCCTCGAAATTTACACAGCGCGCCAACGCGGAGATGCAAGCCTGGCTATCACAGAAACAGTGATACTCGCGCTGATTTCCCTGAGCGCACTCTTCTTTTTTCAGCGCTACGAAGGAACGCGAAGGTTTGCGGCTGCCGCGATGAAGGGCGCGACAAAAAAGCGCCAACCGATTGCGCGCGGCGGCGCTCGCAGCCTCGCGATCGCCT
>JBOGOP010000197.1:0-10761 GCA_050747225.1 Pyrinomonadaceae bacterium
CGTCTCGCCCGCAATGAGCGCGCAGCGCGAACCAGACGACGCGAGTTGAACTTTTATGGAGATCATTCGCACCTTACGGTGCTCGTTGCGGGCGGGACGCCCGCGCTCCCAGCAAATCACTAGACGCTAATGCGACGTCTTTGCCCTAACCGTATTGACGCCCATCCTTATTTCGAATATTGTCCCGTCCTCGCGAGTCCGCACAGCTGAGTTCGACTCACGACAGATTCTCAACACTCAATCGCCCAACACTCCAGAGGAGAGCTCAGATGGCCAAAGATAAGCCGAAGCGCAAGAAAGCAGCCCCAACCAAGGCTGGGCGTTCCCAGTCAGGAAGCCCGCGAAAGGGCGTTGAGGAGTCTGCGGAACAAACCGGAGTGGTCCTGTCTTCGGTGCCTCGCAGAAAAGGCAAGGGTCATTCAGTCCGTTTGACGAGCCACAAAGCTCGCAGCCGCTGGTTTCAATCACGTGCCTCGTGGCCTGTCAGAGAAGCGCCGGTAAATAGATTGTTGTTTGAACGGCTGCGAGTAGCGAAGTCACTTGCGGAGCCGCGAGGCGTAAGCTCGATATGGGAGTGTGTCGGACCGATGAACATTGGCGGCCGGATAACCTCGCTTGCCTGTCATCCGAAACATCCGGAACGCATCTGGACCGGCGCGGCAGGTGGCGGCGTCTGGCAGAGCAAAGATGGCGGCGAGAACTGGGCATCGTGCTGGAACGATCAGGACATCTTGAACATCGGTTCGTTGGCCATCGATCCGAAAAATCCGGACACGATTTATTGCGGCACAGGCGAAGCAAACTTATCCCTCGACTCATATCCTGGAGTCGGACTCTACTGCAGCAAAGATGCCGGGCGCACCTGGCAGTTGCTGGCGTCAACAGAAAGAAGTGGCGTTCCTCGCGGCATCGGCGTGATTGCGATCGATCCTTTCGATTCAAAACATCTGCTGATTGGCGGTGTTGGGTTTGGCGAAGTGAGTTACGAGGGCAAGAGCCTCGGCGGTCTCTACAGCTCGTTTGATCGCGGGGTGAGCTGGGAGCGCGAGACGTTGGTTTCAGAGCAGAACTACTGGTGTCACTCGATCGTTTTCCATCCGACGAAAAAGCGCACCATCTTCGCTACGTTTACCGAACAAGGAGCGCGTAGCGGCATCTGGCGGACCACCGACGGCGGCAAGCATTGGACACACTTGAGCAGGGGACTGCCTCCACCCGCGCTCTTCGGCCGCACCAGTCTTGCTATTAGTCCATCAAAGCCGCAGGTAATCTACGCGATTGCCGCTGACGAAAGCAGCGAAAGCAGCGACCTCATGCTCGGCGTATATCGCAGCGCGGATGGCGGCGAGACGTGGAAGGACATCAGTCGCAAACACTTCGCTAAGGAAGGGCAGATGTCTTATGGCAACACAATTGTCGTCCATCCCAGGGATCCCAACTACGTAATTTGCGGAGGAGTAGACTTGCACTGCACCACGGATGCTGGGGATAGCTGGCGCAGAATAACGCAATGGGAACTTGACCGTGGTAAACCCAGGTATGCTCATTCCGATCATCACGCGTTGCTGATGCCGGCTGCAGTCCCTGGCCTGGTCTACAGCGGGAATGACGGTGGCGTTGACCGCAGCTACGACGGCGGCTCCCACTGGACGAATTGTAGCAACGACCTTGCCGTAACCATGTTCTACGATCTCGACGTGGCGCCGAGCAATGGAGATGTATTCGGTGGCGGCGCCCAGGATAACGGAACGATCATTACCAAGAACGGAGCGCCCACCACCTTCTTTCAAATCTATGAGGGCGACGGCGGCTGGATCGTTTTTGACCCACAGGATCCAAACCACGTCTACTGCTCAGTTTACAATCTCGACATCAGACGTTTCCACGGAAAGGTCCATAAAGATGTCTCGCCTCGAGCTTCGGCAGCCGAGCGGGCGTCAGTCTGGATGTGCTTCATTACGCTCCACCCGTCAGACTCAAAGACGGTCTTCACGGGTTCGTATCGAGTTTGGCGAACAGAAGACGATGGCGAGAAATGGACCGCCGTCTCGCCTAAGCTTGACGGTAGTCCGATTTCGGCGATTGAGGTTGCGCCGCAAAATCCAAAACGAGTTTACGTGGCGACGGAAAATGGCGGCTTCTTCCGCAGCCGTGATGGCGGGGACAAATGGAGTCCGAACCTTTCCAGCTCGACGTTGCCCGGTCACACCATTACGCGCCTTGAGAGTCATCCCGATGATGCGGACCTTGTTTATGCGACCGTAGCGAATTTTGGCCATTCACACGTCTTTCGCACAAAGGATGGCGGGTTGACCTGGGTAGACGTGGATTTGGGTCAACTTCCCGACGTGCCGCATCACGCGGTGGTAATTCGGAACGATGAGCTTGATAAGGTTTATGTAGCCAATGATGCCGGAGTCTTCGTGCTTGATACGGCTTCGGGTGTGTGGATGAACCTAACGAAGAATTTGCCGAACGCGATGGTGGTAGACCTCGTCTACCACGAGAAAGACGGGACGCTGAACGCTGCTACTTACGGCCGCAGCATCTGGCGCTTGAAAATGAAGTAGGACAGACATTCCTGTCTGTCCTTATGAAGCACAGAAGGCGCGGCATCTAATAGCCTCGGGCGTAAGCCCGAGGATCTGGACTCTCGTCACGCTCGGATATCCATTCGAAAAGTAACCGCCGCGGTGAAGGCTACGCGCCGCCAGTCCGCTTCTGAAACCACTCGGCGCGTCGTCGCAGATTATCGTCCGGTTCACCCTTTTTTGATTTAACCGGCTCGAGTTCAATTTCTTCAGAATCAGACTCCTCGTCGTCATCCTTGGCGGCTTTCGTGTCGGTATCGCCTTTAGCTTTGGACTTCTTGCTTGTATCTTCTTTTGCCATGCCCGGATTATAGCAACCCCGATACGCGTGCCCAATCGCGCGGCTGTTCTATTTGTGTTTCTTGTAACGCGCGCCTGTTAGTTTGCGCCGATACGGCTAAAGCCATTAGGCGGGATCGCGTCGAAACAAATCCGCACCGGAGGAAGACTCGATGAGCGAACAGAATAAGGCCCTCGTTCAGCAGGCCTACGACAGTTTCCGTGCGGGCAGAATAGACAAGCTGCTCAGTCTGATGTCAAAAGACATCAGCTGGACGCTGCCTGAAGTGAAGGGGGTGCCGCTTGGAGGGAAGAAAAACGGACTCGCCGCCGTGGGCGAGTTCTTTGTGCTGATCAACGACTTAGAGGAAAGCCTGCTTTTTGAAACCAGCGCGCTGATTGCTGAAGGTGACAAGGTTGTGGCCCTTGGCAGTTACAGTTGGCGCGTGCGATCGACCAAGCAGAAGTATAAAAGTGACTTCGCTCACGCCTGGACGTTTAGCAACTGCAAGGTCATCGCCTTCCAGGAGTACTTTGATTCAGCCGCCCTTCGCGATGCGTTTCAAACGCCGTGATCTGGGGATTCACAATTCACCGGCAGTGCCGGTTCTTCTAATGGCATCGACTACTTCAACTGTCGCTAACCCCTCTTTTACATCGTGGACGCGGACGATATGCGCGCCCTTCAGGATTGCGGCGGTGGTTGAGGCCATGGTGGCGTGGAGGCGTTCTTCCGCAGGCGCGGGGTTGCCGTTCTCATCCGCGAGGATGCGGCCGAGGAAAGATTTTCGCGAGGTGCCAATCAAAAGAGGGAAGTCGGGGAAGGCGGCGATGAGCTGATCGAGTTTGGCGATAAGTTCGATGTTCTGTTCCTGGCTCTTGCCGAAGCCGATGCCGGGATCGATGACGATTGATTCGCGCCTCACGCCGCGTTGTTCCGCTATCGCAATACTGTTACGCAAACTGCTCGTTACTTCTTCAAAAATGTCGGCGACGGGTTCCAGTCCATGCAGCGCTCCGGGTGTGCCGCGCGAATGCATCAGCACCAGACCGGCGCCTGCCTTCGCAACCTCATCAGCAATCTCAGGCTCAAAGCGCAACGCGGAGATGTCGTTGACAATGGCGGCGCCGGAGTCGAGGGCTGCGCGGGCCACTGAAGCTTTGGTTGTGTCGATCGAGACGGGAACAGCAAATCGTTTCGTCAGTTGTTTAATAGCAGGAAGAACCCGCTGTAGTTCCTCTGCAGCGGAGACGATTGCCACGCCGCCGGGACGAGTTGATTCACCACCGACGTCGATGATGTCAGCGCCCTCAGCTATCATTTGTTCAGCGTGGGCTATTGCTTTTTCAAGTGAGAAGAACTTGCCACCGTCACTAAAGCTGTCAGGGGTGACGTTGAGGACGCCCATTATCAGCGTGCGCTGACCGATGGGAAGCGTGCGATCGCCGGTGATGTGCCAGTTGCGGGTCATGTTCGTGATGATACGGGAAGGGGGGAAGAGGGGAAAAGGGGAACGGGGAATAGAGAAGAGCTTTCGCTCCATTAGGAGCGAGATGTTTATAGACTTGACCTTCCCCAATTAGTCCGCGCTCTGTAAGAGCGCAATGTTCGTTTTGGATCCTGGCTCAACAATTCCTGAGTACATTTCGCTCCAAAAGGAGCGAAGATATTTTGAGGTAGTGCTCGTTGCTATAAACATCTCGCTCCCCTGGAGCGAATCGACCAAAAGAAAAAAGGGAACAGGCCTTCACCAGTTCCCCTCCTCCCCTCTTAACCTTTGCTCGTTAATTGGAATTCTTTTCGTCCATCCACCAGTTTCGGATGCGGCGTAGCATTACGTCGCCTGCATCCGCGCTCTGCTGAGTCCCATTTCCTTGCAGATGGTGCCGGTGCTTCCATTTAGCTCGCAGCACGAGAACTGACAGAACGGCAATGAACGCAAGAGTCAGCCATCCCAGGAATAGTTCTACGGTTATGGCGCGAAACCAGATGAGGAAACTAAGGAGGAGCACGCACGAGAGAAACTGCAGCCACGCTCCTAATCTTCTTGTCATAAACGGTAACGTCATGATCTTAGCCCGAAATAAACAAGAAAGGGAACAGGTCATCAAACCCATTCCCTCTTTCTCAACTTGTTCCCTGACCTGCGCCGGACAGACAGGAATGTCTGTCCTACGCCGGCGCCGGATTGCCTCCAGTGATTGGCGGCAGGAGCGGCTTCATTGGTTTTGGCTCTTTCAGTTGTGGTCGATCGTCGCCGCCGGGATCGGCCACGGGCGACACTTCGTCCAGCGTCAACCCTGCGACTATGCGACGAATTTCAACGCCGTCCAGCGATTCGCGCTCGAGCAGGCACTCAGCCAACCGCACCATCGTGTCGCGGTTTTCCTCGATGATGCCCTTGGCGCGTTCATACTGAACGGTGACAATCTTTTTCACCTGCTCGTCGATCTTGATGGCTGTCTCTTCAGAGAAGTCGCGATGCTGAGCAATCTCGCGTCCCAGGAATATCTGCTCTTCCTTCTTGCCGAAGGTCAACGGTCCCATCTCCGACATTCCATACTCGCAAACCATCGCGCGCGCGAGCTCGGTGGCGCGTTCGATGTCGTTTGAAGCGCCGGTGGTGATGCTGCCGAGAAAAGTGTTTTCGGCAATTCGCCCGCCCATCAGGATCGCGATCTGACCCAGCAAATATTCTTCGCTGTAGTTATGGCGATCGCCTTCCGGCAGTTGCTGCGTAACGCCAAGCGCCATGCCCCGCGGAATGATCGTAACCTTGTGAACCGGATCGGCGTTTGGAACTTTCAAACCGACCAGAGTGTGTCCGGCTTCGTGATAAGCGGTGACGCGTTTCTCCTCGTTTGAGATGACCATGCTCTTGCGTTCCGCGCCCATCAACACCTTGTCCTTCGCCAATTCGAAGTCGCCCATCGCGACCAGCTTCTTGTTGTATCGCGCCGCGTTGAGCGCCGCTTCGTTAACAAGGTTGGCCAGGTCGGCGCCGGTAAAGCCGGGTGTCCCACGTGCGATCACGCTGATGTCAACATCTTCGCCCAGCGGAATCTTGCGCGTGTGAACTTTCAGAATACCTTCACGACCACGCACGTCGGGTCGCGAAACAACGACGCGCCGATCAAAGCGTCCGGGTCTGAGCAGTGCGGGATCAAGTACGTCCGGACGGTTAGTCGAAGCGATCAGGATGACACCGTCGTTCGACTCAAAGCCGTCCATCTCGACCAGCAACTGATTCAGGGTTTGTTCGCGCTCGTCGTGTCCGCCGCCTAGTCCGGCGCCGCGATGACGACCGACCGCGTCGATTTCGTCGATGAAGATAATGCAGGGTGCATTTTTCTTCCCTTGCTCAAACAGGTCGCGAACGCGCGAAGCGCCGACGCCTACGAACATTTCGACGAAGTCGGAACCCGAAATAGAGAAGAAGGGAACATTCGCTTCGCCGGCGATGGCGCGCGCCAGTAATGTCTTGCCTGTTCCCGGCGGGCCCATCATGAGAACGCCCTTGGGAATTCGTCCGCCGAGTTTTTGAAACTTCTGCGGCTCTTTGAGGAATTCAATAATCTCCTGCAGTTCTTCCTTAGCTTCTTCAACGCCGGCGACGTCCTTAAACGTCACACGCTTCTGTTGATTGTTCAGAAGCTTGGCGCGCGATTTACCAAACGAGAGGGCTTTGTTTCCGCCCGACTGCATCTGACGCAGCATGAAGACCCAGATACCGATAATGAACAGCAGCGGCGCCCAAGTGAACAGCATTGGCCAAATATTGCTGGTGCCTGAATCGTCTACAAACGACTCAACTTTCGGTTTGCCATCTGGCCGTTTTTCATTAGTGGCTTTATTGAATATTGTGTTCTTAATTTGATCGCTGGTGAGTTTGATCTTCAGTTCCTGGCCGCGCGTGTCTACAGCGATCGCTTCGTTTTGATTAAGCGTCAACTGCTTGATCTCGCCCGCATCGATTTTCTGGACAAGTGTGCCCAAATCGGTTGGCTGCGAACCCTTGCCGCCGGGATTAACGAGCCGGTAAAGCAGCACCGCCCCCGCGACAATCAATAACCAAAAAATTATTTGTCTAGCTGTAGAACTCAATGTCATTAAAGCCTCCGACTAAGATCATACCCTATCAGGACTCGCTTTGTCGCTTCACCACCAAGCGTTCGCCTCCATGCGAAACAGCTTGCTGAAGCGGCATTTCTTTGATGCCTGCCGGCATTTAGCTGGTTGCGCTAAAACACCCTATTAGAAACATCTTTGGCACCGGAGTTCCCGGAAACCAACGCCCAATTATGAAGCGAATCAAAAAGCGAAAACCGCCGGTGTCAACCCCAGCGAATTCTAGAGGTCGCTGCACCCATTTTCAACCCCTTTTTGTTTGACAGCTCCAGCATTCCTCGCTTGCGCGTGACCCTCATTCCGTCAGGTAATTCTGCGATCCGGCCACCCCGATCACCTTCCAGCAATTTCTCAACGGCGACGAGGTGAACCATTTCAAGCCGTTTTAGATCCCCTCGCGATCGCAAAATCCATTCTCGTAACGCGCGGCGTCGCACCGCCGCCGGCCTTCGCAATAGAACACTTACGCTGAGCGATGGCGCCTTGGTTTCACTATTCTTCGGGTCCACTTGAGCCAGCTCAAGCAGCTGGTTGGCCTCATCTGCCAGCGCCTCAGCATCCTCGTTTAGGAGACTGGCGGTTCGGTTAAGCGCCTCAACCACGCGATTATTGAACGACTTCATCAGCGGCAGGAGTTGTTTTCTTACTCTGACTCGCGAAAAAGCTTCATCCTCGTTCATCTCGTCAAGGCGGAAGTCGATCTGGCGTAGCCGGCAATAATTTTCGGTGTCGCTGCGGTGCGCCCAGGCGATCAGCGGACGAACGAGCAGGGTTTTCGAGTCGCTTCTTAGTTTCCTAATCGCCGGTGTGCCACTCAATCCTTCCGACGCGCTGCCGCGCAGAAGTCTCATCAAAATTGTCTCCGCCTGATCTTCGAGCGTGTGCGCAGTCAACACATAATCGGCACGCTTTTTCACGGCAGTCTTATACAAAAATTCGTAACGCGCCTTCCTGGCTGCCTGTTCCAAATTTTCGCTCTTCCTTTTTAGACTCGGAGTCGCCTTCAGATTTGCGCGACCTACAGCCACGTCGCAGCCGAGTCCTTTCGCCAGTTGCTTGACCCACAGAGCATCCTTACGACTCGCAGACCGCAGTCCGTGATCGAGATGACCAACAATCAAGTTAAGGCGCAGCTTGTCGGTTTTGATCAACTCGTCGAGGCCAAGCAAGAGAGCGGTAGAGTCGGCGCCGCCAGACACGGCAACTACGATGTTCGTATCTGACTTAGGCAGATCAAGCCGTCGCCACTGCTCGAGCAGTTCAGTCGCAAAGGCGGAGAGCCTGGGTTTTGTCAGTCGGCGCGGTTTGGAGTTTGTCATGATCTGGTAACGATGTTCTGGCTCCAGAGGAGCCAAATGTTTATAGCCTTCGCGGCAAACCAATGTTTGGCGCTCCAGCGGAGCGCAATGTACTGGTAGATAAAGGAGGTCGGACTATACATTTCGCTCCGCTGGAGCGAAGAGTCTTATTGACGGCAGTAGTCTATAAACATTCGGTCCCTCCGGGACTGAGCGATTTGGTCAGAAGACTTTGCCAGACAAACAAGAATTTATTGACTTGCCACACAGAGAACAGAACTTCGACTACGCACGCGCGAGTAATGAGTTTACGCTTGCTTGACATTCGCTGACCCCGCCGCTTCTAATTCACGCATCCCAAGCAGGAACGCACTAAATAGTTCTCCCGGAAAAAATCTTCGCGAGGTTAATGATGAAACCGAGTACATCTCTGAATCGAACCATGTTTCTGTGTGCGCTGGTCGTAGCGCTGTTGACCTTCCAATCAATTCCAGTCTCAGCCGTAGACGAAGGCATGTGGACGTTTAATAACGTGCCCAGGGAAACCATTAAACAAAAATATGGGTTCGACGTTACTGACGACTGGCTGCAAAAAGTTCAGCTTGCCTCAGTGCGCTTTCCCAACGGCTCGGGCTCGTTCGTATCACCTAACGGCCTGGTGCTTACAAACTATCACATTGTGGAAGATGCTATAGGGGAACTGAGCACCGCAACCAAAGATTATGCCAAGGAAGGCTTTGTCGCTCGCAATCGATCGGAGGAGTTGAAGGCCGAGGGTCTCTCGCTGGATCAGCTCGTCAGCATCGAGGACGTCACCGCCATTGTGAACAGCACCGTGAAAAGCGACATGTCAGCCACAGAGGCAAGCGCGGCGCGACGTGCACAGATGACGGCCATTGAGGCCCAATCACTGCAGCAGACCGGTCTGCGGAGCGACGTAGTAACGCTCTATCAAGGTGGTCAATACAATCTCTATCGCTACAAGAGATATACAGACGTTCGTATCGTCTTCGTGCCCGAGTTTCAAGCGGCATTTTTTGGCGGCGACCCTGACAACTTCAACTTCCCGCGCTTCAACATCGACATGTCGCTGGTTAGAGTTTACGAAAACGACCAGCCGGTAAAGGTGGAAAACTATTTCAAGTGGTCGAAGACAGGTGTGAAAAACGGCGAGCTGGTTTTTGTTACCGGACATCCGGGTTCTACTCAACGACTAAACACCGTCGCGCATCTCGAGTCGCTTCGCGACGTCACCATTCCATTATTGATTCGGCTGTTGGAATCGCGCCGCGGCATGTTGAAAGCTTACATGGCGCAGGGTGAAGAGCAGACGCGCCGGGGTCAGAACGAACTGAACTCGGTTGAGAATTCTCTCAAAGTATACAACGGACAAATTGCCGGACTCAGGGATCCAAAGTTGATGTCCAGGAAACGCGTCGCTGAACAGGCGTTGCGAAACTCGATCAACGCCGACGCGCGCAAGCAGAAGGAGTACGGCGACGCCTGGGAGGCGATTGCCAAGGGACGAAAGGATCTTGCGCAGTATGATCGCGACCGTCGCTTTCTGGATCTTGCCGCCGGCTTTAACACGGTGTTGTTCGGTTATGCGCGAACTCTCGTGAGGCTGGCCGACGAAAATGAGAAGCCGGAGGCTAAGCGCCTGCCGGAATATACAAGTGCGCGCCGGGCTCCGCTGCTGGGGAATTTGTACTCACCCGCCCCCATCTATGACGACTTCGAAAAGGCGAAGCTCGCGAATTCACTGGCGTTTATGCAGAGCGAGTATGGCGCGAACAACTCGCTGGTAAAGAAAGTGCTCAAGGGTAAAACTCCGGAAGCTCGCGCCGCGGAGTTAATCGAGGGAACGAAACTAAAAGACGTCGAGTATCGCAAGCAGGTTGTCGCCGCCGGCGTGAGAATGACCAACAGCGGAGACGATCCGATGATCGAACTTGCAAAGGACGTCGACAAAGAAGCGCGCGCCGTGCGCAAGCGTTATGACGAAGAAGTGGTCGCAGTCGAGCGCGTAAACTACGCGAAAATTGCCCACGCGCTTTTTGAAGACCAGGGAACCAAGCTCTATCCCGACGCCACCTTCACGCTGCGGCTTTCCTACGGCGCGGTGAAGGGCTACCGCGAGAATGGCAAGTTTGTGACGCCGTTCACGACACTGGGCGGCCTCTTCGCGCGTTCAAATCAATATCACCACGCGTTTCCATACAACCTGCCACCGCGTTGGATGAGCAAGCGAGCGGTGATCAATATGCGGACGCCATTCAATTTTGTATCTACTAACGACATTGTTGGCGGCAACAGCGGCTCGCCAACCATCAACAAAAACCGTGAGTTGGTCGGTCTGATCTTTGACGGCAACATTCAATCGCTGGTCGGCAACTTTGAATTTGATGAGTCAGTTAACCGATCCATCTCGGTCGACTCGCGCGGCATGCTGGAAGTGTTGCGC
>JBOGOP010000198.1:0-10742 GCA_050747225.1 Pyrinomonadaceae bacterium
TCGGAACTGCGGACGATCTGATCGATGCCGGCCCGGACGGAAATTTCGGAACTATCGACGACTTCGTTAATCCAAACTTTGCGCTCGTCGGGGTTACCCGTCAAATTCAAATAACAGATCTCAGCGTTAGGCTAAAGAAGATCCAGGTGACCGTTGACTATTCGGTGAACGGTGGAACCAAACAGCTCCTGGTGACCGGTTATCTCAATGACAACTCCACGTCCTCATATATCCCCTAAACCAACATTTCCCGGTCGGAGAAATTCTTTGACTCATCGCCATTCCCAAAAAAGTGCACAGGGCTTTTCGCTGCTGGAACTGCTGATAGTGCTGGTGATGATGATCGTCGTTACCGGCGCGGTCTTCGGACTGATGAGAGACTCGATGAAAACCAGCCACGCCGCGCTGGAGATGACTGATGCTCAAGAGAGCGCGCGAACTGGACACGAATATATCAATAGAGACCTGGTAAACACCGGCGATGGACTCAACAGCATTAATAATATTCGTGTTCCGCTAAACTTCGTTACAAACTATCTCACCAGTGCTCCCATTACTGATCCGGCGACGCCGGGGATCATCAATCTCGGACTAATCACCGCGGACAACAACGTCCCTGCGAATACGCTGGTGTTGGGAACGGTGCCGGCGGTCAATGTACGCGCGACGCCTTTCCTTACAGACCGAATCACAATTCTTCAAATGGAGCGGCCCGAGATCTTCACTCCCATCACCCTGGCCGCTGGATCACTCACACCAGCCGATGGTGTGGCGCTTGTATCGTCAGCAGACATTGACCGCTTCAGCGTCGGCGAAATCTATTTCATCACCTCAGCAGTGGGCGGCGTCTTTGCAACCATTACTGACAGGCAGGGCGTCGGTACGCCAACCCCATCCCTTGTCTTCGCTGCGGGCGATCCTTTTGGGCTCAACAGCACTGGCGCCGGTGGACAGCTGGACATGATAACGGCCGGAGCTACGCTCCCCATCTCCATTTGTCGAATGAAGGTTATTCACTACTACATAAACTCCGACGGTTTGCTTATGAGACGAGTTTTTGGAGTCAGAAACGCGGGATTCAGCGAGAGCGTCATAGCGGAACATGTAGTGAATATGCAGTTTCGCTACTTTTTGAATCTAAGGGACGCAAACGGAAACATCGTCCAGCCAACCGCTCAATTGGCAACCGCTCAAGAACAAGTCGAGACCCGTCAGGTGGAAGTGACGCTAATCGTTGAAACACCGCACGCCCTCCAGAATGGGAAACGCCAAACCATTTCCATGACAACAAGTGCAAGTGTTCGCAATATGCAATTCAGACAAAGCCTCCAGCCCACCGCTGGTGGCTGAGGTTAGCGTTACCAAGGAGACTTTGATGATCGCGAAAGCCCCAGATTCGTCAATGAACAAAGGGTTGTGCCAGCGCGCATCTGAACGAGGTGCGGCGTTGGTGACCTCGATTCTCCTGCTCGGAATGCTGGGCGCGATTGCTATTACGGTTTTGGCGGTCGTAGGTAAGGAAGCGAAAATCGCAGGCAGCGACGTGAAACGGACTCAAGCCTTTTACGCAGCTGCGGCCGGGATCGAAAAGATGACGGCGGATTTCAGCGGGCTGTTTCAGGTTACTTCGCGTCCTACCGCCGGCCAGTTATTCACTATTGCAAACGCCTGGCCGCAGGAGTTGCGCGCTGAGGGTTATAACCTCGATCAGATCATTGGCCTCGACGATGCAGCATTGACGTCGATGCGTTTGACCCAGGGCATTACGAATGGATCATACCCGCGCGTCACCATCCCGGGCGGCCCTTTCAACGGATTGTCAGCAAGCGTTGCGCCTTATGTTTTGAGTAGTCGGGCAATAGCCGCCGACGGCACGGAGGTAGCTCTGACGCGACAAATGAACAACTACCTGATCCCGATTTTTCAGTTTGGCATGTTTAGTAACGACGACATTGAACTGCATCCCGGGCCGCCGTTTTCTTTCAACGGCCGTGTCCATGCCAACGGCAATATTTATGTGAACGGCAACGTAAACTTCTTGTCGAAAGTCACCACTGCCAACGAATTGATCTACGACGTCGTCAGAAATGGAGTTGTTCGCACTGGCGCTACTGTCTCTGTGCAGGTTGGCGCCGTTAGGGTTCCACTCACCATGGGCAGCATGTTCGGCGGACCGAATATCGTCAGTTCAGTAGCTGGCCAGCGCGGTTATTTTCCCGGTTCGCCCGACGGAAGCGTGAATGCCTCGTGGGATTCAACTTCCGTCGGCCCCGCGAGTGGAGCAGCGAATCAATTTGGTGGCCAAATACAAACTCGTACGACTGGCGGAACGGCGCTGGTCCTTCCCATGCAACTAACCGGCAACTCCACGCGCGAGATTATCAAACGCAGGACGCCTTCCGATCCTCAGGTTGTTCGCGATTCGCGCTACCACTCCAAGGCGCAGATTCGGATATTGATCGATGATGAGAATCCAGCGGCCGCCGACGCATCGGGAATTCCGGCGGGTCAGGGTGTACAGCTCTCCACTTTCAATCCCCTTCCCCTTCCTAACTTGTCTGCGGCAACGGGTGGGGGTCGAGCACTCTGGCGCATCAACGACGACGGGACTTACCGTGATACTGACGCCAGCTGCGTCCGACAAGCGCAGGGAGGGACTCCAGGTCAGGCATTAACCGTGCGGGGCGTGCAAGGCGCGACGCAGACCGTGAATCTTAACGGCACAGACACGAGCATTCCGGGAGGAGCAGGTTTGTCTGGTCGCGTTCTCATTCAGATTGTCGATAGTAGCGGCAATACCATTGACGTCACGCGACAGATTCTCAGTATGGGTACTACGGTTGGTGAGCCAAACGCTATTGTCACCTTGCAGCGCCCGTTGTGGGCAGCCTTCACGCAGGGCAGTCGCGATGCGAGCGCCGCTCAGAATATTGCGCCTGATGGTACCGCCTACTTTAACTCCCTAACCGACATCGTCGTAAGAACCTATATCGCCGCCGATGGGCAGATTAATACTGCACTCGGCCCAACACAGGACGCAACGTATGGCTACCTAGTCGGTCTGGTCGATGACATTGCGGCTGGGCAGCAACCGTTAAGGACCGATGCAGCGCCGTCGCTCAATATCGCTGACTGGGGGACCGCCAATTGGAGAAATAACATGGAGTGGAACGCCATCGTTCCGATCAATGTTTACAATGTCCGCGAAGGTAACATTAATAGCACGAACTGGAACGCAGTCTATGAGCGCGGCATAACCAACGTTGTCGAACTCAATATGAGAAACCTGGCTCGCTGGCTGGACGGTGTTTATGACAGCAATCTCCTGGCCGGCAGTGCGGCTGTCAGCGGAAACATTGCCAGACCGGGTGGATATACGGTTTATGTTTCGGATCGTCGCGGTGACAAAGTAAAAGCAATGACCGATTTCTCGGGCGCAGTTGTTAATGGCAGCAATGGCATGGTTGACAACGAAGATATCTATGGCCCCAACGGAACGGATGGGGCTGTGTGTAGTCCCACGCAGGACCAGAACGGATGCGAGCGTGGTGAGGACTTGCAGAACACTGGAGTTCTAGCGAAGGACACAACTGAGCTGCCGGATCAGGCGGTGCTGGGCGGAGCTTATGGCACGGATCTAACTATGCGTGCCCTGACGGTCGCGGCCTGGACCAATCCCAACAATTACTTCCGTCACTCATTGCGCTTGTTCAATGGCGAGGATTTACAGATCTCGGGCGCAGGTAACAAATTGTCGGCTACTCAGGGCCTCACCATTTCAACGGAGAACATGCTGTATATCTGGGGAAGCTACAACACAACTGGCATCAATCTCGCACCACCAAACGGCTCATCCTCCCTAAACGACCCGGCGTCGGCATTTTACTATCTCGGAGACCAAGTGCCCGCTTCACTCATCTCAGACGCGTTCTTTCCTCTGTCAAAGACCTGGGCAGACAGTTGCAGTGCAATGTATCCGGATAACCTCAATAAGCGCCTTGCCGATCGAAATCCGCCCACTAATGCTGATGAAACCGCTGTAAGAGCAGGAATCATTGCCGGCAACAACCTCGGTGCGCTGGCAGGAAGTCCTGACGCTGGAAATAGTAGCGCTGGCGAATCCCGGCTAAACGGTGGTATGCACAACTTCCCGCGCTTTCTCGAAAAATGGAACGCCCGTTGGAATTTTGCGGGCTCCCTCATTCCTCTATATCACTCAACCCAGGCAGTGGGGCCGTATAATTCAACCTCAACAATCTATAGCCCTCCGATAAGAAACTGGGCGTTTGATGTCTCATTCCTCGACCCAAACAAGCTACCACCAGCAACTCCGCAGTTTCAGTACGTTCAACCAACAGCCTTCCGTCAGCTCCTGTAAATTTCTCTCTTGGAAATGGGATAACCCGACAGCGCTTTCACAAGGGTGGTGACCTTGCCACCTCGCCGCTGGGAACAACGCCGTTGAACTAGTGCCGATCGCCGGGTTCCTCGCCCGGTCTTTGTGTACCTACGTAGCACACAGACCTCCGAATTCGCGGAAAGCTCCCCTTACCGGGACTATTCATAAGTGAGACCCAAACACGGAAACCGAACTCGGAGGTCAATACCTTTGAAGAGAACCCTTCTTTTGCTCGCCGCCGTAATACTTATCGGCGCACCTATGACAGCCCTTGCCGACACTTTTACTTTCCAAGCCCCTGCAACCGCCGCGAATCAAGGAAACGGGGGACCGAGACAATTTGACCTCGACCACCACAGTGCTTACACGTGGCGTATTGGCGGTGTGAATCTGGCGGGTAAGACCATCACTAGTGCGAAGATCACATTTAGTAACATCAGCAACTGGGATAACAACGCGAACATGTTGTTCGTCCACTTGCTCGACACCGCGCGGAATTCCGGAGTCGCATCCTTTATCGATGCCAGCGGAACGCCGGTACTTCAATCTGACATTCACGACAACTTCGCTGGCGATCTCTTCAACAGCAACCCATTAGTTGCTAACGGCACGGGCAATACTTTCTTGTTTGCTCAGAGCTTTACAACCACTCCAACCAATTTCGTCTACAACTTTACGGCTGATCAAATACAAATACTTAGCGCTTACTTCCTGAGCGGAAACAACATCGCATTTGGACTCGATCCGGATTGTCACTTCTGGAACAACGGCATCAAGTTTGAATTCACGACTTGTGATAACACGGTGCCGGAGCCGACCACGATGGCCCTGCTTGGAACGGGAATCGTCGGTCTGTACTTAAAACGACGTCGCAGAAAGCAATCGGCTGCGCAGGTCTAAAGTCGGCAGCCGGTGCGGTAGCCTGGCAGTCATGGAGGACTTGTTTCTCCTTTCGAGACTGCGACAACAAGAGGCGTGAATGATCTGATCCCATTCACGCCTTTTGCTTTTTTTTCTGAGTCTGCTCAGCCGCAATCGGTGCCCAGCTGGTCACCAGGTCTACGCCTGCTCACTATCTGGCATACCTGTTGTACAATTCCATTCCGTCGCAGTCGTCGCCTTCGCTGGCGCCGCGGACAACGAAACATGCCAGACATTCTCCTCGTTGAAGACAAAGACAGTCTCCGCCGCGTTTTGCGTCTCACTCTCGAGAACGCCGGCTACAGCGTTACCGAAGCAGCCGATGCGCGCGCTGCTCTCAATGAAATTGCCAGCGGCCCCCACAAGTTAGTTCTTACCGACCTGCGCATGCCTCATGGATCGGGCCTCGACGTCCTGCGTGCCGCGCGTGCCGCCGACGGCAGCATTCCGGTCATTGTCATGACTGCCTTTGGATCGATTGATGAAGCCGTGCAAGCGATGAAAGACGGCGCCCACGATTTTCTCCAGAAGCCGGTAGACTCCAATCACCTCCTAATCATCGTCCAGCGCGCGCTCGAACAGGAGCGACTAAGAACCGAGAACATTTTGCTGCGTGAAGAGTGGTCGCGCCGCTATGGCTTTCCGCGCATCATCGGCGAGTCGGAGGCAATCAAGCGGGCCGTCTCTGAAACGCAGCGCGTGGCGCAAACCGAAGCGACCGTTCTCTTGCTGGGTGAGTCGGGGACCGGCAAAGAGCTGTTCGCCCGCGCGGTTCACCATCTCTCTGGCAGACGCGACCGGCCTTTCGTCGCTATCAATTGCGCTGCTATTCCAGAGACGCTCATTGAGAATGAATTGTTTGGCCATGAACGTGGCGCGTTCACCGGCGCGGGCGACCGACGGCTGGGAAAGTTTGAACTTGCATCGAGCGGTACGGTCTTCCTTGACGAGATCGGTGAACTTCCGTTGGCGGTGCAGGGGAAACTGTTGCGAGTAATCGAGGAAAAGGTGGTCGATCGAATTGGCGGGCGCGCACCGGTACCAGTCGACGTTCGCGTGGTGGCGGCAACGAACCGCGATTTGAAGGCGGACGTTGAGACGGGAGCGTTCCGCCGCGACCTGTTTTTCCGTTTGGCAGTGTTTCCGCTTGAGATCCCACCGCTGCGAGATCGCGAAGGTGACATTGTCCTGCTTGCGAAACATTTCGCCGCCGACCTTGGTAAAGAACTACGTGGCCGCGAAGCTACCTTGAGTGACGATGCTCTGTCAGCTTTACGCGCACATACTTGGCCGGGCAACGTTCGCGAATTGGAAAACGCAATCGAACGCGCTTGCATTCTGTCTGACACGATGTTGATCGAGCCAAAGGACCTTGGCCTGCACTCGCCGCCGATGAACAATGCCGAGGCGCTGAAGTTATTTGACTTGACGGGCAGTCTTTCCGAAGTAGGCCAGCGCGCGTTGCGCCTGGTAGAACGCCAGAAGGTTCTTGACGCACTCGCTGCGAATAACCGCAACAAGATGCAAGCGGCCGAAGATCTTGGCGTTAGTTATAAAACGCTCCTGACGAAAATCAAGGACTACGATCTCGGATAACGATGAGCGACTTGCCCAACGATGGACTTCCCAGTGACGAGCCTGCCAACGACGGAGTCTCTAACAACGATTTAGGCGAAGTTCACGAGGCGGCTGCTGCCATCGCCGGTGAAACCGTGGAGCAGGTCGGCGCCGCTGGTGGTGAGTCTCCGTCGGTTGTCCGTCGCGTCAAAGTTGAGAGCTCGGGCCGATCAGCTTTCATGGTCGGCGCCGGCATTCTGATAAGCCGAATCGTAGGACTGGCCCGGCAAAGAGTCTTTGCCCACTACTTTGGCACGTCGGCTGCCGGCGACGCTTTCAGTGCAGCTTTCCGCATTCCTAATTTCCTGCAAAATATTTTCGGTGAAGGCGCGTTGTCGGCGTCGTTCATTCCTGTCTACGCAAAACTGCTGGCGCAAGATGATGAGAAGGAAGCGGCCCACGTCGCCAATGCGGTGCTGGGGCTTCTCGCGCTTGCTGTCGCTGTGATTGTTCTTACTGGCGTTCTGACTACCCCATACTTAATCTCCGCTATCGCACCTGGATTCCAGGGTGAGACTCGCGAGCTAACCATTCGTTTGGTACGAATTCTCTTCCCCGGCGCCGGTCTCCTGGTGCTCTCGGCATGGTGTCTGGGCGTCCTCAATAGCCATCACCGATTCTTCATTTCTTACACCGCGCCCGTCGCCTGGAACCTCGCGATGATTGCATCGCTAATAGTCTTTGGCCGCCGCGTGGGCCAATTTCCATTGGCGGAATATGTCGCCTGGGGCTCGGTCATCGGCAGCGCGCTTCAGTTTGGCGTGCAATGGCCGACCGTAATGAGACTCATGCGACGCATCAGGCCACTGCTCGATGTCGCCAGCCAACAGGTTAGGACGGTAGTCAGAAACTTCTTTCCGGTGTTCATGAGTCGTGGTGTTGTGCAAATCAGCGCTTTCGTTGACGCTGTGCTCGCCAGCTTTTTGCCTGTAGGTTCGGTGGTTGCGCTTACCTACGCGCAAAGTCTCTACACCTTGCCAGTCAGTTTGTTTGGCATGTCGGTCTCGGCAGCCGAACTGCCGGCGATGTCACGCGCGATCGGCAGCAACGAGGAAGTTGCCCAAACGTTACGCGGCCGTTTAGATGCAGGTCTGCGGCGAATAGCTTTTTTTATCGTTCCTTCCTCGATGGCGTTTCTCGCACTCGGTGATGTCATTGCTGCGGTGCTTTATCAGACCGGACAGTTTAAGCATGACGCTGCAATTTTTGTGTGGGGTATTCTCGCTGGTTCAACCGTGGGACTGCTCGCCTCAACCCTCGGACGGTTGTATTCCTCGACTTACTACGCGCTACACGACACTCGCACTCCATTGCGTTTTGCAATTGTCCGGGTCACTCTCACGACGATCCTCGGTTACTTCTTCGCTCTGCCTCTGCCGCGAGCCTTGGGAATTGACCCCAAATGGGGCGTCGCCGGCCTGACAGCCTCAGCAGGTATTGCCGGTTGGATCGAGTTTGCCCTGCTCCGCCGCTCCCTGAACCGTCGTATCGGTCGCACCGGCTTGTCGGCAGCCTACGTGATCAAACTTTGGATAGCCGCTCTGTTAGCGGCGGGCATTGGTTGGACTTTCAAATTACTGCTGGGAGATATTCATCCCATCCCGCTGGCGGCGGTCGTGCTGGGCGCTTATGGAGTCGCGTATTTTGCCGTCACCTTCTTCATGGAGCTCTCTGAATCCCGCGCAGTCATCGGCAGAATGTTGCGGCTATTGAGACTTGGTAAATAGCTTAGCTCGACCCACCTTTCTCTACCACCCCAGATTTATCCGATGGAAGCTTCACCTTATTGGTTCTTTTTCTAAGTTAAGGAAATCAAAGGTGGCGATCCTGGAACGATTCCAGCGACGCACAAGTGTATCGACCGACTCTTGGAACGGAATAAAGGAAAATGAACAAAATCTTTAGTAAGGGAATCCTCGCTTTGGGAGCGCTAATGATGCTGTCTCTGGGCGGCACGAGCGCCCACGCTGATACGTTTACTTTCACTGGCATAAACACCGGTGTGACGTCGACGGTTAACATTACCCAACTGAGCAACAGCCTGCTTAGCATCACCGTTACAAACACTTCGACCGGCGCCACTACAGGCAAAATAACCAGCATCGGTTTTGACCTACCTGGGAACGGAAATGGGAGTTTCACGCTGGTTAGCGCCACAAATTCGAATTACACCCTGGCCATGGGCGTAGCCGGAAACGCAGCTGGGATTAATCGAGTTTTCGACATCGCACTGCTTACGGGGTCGAATTTTGATGGCGGTGGTAACCCGAATCGCGGAATAATTGAGGCCGCGAGCGCTAGTTTTACAATATCCGGCAATTTCACCGGCTTCAGTCAACAGCAGCTCGCACTGGGAATGTTTCTTCGCTTTCAGGACGTGAATGCTGGCGGAGGAAGCGATGTAGCGATGTCCGATTGTCCGCCACCACCTGAGGTTCCTGAACCCACCACCATGGTTTTGTTGGGGACGGGGTTGGCAGGATTGTCGGGAGCGATTCGCAAACGTCGCCGAGCGGCTAAGGCTAAATAGTTCATTGATTGTTCCTTGGAAGGAAGCCCGGGCGAGGTCAAAATCGCTCGGGCTTTGGCTAAAAGAATTTTCTGGAGAACTCAAAGGATTAGTTATTTAGTAGATTATCCTGGAAAACGGACGGTTTGGTGCAGCGGCAAAGGCGGGGGTGGCCCCGAGGCCGCCCATTTTTTTTGGGACCTCTGAACCGCGTCGGCTATTCTTTCCTCTTCAGGTTTTAGTGACTCTATCCGATTGACCGGCTGCTGACCCATCCTTATCATCGAAAAGTGCAGCCAGTTATTTCAGCCCAACAGATGCGGGAGATAGATCGCCTTACAACCCGCGATTTTAAGATTACTTCTCTTTCGTTAATGCAGGCCGCTGCGAAGGCTTGTTTTCAGGCAATCGAGACCCATTTCTCCGCGAACCTTGTTGGCAAAAACGCACTAGTACTTTGTGGACGAGGAAACAACGGCGGCGACGGCGCCGCTCTGGCGCTGGAGCTTTCCCGCGCTGGAGTCAACGCTGACGTCATCCTGTTTGCGCGAGTCGAGCACGCAACTGGAGACGCGCGGACTAATTTTGAAATTGTTGTCCGTAACGCAGGCTTCGGAGGCAGCGCAAGTGACGATCCGGCCGCCTTGACCTTTGTCGAGTGTGATGGTGCGGAGGCTTGGAAGAATCTCGCGAAACCTCGCCGAACATATGACATTATCGTGGATGCGCTTTTTGGAACCGGCCTCACGCGTCCGTTGGAGGGAATCTTTCTCCAGGTTGTGCAATATCTAAAAATGGCGCGCACCGCTGGCGAAGGATCAGCCAAAGCGCTGCCTTTGATTGTTTCGATTGACCTGCCGTCCGGGCTTAACGCCGATTCCGCTAAACCGATCGGCGAAGCGGTACGAGCCGACTTAACAATAACCTTCACCGCTCCCAAGCTCGCTAACGTCCTGCCGCCTGCCTCGCATCTCAACGGCAAACTGGTTATCGCGAACATCGGCTCACCAACGACCCTAATAGACGCGGCTGAGTCGCAACTCTTCGTTACTGAAGAGAACGACGTGCGCCAATGGCTCATTAGTACGCGGTACAGGCCAGACTCGTTCAAGAATGAACACGGGCACGTGCTCGTGATCGCGGGCTCGCGAGGTTACACGGGTGCCGCTGTTCTTTGTGGCGAGGCAGCCATGCATTCGGGTGCTGGCCTCGTCACGATTGCCACTCCGGCTTCGGCGTTGGCTTCAATCGCGGCGAGCCTGATGCCCGAAATTATGACGACCGCGCTCGCTGAAA
>JBOGOP010000199.1:0-10697 GCA_050747225.1 Pyrinomonadaceae bacterium
CAGAGTTGTGCCGCCAGGCAGTTGACCATCTGACATTACCGCCTGAACGAGATTGATGTAAGCGCGATCATAGCGGCGGCCCCCTTCGTCAAGATCGATGGGCCTTTCCTTCAGACGATGGTTGATCGCGCAGTCGCGGTGATCGCCGATGGCGTTCTCGGTTAACGACGCACTTACGAGGGCAAGCCCAGTTGAGTTTGACGACTCGCTTCCCCCAGTGGACGATTTTGTCCCTCGACCTGCTTCGGTAACAACCTTGGGCTGCACACTTGAGCGCTGTTGAATAGCCCTGAAGGCCAAGGCGGCAGCAATCACCAGTGAAGCGGCAATCGCCACGTATGCGGCCCATCGGGCGCCGGTGTTCCGAAACGAAGGGCGCGGAGAGCGCAGCATAACGTTGCGCAGTTCGTCCCGCAGCTTCCCGGCAAACTCGTCGCGTATTTGCAATTCCGCCGCCTGCTGAAATCCCTTGCGCAACCTGCTACGCAATTCCCGGCGCGCCGCAAGCTCATGGCGGCAATCAGCGCACGACTCCAAGTGCCTGATTAAGTCATGGTTCGTTTCAATCAAGAGTTCATCGCTGAGATACGAGTCAGCAAGCTCGCGGAAATCACTACACTGCATTGGACTTCCCTCCCTCCTGGCCAATACCCCGCGCATTTGCATAGGCAGAGAGTTCCGCCCGCAACAATCTTCGGCCTCGATGCAAGCGGGACATCACCGTGCCAGTCGGAATTAGAAGCGCTTCAGCGATCTCTTTGTAAGTCATGTCTTCCACATCTGAGAGGATTACTACTTCCTGAAACTGCATTGGCAGGCGTTTGAGCGCTTCCAATACCTCTTGCTCAGTAATGTTCTGGGGAGTCGACGCCACGAACGCCGTTGTCTCAGCTATCTGCTCCTCGGTATCGCTGACGAGACGGAGCCGGCCTTCGCTGCGTCGCCGCTTGCCCAGGTGGTGATACATGATCTTGATTAGCCAGGCGCGACAGTTGGTGCCCTTTTCAAATCGATGAAACGATCCCAACGCCGCCACGAATGTCTCTTGAACCAGATCTTCGGCCTCATTGCGGTCTTTCAGCAGCCACCGTGCAATGCGATAAAGGTCGGACTGGTGGGGCAGGGCTTCGCCCTCGAATGAAGCCCACTCGGCTAACGGCATATCTTCTCGATCGGACCTGAACATCAAGCCGGCCAGCCCTCGTATGCGCTCTTCAGTCCTAGCTCCCATCAATCAATACCAATCGCTGACTCTTTTATTCCCGTTCGGGAGGGCTGAAACCGACGCCGGCGATCTCCGGCCACCAAATTCCCTTAGTCAACTGAAGCTCAGTCGCGCGCAATCACCACCGTTGTGCAGGCGCTGCCTATCTTTGGCAGGTCGCGAGCGGGCGCCATTTCAAAATCTAGTCGCGGACGGTCGCCGCGGATGATTGGGCAGTAGCAGTCGGGCTGGTCGAGAGCGTTTTGCAGAGCGCGACGTCCGGCACATCCGCCCCAACACGTGTCACGAAACTCGCAGGACCCGCAAGCCTGCGGTAGCGTGCGCGCCGCGACAAACGGTGGTGTGCTCAGAATCTCTTCGCCGACTCCGAGCAGCTGCGAAAAAGGCTCACCAATGCCCGGCCAGTACACGCAAGGCTGTGTAGTGCCCCGTGGTGTCACCCGTATGGTTGAAACGCCGCAACCACACTTGCCTTGCCGCGACGAAAGGCCCAACATCGCGCGCACCAGCGGCTCGCCAACCGAAACCACATTAGTCGCGGCAAAAAGCCGACGAAATCCTTCCCAGTATTCATCGTAAGTCAAAGCATAGGTGTCGGTCCTTACCGATTGATAGACGTTTATGCGCAGCGGCGCGTCGAACTTCATCGCTACTTGCGCCACCTCGGCGAGCTTCAGATAGTTCGGCTTCATCATCACCGCGATGATCGTTACTGGCACGCCCAGACGGCGGCAGCGCTCTGCCTGCTCGTGGATCAACTTCCAGTTGCCCGCGCCACGTTGCGCGTCTTGCTCTCGTTCAGTGGCATAGTCCAAAGAGAATTCGATATCGTGAAAGGCGCGCACGTGTTCGTCGTCCAGAACGGCAATGCTGTGACCATTCGATGTGATTGTCAGTTTGACGGGCTGGGCACGCAGAAAGTCGAGGATCGCGAGGAATTCCGGATGCATCCCGTTCTCGCCTGTGCCGAGATTCACCGAGCGCACCGGCAAGCCATCGACAATCGCGCGCACTTCATCGAGCGTCAGGCGATCAATCCGATTCGGATCGCGATAACAGAAGGAGCAGGCAAGATTGCATTCGTTGGTCAGCCCGAGGCCAAGCGCAAAACCTGACGCCGAGCCATACACATCTTCCGACAATCCTGGTTTAGCGAAGGACATCGATTAAGCGTTGGACGCGCGGAACAATGGCGAGACCGGCTGTTGCGCACGAATGAAAGAGTAGCTTAGCTGATCCAGATAATCGCTCGCCTAACGAGTCCCGTTGAAGGCGTCGCCTCGGTTGCGAACAATGCGTCAACACCGAGCGAGCGCCCGGCTCGAAGGAAAAGGAAGAAGCCGTTGAGCAAGATCAAAAAGAAGTAGGTCCATGGCCACTCATTCGGCCAGTTATAAAGACCGAGCCACAGATTGATAGCCATTAACGCGCCGAGCAGCCCGCCGAGCCGTGTGAACAAGTCCAACATAAGTGAGACGGCGATAAAGGTCTCGCCCGCCCACACCTGAAACGCGAAAAGGTTGAAGTGTGGCAGCATCAGATCGTTAACAAGTGAGGCGTGCGGCTTGAACGACGCATACTTGCCCATCTCGCCCATCCAGTAGCGCAAGCCGCCACTGCCGTCGGGGCTGTCCGTGAAAGTCGGCGGCATCTTCCAGAGCATCTGTTGGTACCACATTCCACCGACAAAGAGTCGCGCCAGCCAAGTGTAAACCTTCGCGCTTGTTCGCTGTTCCGGGTTGCGCACCAAATTGAATACCGCGATGATTACACTCGCGATCACCAGACCGATGAAGACGTAGATCGGAAGCCGGCCGTGCAGCGTGCTTTTTTGGAGAAACTCGAAAAGATCATGAAATGGATTGGACATAACTGCTCCTTCAATGTCAGAAGAGACTTACCAAGAGCCCTGCAGCGACTGCTAGCACGAATATAGTAAAGGCAACCGAGCCCGCTACCTTCCAATTAGTCGAGCGCGCGATCGTAAAAAGCGACGGCAGATTAACGGCAGGGCCCGCAATGAGCATGGCAACCGCGGCTCCAGCCGGTGCGCCCGCCGCGAGCAAGATCAAAGCCAACGGAATCTCAAAGAACGTAGGCATTGCCAGCGGGACCGCAATCAAAGCAACGGCGACTATCGCCATTGTCTGTCCTCCGGTCGAAGCAAGAACGCCCACCGGCAGCCACAGCGCAATGGCCATGGAAATCAACACGCCTACGGCTATCAATGGCACTGTTCGCACGGCCACCTGCAAGCACGAGCGCAGGAATGCTGTGAACACCGGTCGTGGGCTTTCTTCCTCGCTAGTTGGACAATCAATCGGTCTGAAGCTGAACAGTCTCGCCACCAGAATTCCCGTCAGGAATACAGCTACGCCGGCCATCACGAGACGAGTCGTCGCAATGCGGTGGTCAAACAGCATGAACGTCAGTATGAGCGCAGCCGGATTCAGCGACGGAGCCGCAAGCATGACGGCCAGCGATGGCCCCAGGCGCGATGATCGTTCGTAGACGCCGGAGAAGACGGGAGCCGCGCAGCATGAGCAGAGCATTAGTGGCGCCCCGGCAAGTCCGGCAACCAACTGTGATCTTATTTGACCGGCCCCCAGAGCTCGAGCCAACCAGCGTGGCGGGACAAGCACGCGGACAGCTCCACTAATCAGAATGCCAAACAGTAACGCGGGCCAGATCGCTAAGAAGTAATTCATCGAGCGGGCGATAACGTTAACCCGAGCAGAACTGCCGGGCACCGGAATGACATTAACGCGTGGTTGAAACGCTCCGGTATTTCGTACCCTCTCGATCACGGCAAGCGCAGCAGTTCCTTTGTAAACCAGCAGAGCTCCCACGATCACCAGCAGGAGCGTCACCGCGTAAATGGCTTTACGATTACCGCCCGCCACCGCGAGCGTAGTTGTATTTTTACTGGAGAGATTGTCGATGATGCTGTGCCTCCGCGATTAGCGCGTTAACCATTAGGAAGCTCTGATCAAGTGACAGTGCCGCGTAGCGGCAATTCAGGTCGACGCTATGCGTCGAAAAAAACTTGATCAGAGCTTCCTTTACTATTTGGAATGCATACTATTTCCGACGACACTTCATAAGCTGAAAGACTAAAGACTCGCGAGACTCGCGCGCTTGGTTCGCTTAGCAGGCTGCTGAAGAATGAAGACAAGCGCACGATCCACGAACCCACACGAAACAACCACTCAATTCGTTTGAATAATTTCGCGAAATTTCGTGACATTTTGGGGATCGTGTCCTTATCTTGATTTCTCACCAAGGTTCGGTTTAAAGAAACTGTCCGCGTATGGATTTTTCGCAACTTGCTAGGGAATTGGTTTCACTTTGCCGCCAGTTCAATCGCCTTTGCGCCCAACACGCGGCGGCTCGCTCGCTCCTGCACGAAGATCACTGCTCGCAGATTGCCGCGCTTCCATCCATTGGCGATTGTCACAATGGGCTCAGCGGTGAAGGCTCTGCCCTCCGCGGCATTAGCGGTGCCAATGACCTTGAGCTGCCTCACGACAGCAATGTGGCGAAGACTGCGCCCGGCGTTCTCGCCACGCGCGACCTGAGTATTCAGATCGTTTTCGGTAATCGCCAGCATGACCTCTGCCGTATCGCCAGGGCTAACCGCAGGCATATTTTCCACACGAACCAAAAGAGCAATTCCGTCTGGTTTCTTTCCGGCCGGATTCGGCGCCAGCGAGACTTGCACTGCCGCCTTCGGCGCGCGGGCTGCCTTGGAAATCGCTTCTCGTGCTTTGTTCATGTTGCTGCCGACGAATTCGGTCCGGCCATCGACAATCATCTGCGGCGTATAGACGCCATTCTTGCCGAAGGCTTGGGCGTATTCGCCTTGGCGTGCACTGAAGCCGGCGGAGGAGTAGGGGTCGGCCCACCCGAGACGGTTCCAGTAGTCCACATGCTGGCCCAGCGCGATCACTTCCGCGCCGGGAACCGGCTGCGTTTTTTCCAGTTCAATAAGCACCGCGTCGGCAGGCGGGCAACTCGAACACCCTTCGGACGTGAATAACTCCACGATTACAGGCATCGGCTTACCTTCCGCCTCAAGCGCCGGGGAAGTCGTTGCCGTCGTTAGTCTATCGACGGCAAAGAGGGAGGCAAATAAGGCGACTACTGCTACTAGCATGGCAACTAATGATTTCATCTTCACTTTGCTCCGCATATGATTCTAGTTTCTTGTGGACACTCAGGCCCTGACAACCCCGAGCGAGTCTATATCACATAAAGCATTTCCGAGCCTGTTGCTGTAGGAATACCGACAACCGTTAATTTTATTCCCAGTCGGGATTGTTGGTCTTAACCGCAAGCGTACGATGGATACCGGTCGAAACGTTATCAAACTGAAACCACCCGTTAGCTCGATTAAGCTGACGGGTGGGTTTAGCGTTCAGGTCGGCTTATGAGTTGTGGATTTTTCTTTAATAAGCCCGAAGAACGATTGGTTCAAGGTTGTTAAGTCCCTTGCTCTTTCCCATCCAATCTTGTCGATCCTGTCTCACCCATATTATCGGTCATCCGCGTCGCGCGGCACCGAGGCCGGCACGCTTGGGTTTACCAACGACAACATGCCGCTCAGGACGTATGCACGTTGGAAGGGAGCGAACCGCGGCGCCAGCAGACCGTCGTCGATCTCCCGTGTGACCGCGAAGCGATTGAATGCTCTCGGGGAGAGGTACAACCGCGTATTCGGCAAGCCATCAGACACGCCGTCAACGTCGGCTTCCACGAATGAAATGACTCCATCACCGTTCTGATCCACCCTCGCGATTTCTTGCGCGTAGGAGAGAAACAGACGCTGCCCGACATCCGTCACATCCGGGCGGAAGGATGCCACCCGCACGAAAGCGTTGAAAAGCACCTCCTGGTCCAGTCCACTGGGAATGAAACGGTTGCGAAACTCCAGATGCGCCGGATTGCCGGGCCCCTCCTCGTTGACCAGCCCTCGATCCGGGTCGCGCGGGTTGTCCGGATCGTCGCCGTAGATCAATTTGTCGTTGACCACGCCTGCCGGCCCGGACCCAGGGATAATGGAATGCAAATTGGGTGTGTAGTTGTTGTATTGGAGTCCGGCGGCAAAGGTTCCGGGCACGCCGCCGGTGAACGGCAGCTCGTAGTGCGGGAAAATCCAATTAGTCGAGCGATTGAACTCCCAATAGGCGTGAACATCCGATTGCTGCTGCGCGTTAAAGGCGCCCATGCTCACCGGGTGTGGGACGGTGTTGGGCTGGCGCTCCGGGATCGGAAAAATATCGGTGACGCTGCCGAGGCGCGGCGTGTTGCCGTCCGCGGTGAAGATGTTACCGACCACGCTGTTGTTACCGCTTCCGCGTGCGGCGATGGCGAGAAAGTCAGCCTGCGTAATCGTCCCGAACTGCGCCGTGCCGTCAGGGCGCGGCGGCGCGACGCGCGGCACTCGGATGTCGCTGATCATCCATCCTTCATACCAGCCGGACTCATTGTTGATGACGAACAGGCCAGAGAAATCCATGAAAATATCGATGAACGCCCGCGGATCGTTGGGATCGGTTGGCAGACCGGGTTTTGGTTCCAAGGTGACGCGAACGGCGCCGATGGTGGGTAGGCCCCCATTGGCGGCGTTGGCGGCCGTCGGGATCACTCCGTCGTTAATCCCCGGAATAGTCGCGGTGAAGACGTTGGGCTGAAAGTTGAGTGTGTCCAGCAAGTAGAACTGGAAGAGTTGGCTCGGATCGTCAGCTTCGCTGAAGGCCGTGATCGGGTCGAAAGTATTTGGTCGCGCCGCCAGTTCTATCAGCCGCACTTTGAGCAGCGGAGGCAAACGGCGAATATCTCCGCGCCGAGTGAACCTCCGCGTATCTCGCCGGGGTCTCGGAGTCCTCACGGAGTTGGCTCTGGCGCTCTGCGCCAAAACGGTTTGAGTGGGCATTGGCAGGCCAAGGGTTACCAGCGATAGCAGGCAGACCAAGGTTGCAACGCTTCTTGTTCTCTTTGTCATGTTCTCTACTCCTTTTCTTCGTTATGGGTTAAGGCGGCGCGATCAGGCGCGCGCCATTTCGCGATCATAGTTGGGCCGCTCACGCGAGTGGGACAACCGCAGGCGCACTACTGGGCTATCAGGCGCGGAAAACGCTCCGGCCATTCAGCAATGTCTCAATCTTTAAGTTTGTGGCTTTCCTTGAAGGTCAACCGCGAGAGATGGGGTTACGGTCGCTATCGCTCACGGCGCTGATTCAAATTTTCATCTGACGCGGCGAACGATGATCCGCGCCACGGGATTTCGCCAGTCCCGGCGCGCAGGCATCAAATTCCCGATGCCGTGAATCCCGGCGTGAATGTGCGCGAATCCTTCTTCGCCGCCCGTGGGCATCGCGCCGCCGCCAGGTCCATTGCATTCCATAAAGAAAGGCCCCGGAATGGAGGCGCACAGCTCGTCATTCCTTTCGCTGCCCGCGTCGTAGGCCGGAGAAAAGAGCGAGAGTGGGCGGTTGCCTCGTGGCAACTGAACTCCATTGATCGCAAAAAAGGCGTCGTTGGTCGGGATCAGCATGGCCGCGACGCTGAAATGGTCGAAGTCGCCGGGAGCGTCAAAGGTCAAGGTCACTGATTTCCCAGGATCGGTCAGACCGCTGCCCGAGACCACGTCTCTGACCTGCGGCATCGAGGAAAGCAGGGCGGCGAGCGGGGCGGTGTTTCCTTCCTCGGCCAGGATCTCCATTTGCGAATTCACCGGCTCTCCCAATTTGAAGAGGCTCACTCCCTCCCGATGGCTCGCCACGAGAATGGGCGTGAATTGCTGACCTCGGGTGAGGTTGGTGATCGTGACCTCAAATCGCCTTCCTTGCCCCGAGGCGGAGGCTCCCAGCGGGCCGGCGTCTTGCTGGTCTCCGGGCCCCTGCGCCGAGGTCAGGTTCTGGGCGAGCGCCGCTAGGCCGAATGTCGCCAACGCTGTCAGGCAAACCAACAGTGCAATGCTTCTTGTTCTCTTTGTCATTTCCTTAAACTCCTTTTGTCATTGTTCATTTCTCCACTTTTGCGATGTTGCTTGACCACAGAGCAGACGGGTAGGCATCAAAGCGAAAGCATCGGTATAGTCAGTTCAACAGTAATGAGGCGCGGAAAGTTCCCGCTTGGGAATAAAAATGAACGGTCAAGGCATTTAATGATTGGGATGTGGACTTTTACTTGGAATGCGGGTCGTGGAGAGACTCTCGTTAGAAGATTCAATTAATTCCTCATGACGGATTCGTCCATCATCAGTGCCGAAGATAAGAGGGACCAATTTGAGGCGATAGCTCTGCCTTTCACCAAATCCATTTACAATACGGCACTGCGTTTAACCCATCGTCCTGAGGACGCCAGTGACCTGGTCCAGGAAACCTGTCTGCGTGCCTACCGCACTTTCTCCAATTTCACTCCGGGAACGAATTGCAAGGCCTGGCTGTTTACTATTATGTACTCCGTCTTTGTGAACAGATATCGCAGGGAGCAGCGAGAGCCTAAATCTGTTTCCATTGAAGAATTGGAGGAGAAATTCCATCGCTCCCTGGCAGCGGCGGAATGGGATTCGCACTTGACGCCGAATCCGGGAGAGATGGGAGCGGAAGTAGATCGAGCGCTTAACCAGTTGCCCGAAAATTTCCGTTTGACGGTTCTACTGGTGGATGTGGAGGAGATGACTTACGAGGAGGCAGCCGCTATTTTGAATTGCGCGGTGGGAACTGTGCGCTCCCGTCTGTTTCGAGCGCGCAAGCTGCTGTTCCTGGAATTACAGCAGTATGCGGGGAAAAAGGGGTACGCTCGAAGCGCACTGATGTAAGAATGGGAATAGAGAATCGACATTTTAAAGAGGAGATGCAGGAGCTATTGGATAACCGGCTCGACCTTGAGGCGCACCTTGAGGTGGAGAAGCATCTGCAATCGTGCGAAGAGTGTCGTAGAGAGTTGAAAGCTTTGCGTTGGACCAAGCGATTTTCCCAGCAACGGTATGCAGCGGAAGCTCTGCCCGCGAAAGTGGAAGAAAATATTTTGGCGGCTTTGAATCTTGAAGACCTCAGGTCCGGCCGCCGCACAGTCTTTCCCTGGAGTTGGTGGCCACAGCCAAGAGCGATCCTAGCCTACGGTTTTCTTCTATGTGTGGCTATCGCCATCGTGCTGTCTTACTTCATTCTCCGCGTGCCATCGGGGAAGCCACCAGAGTTGGCTTCCCAGCCGAAGTTATCCACGACGCCCGAAACATCGAAATTGGAATCAACCTCGAAGCCTGAGTTAGCCTCAACACCGGCGTTGTCCTCGAAGCCACTGTTGTCCTCCAAATCCAAGCTGCCCTCCAAACCCAAGCCGTTCACCAAGCCGAAATTGGTCGCGAAGCCGGCGTTGCCCTCGCAGGTAGCGCGGGTTTACCGAAATTACAAAAGTGAAAAACTGCGCCTGATGTTGGAGACCGAAGATGTCAGAGAGATGGAAGAGTTTTTCTCCGAAGCGGGCATTCCCTTTAGAACACGAGTCTTTGACTTGGAAATGATGGACTACCGTTTAGTGGGCGGGCGAGTCCATCAACTCATCAATCGCCAAAGCGCTCTCTTCGTGTACCGTGGAAAAGGTAACAAAATTGTGGTCTGTCAGATGTACCCTGGGCAGGTAACAAAACTACCCGCCGGTGCAGTCAGGCGCGAAAACAAGGGAATCCAATTTTATATCTACCGGGTGAAAGGCATGACTGTCGCCTTCTGGCAGGAGGGTGCAGTGACCTGTGTTTTAACCTCAGACATTGATCCCGAGGAAGTGATTCAACTCGCTTTTGCCAAGGCTATGAAGATCTAGGTTGCAATGCTGCGGCCTTGTGTTCTTGTTAACTGAGAAGTCAAGCACGTTGAAGCGCGGCCCGACGATGATGTTCCGGCCAGCGTTGCCGAAACTGCCTGTTGCCGGGATTTGCCACGCTGGAGTTTCGCCCGGTTTCCTCCGAGGGTTATTGCCGTTCCCGCCAAGGCCACGGTCAAGAGCAGAAAACGAAAAAACACGAGAGCTGGAATAAAAGCAGACCAAACGGGTATTAGTCTGGTGAACCGCGAACTATTGCATTCAATCATGTGAAGTCCCGGAATCCGGAATCTTTCGTGCGCGGTAAATGATGGCTGGATTTGAGTTTGCCAATGGGTGACAAGGCGGCTTCGGGGACTTCGCAGCAAACCGTAACTTGAAAAGGATGGAGACAACTATGAAACAACAGATGAAGCGCATGGCTTTGATTGCCGGCGCGCTGACGGCGCTCATGGCCTTCATGACGCTGAACGTCGCGGCCCAGGACAGCATGATGAAGGACGACAAAATGGCCGGCGACAAGATGATGATCGACCATTCGAAGCCTACCGTTGCGATCATTCGGGCAGACTGGTGCACGGCGTGCCAGAAGATTGAGCCGACGATGAATGAGTTGGTGACCCAGTACAAGGACCGTCTCAAC
>JBOGOP010000200.1:0-10639 GCA_050747225.1 Pyrinomonadaceae bacterium
CGTGGCCCCTGCAGCTAAGACAACAATCGCAATCAACGCCACGAGACTTTTCTTTATTACAATCATTTTTCCTTCCTCCAAATTCAAACGTGTAGCCGGACAAAAAAGAACCCCCTAAAATCCAGGTCACACCCGTAAACAGGTTCCGTTACAGATTCGAAACAAACCATTTCTTGGGAGAGTTGATGATGTATCAAGCAGTGTGCCACGCCAAAACTAAAAAACTTTTTTCTCGCAGAATTGTTGTGATTAGATGAACTGTCAAAACGAATCGTCGGTTTTACTTAAGCATTTGCAAACGTTCTGTAGATTTGCCCTGTGCTATTCTGTGTATGGAGGTCACCTTGAATGAGCGCTGAGGATCCCAAAGCGGTTGTCGAATTAGTGGCTGACGACCTCTTTAGTGGATGGACACCTTCGGGTCATGTGGTTGCGATTGATACAGACCGCGAACGTAATTCGGCCCCGAGTCCAATGGAACTCCTATTAGTCGCACTGGGATCTTGTACCGGAGTGGACGTGGTATCCATCCTTAAGAAAAAGCGCGAGGACGTCACCGGCTATAGAGTGGAGGTGCGCGGGCAGCGTCGCGCCGAGCATCCACGAAGCTATCAACGGATCGAAGTGCATCACATCATCACCGGTCGCAACATTTCAAAGCGCTCGGTTGCCCAGGCAATCGAGCTTTCGGAACAGAAATATTGCAGCGTCGCGGCGACATTAAGGCCGGCAGCGGAAATCGTTTCCAGTTTCGAAATCATCGAAGTTGGTGGGTAGTTGAGTGATCGACGAGAAGGGGAAGGCTTTAGTCAGTGAAATTGAAAACGCGTCTATCATTAATCTTCGTTCTTATCGGGTTGCTTTGCGGCGGTGCCGTTCCGCAGGTAAGCAAACAGGCCGGCAGCGACGCCAGCCTCGCGGCGCTGCGGCTTCAGGATCGCGAGGCACGAAATGCCAAGGGAACTATCACGCGCCTGACGCCCGAGGAACATCTTCGTCGCGCTTCCATCTATCACGTCAATCGCGCCTTTGAAGAGGCACGTGAACATTGGCAGGCACTGATTAATTACTATCCTGACGATCCAAGAGTGGCCGAGGCGCTCTTTGGGATTGGCCGTTCTTACTTTCAGGCCAGGTATTATTCTGAGGCTTACAATGCCTACAACCGGCTCGCGCGCAACTACTCCTCAACCAAAGAAGGTCGCGAGGGCCTGAACTTTAGCGCGGCGGCATTGCTGCGAATGGGCAAGACTTCTGATGCAGCCGACGGCTACATCGAATACATCAATCGGTTTCCCGACGGCGAAAGAATAGAAACAGCGCACCTAAATGCAATCGACACTTTGCGGGAAGCCGGACGCTTGCAGGACGCAAGCTCCTGGGTTGCGCGGACGCGGCAGAGATTTGCCGGGACAGCAACCGAAACTAATGCTTTGTTTGCACAATTGCGGATGGAGATTGCTGAAAGCAATTGGCGGCGAGCCATCGCGTCGGCGGACGAACTGAGTAGAAGAAGCTTTTCGAGAGCTGTTGCCACAAGCCCCTCCGAGATTGCCTACTTGAAGGCCTATAGTTTGGAACGTTCCGGTAGAGAGGACGAAGCGTTCGCAGCCTATCTGGCGGTGCCAAGCGGAATCGACTCGTATTACGGATGGCTTGCAACAGACCGACTCATCAACATGGCCGACAGCAGACAGCGCACACTGCTTGCAGAGCGCACGGATCGGAATGCATCGCAGGCTGCGCTGGCAGCGGATCGTTATCCGGCGCCTTACCGTCAGGTAATTCTGTCTTCAGCCAGGACCAGAAAACTCGACCCACGCTTCATACTGGCGCTTATACGCCAGGAAAGTGTCTTTAAGCCATTCGCCAAGTCGCCCGCGGGCGCGCGCGGCCTGTTGCAACTAACAATGGACGCCGCCCAGAAATACGCGTCAAACGCAGGAATGAACGCCGTGCAAGAGAGCCAGCTTTATCAACCTGAAACCTCAATCCGACTTGGCAGCGAATATCTGTTGGAGCTCTCGGCGATGTTTCCAAACCTGCTTGAGGCTGTTGCCGCTTCCTACAATGGCGGTGAAGACAACGTGGCGCGCTGGGTGAGGCGGGCGAAACAAAAAGATCCGGGTGTGTTTACTGCAGAAGTCGGGTTCGACGAAACCAAGGCTTACGTGCAAAAGGTAATGAACAACTATCGCGTCTACAAGCAACTCTATACGGCCGACTTGCTGAGGAAGTAAAAGGCATAAAAGCAGTAGGTAGAAATTTCCGTTCCTGCTTTCTGCCTACTGCTTTCTGCCTTCTGCTCTTTACGGTTCCGGACTGAATCGTCTGTCTTCGAAACCTCTTGCACCCTCACGTCTTCGTAGGGGATCGGGTCGCGGGTAAGCGCGTGGCAGAACACCCAAGCGCACCAGTGCGGGAGAGTATTCATATCGAATTACAACTTCTGCCGCCGGTCGCGAATCCAGTTCCATATTCACCCAACGTACGTCGTTGTGGACCGAGCGCCCGATTCCAGTGGCCGCATATTCGTCGTCGGGCTCCGGCACAACCGTGCCTTTGCGCGGGGCGGCTGAATCCTGGCGGTTTCTTGCAACATCAGACCCGTCAACTGAAGATTCAGCGGTGCTCCCTGCTGTCGGCGCCTCCCCACTCCTGCGACGTCCATCTTCTTTATTGATTGGGTATGGGCGGGGAGGAGGTGCAATAGGCGCTGGGTAAGGCCTTCGCTCCCGGAAGAACACTGCTGAAACGACTCCGAGGTTGGAGGTTTGCCCGAGTTTCGCGCCGTAGGAATCTCGCTCGGAAGTAAAATAAAAACGACGCGCTCGTTCGGAACTCATCTGCCATCCCGAGATGTTGATTGTTCCATAAGGTTCAATCACCCATTTGCTGGCATTCCAGGCGGTCGTGTGGCGCGCGTCTATTGAGTTAAGGCCGTCAACTGACAGCGCCACGGCTACACGATAGGGCAAAGGGTTACGAATTCTGACCTCATATTCCGCCCCAGCAAGAGCCTCAACGTAGCTCTTTCCGCGGGCGTTGTATTCTTCCAGCGGCCGTCCATCGACCAATATCTGGACCTCAAATCCTCTATCGACATCCGCCGGATTCCAATAATCCGGGATGGATTCAGTTGTCGCGGCCCGCGTTCGCGAGTTTGAGAATACGAAGAGACTCACGGCGATCAGCGCCAACCCCCCGCAGCCAAGAAATAGTTTTCTCTTCACGGTGCTCTCCTCCTGTTAGATTTTGCTCAGAGTTGCCTATTAACCCGTAGAAGGAACGCCGAATTTATGAGATCTTGCACGAGAACCTGCGAGAATTGGTTTTTTGATGACCAAATCAACCTTCGTGGGCAGCCAATGGCGCCTAACCCGTATTTTCATTGCCGGGCCATCCGAGGTCTCAAAGTGTGTTTGCGTATTGTGGTAAACAAGGGAGGAGGCTACAATGACGCGCATTTTGTTTCAGATCCTCTTCGGATCAAGTCCGACTAAAGGCCGGGAGTACTGAATGGAATACGTACTGACTGCAACTAAGACCGAAGCCCGGGCGGGGTCATACTACGACAAGATAGCCGCCTATTATGACTTGACGTTCAAGCTCAATGGCTACGGTCGATCGCTCGATCAGTATTTCGCTAACCATCCGCTTCCGGTCTCGCGAGGCGCAAAGATTCTAGATGCCGGCTGTGGCACCGGATTGCTGACGCTTGCGCTACTGCGTTCGCTTCATTTTCCAGTCAGCATTACAGCCCTCGATCTATCCGCCACTTCGATCAGCGCCGCCAGAAAGGCGGTTGGCGAAAGCCCCGGCCGGACGCGCGACGTCACTTTTGCGGAAGGGAACCTCTTGTCACTTCCCTTTGCTGACAACTCGCTTGACCTGGTAGTTACCAGTGGCGCCCTGGAATACGTTCCGCTTGGCGAAGGGATGACCGAACTTTCAAGGGTGATTACACCCGGTGGTCACTTACTGCATATTCCCTGCCGTCCTTCAGTTGCTACAACCTTCCTCGAGATCCTATTTCGCTTCAAGAAGCATCCACGCAAGGAAGTGCTAAGCCAGACCGAGCAGCGCTTCCGGATGGTTCACGAGTATCGCTTTCCGCCGTTGCAAGTTATTGGCTGGAGCAAGACTGCGATATTAGCGCAGAAGCAGTAAATCAGAATACAGAACTCAGAACACAGGAGACAGAACCCATCGGACATGGTTCTCTGTAGTCTTCAGTCTCCTGAATTCTGTCTCCTGAATTCTATCTTCTCTCTTCTCTCTTTTCGCTTATTCCCGGTAGGAAGGATCGATCCGATCGAGTTTGCGTAGCAGCCCAGGCCAGGCTAGTTGCGCTCCCTGGCCAACCGTCACCGCGCCCATCTGTGAAGCTACTTTTTCAAGAATGGGTTCTGGAACGGTAAGCAGATCTGCGCCTCCCGACTGCGCCAGGATTTGAATCCGGCACGCGCTCTCCAGGATGTACATCGAAAGAAACGCTTCCGCCGGAGTCTTCCCCACTGTTAACAAACCATGACTCCTCAAGATCATGCTGTCCTTGCTTCCCAGGTCTGCGACGAGTCGTGGTCTTTCGTCCTCGTTGAGCGCCAATCCTTCGTAGTCGTGATAAGCCAGCGAAGACAACGCAAGCACGGCCTGTTGTGAAATCGGCAGCAGCCCATCCTTCTGTGCGGAAACTGCAATACCGTTACTGGTGTGTAGATGGATTACACAAAGTGCATCTTCGCGCGCCGCATGTACGGCGCTGTGAATGGTGAAGCCTGCCGGATTAACAAAGTAAGGCGATGGCGCCACAATCTCGCCCTGAAGATTGATCTTCACCAAACTCGACGCAGTTATTTCCTCAAACATCATACCGTAGGGATTAATTAAGAAATGATGTTCCGGCCCAGGAACCCGCGCCGACAAATGTGTGAAGATCAGATCATCCCAGCCATAGTGGGCAACGAGGCGATAGGCGGCAGCCAGATCGACGCGAACCTGCCACTCCTGTTCAGATATCTCCTCGCCATCGCTTGCGGCCTTTTGTTTACTCATAGCACTTCTCCTCTACTTCGATTAACGGTTAGATCAACAAACTGCGAGGAGGCGCACCATACACGTAAGCGACGGCGCTTTCAAGTTTTGGGGCCGAAGCGCTGACGTCGCCCAATCGGGGGCGCTCGTTAGTATCCATAAAATGTTGACTCACTCTCGGTTTTTGCATATTGTCCGATCCGTTTCCAGACGTGCTGATTGGTTGTCACAGCACAGCCGTTCCTTACGGTGCACACCCTTGCCGGTGCGCAACCACATTACGGTTTCCGGAATGTAACAACTCAACCTAATCCCAAAGGAGCAAGTTCAAGTGTCATACGAATACTGCTGTTTTGTCAGTTATCCCCACGGACAAGACGATGTCCTTGTTCCGTTTGTAAACGATTTCGTTACCGGTCTGGAAAGAGAGATAAAGACGCAAACTTACAAGAAAGTCTGGTCCGACAAGTTTCTCAAGGGAGGTCACCGCGTTGATGAAGAAATCGGTCCAGATCTTTGTAAGAGTGCTTGTATGATCCTCTTTTACACACCGCTCTATTTCGACACTGAACATACCTACTGCGCCCGCGAGCTGAAAGCCATGCAGGACCTGGAGGAGCTGCGCATGCAGACTATCAAAGACAAAGGTAAAGGACTGATCATCCCGGTCATCCTGCGAGGCGTAAAAAGGTTCCCTGTGAGTCTCAAGGAAAAGCGGAAGTACTGGGATTTCACCCGCAAGCTGCTCAACAAACCAGACGACAAGATCCAGGAGATGTATGCCCAGGAGATTAGCGAGATCGCGGAGTACATTCTCGACCAGTGCGATTTACTCGAACAAGATACACAGCAGGTTCCTCATAACTGCGAAGAATATAAACTGCCCAGCGCTGAGGATGCGAAGACATTCGTCGAAACCGTGATCGGCAGAAAGATTGTGGAAGTACCGATGGAATTTCCAGTGCGCCCAGCTGAACAAGATTCCTGATCGAGGTGAACCAATGAACAGCGACTCTCGTGGTCAAATCATAACTTTCTATTCTTACAAAGGTGGGACGGGCCGAAGCATGGCATTGGCCAACATTGCCTGCATTCTAGCCGAACGCCAATCAATTTCTGGCGGCAAGGGTGTCCTCATGATTGACTGGGATCTGGAAGCGCCCGGCCTTCACCGTTACTTCCACAACAGGTTGGCGGTGAACAGGCTAACTCTCGGCCGTTCAGATGCCTCCCACGATGAGAAACCTGGACTGATAGATCTCTTTTACGAGTTCAATGACAAAACCGACTACCACATAAGTCAGGGGTCGACACTCAGCGATACGTCGAATCAAACTCTGAGCAAAGAACAGCTGGCCCACGAGGCCATCGCCGCAGTAGATCTGAAACAGTATGTTTTGCCTACCACGCTGAGCGGCCTCGACCTGCTCAAGTCAGGCAAGTTTAGTCGCCAAAATCCAAATGAGTATTCCGAACGCGTAAATAAATTCAATTGGGAAGCCCTCTACACGAAGACCCCTCATCTTATTCGCGTTTTTGCCGAAACGCTCGCCAAAGATTATGCCTACGTGCTGATCGATTCGCGCACCGGCGTCACCGACATCAGCGGCATCTGCACAATGTTGCTGCCGGAGAAGTTGGTCGTCGTCTTCACTCCCAATCTCCAAAGTCTGAAAGGTGGTCTTGACCTTATCCGGCGTGCCACCGACTACCGAAAAGAGTCGGCCGACTTGCGCCCGTTGGTTGTTTTCCCGCTCGTTTCTCGCGTTGAGATGAGCGAACCGGAATTGAGGCACGACTGGCGCTTTGGAAACAAGGAAACGAATGGTTACCAGCCGGAGTTTGAACGTGCCCTGGCAGAGGTCTACGGAAAAGAAAACATTACGCTCGACCAGTATTTTGATCAGCTGCAGATCCAGCACATTCCCAAGTATGCGTATGGCGAGGAGATCGCCGTGCTAAGCGAAAAAACGTGGGATAAGTTTTCGCTGCGACGAAGCTACCGGACCTTCGCGGATAAGCTCATTGAGTCTCACAGTCCCTGGGAGGGCGAAATTAAGGAGGATGTCTCTTCGGGGATGGGGGACTCGGGCTTAGCCCCGATACTCACTTCAGTCGTTGACCTATTCAGTTTGTCTAGTGCGTCGAGGGCGCTTAGGGCGACCATCGTAGTTATCTTGCTGCTGTTTGGTGTAGTGGCCCTGGCATTCTCTTATTCCCAGTCTAGCCGTGCGGAAGCAGCGCTCACTTCCCTGGACGATGCACAAAAAGTGGGTGCCGACTCAGACAAGAAGAATGCGGTATTGCAACTGGAGATCGAGGAACTTCGCAAACAATCCAACCTGGATCAGATCAAAACGATCAAGGACCTCAACAATCAACTAAGCAACGCCACTTTGGAACTGAATCAGGCGAAGCAGGACAAGCTGGTTGCCGAGAATCAAGTTGCCGCCGCGGTGCGAGATAAAACGCAGGCACAAAGCGATGTTTCGGCGGCGAAGAAAGAAACTGCCAAAATCCAAAGCGATTTCACGGCCGCAAAGACGTCATGGTCGAAAGGTATGAGCGAGCATGCAAAGAGGATTTCAAGCCTGGAAAATGATTTGGAGCGCTGTCGAAAGTCCAGGTCTGCCTTTAGGCAGGAGGTACCAGGCGAATGATGCGGTCGTCGTCAGCAGCCGGATCACCACGGTCGTCCCTGTTGGAAGTTGAGAAATAGAGATAGCTGTCTGGGCCTTCGGCGACGTCTCGAATACGGCCGTGTTTTCCTTCAAGCAAGTTTTCCCGGTTCATCACCCTTTTCTGGTTCCCCGAGTTCGGTTTCAGTGTTGTATGTATTCGTGCAGCAGTTTGATCTCATCCCCTTGCTCACCAAGTTCAACCCGCATTAAGTCACGCATTGACAGCATGCCAACCCAGCGCTCGCCATCCACGACAGGCAAATGACGCGTGCCGATCACGTCCATTCTTTCAAGGGCCTGATGCGGAGTTTCATCGCAATTGATCACCGCTCGCAATTCGCTGGTAACGTCTCCCACCTTAACTGACGTAGGATCGCGTCGCAGTACAACTACGCGTCTCAAAACATCTCGTTCGGAAAAAACTCCGAGAAGCTTGCCTGCGTCATCGACGACACAAACGGCCCCGATGTTTCGCGACGCCATAAACTCAGCAGCGTCTTGAACGGTGGCCGAGGCGTTCATCGAGTAAGGCTCGCGATCTTGAATGACGTGTCTGATGAGCATCATGGTTTGAGCCTCCTGGGGATATGCTCGGGTTTGTAGGGGATTGCGCGAGTATTATAGATAAACATGGGCGGGTTGTCTGCAATCTTAAAGCTGAGTCCGAACCGCGAGCGGTAGCTACCGGGTCAATCTCGCGCGGTCACTGAATTCCCGGTCTTGCCGAAGAGGCTCGCCTGTGCAGTTGGCCGCCGAAATGTGGTGTCGCCTTGCGGCACGCGTTTGTTGGTGCGGTTGAAGCCCAATCGTTCACAATGGATTTTGAACAAACGCTCGGTGGCCGCCCAGTACTCGCCCCGCCCTCGCATCCGTTCGCCAAACTTACTTGAATTCATCTTGCCGCCACGCGCCTCAAGAATGCGATTGATAACGCGGTTCGCCTTCGTCGGCAGCTTTTCGCGCAAGCGCTCTTCAAAATAAGGCGCCACACTACCGGGTAATCTCAGCATGTTGATGAACGCTAGTGTCGCCCCTGCCTCTTTAGCGCGCTTGAGGAGTATTGGCAGTTCACTACTGAGTCCCGGGATGACGGGCGCTATTCCGATACCGACGGTGATGCCAGCGGCAGCCAGGTCTGCCATTGCATGAAAGCGGGCGTCGGGTAAAGGCGCATAAGGCTCAACTGCCCGCGCGACCTCGCGATCGGTAAAAGGGATGGTGAAGAACACCCCCAGTTGAGCATCCCTGGAAAGTTGTTGCAGCACGTCGATGTCTCTACGGATCAGCGCCGACTTGGTAATAATTCCCAGCGGTTGTCGAAACTCCGCACAAATCTCCAGACACTGCCGGGTCAGCTTGTAATGCGCCTCGAGTGGAATGTAGGGATCCGAAGTAAACGAGAAGACTATCTCGTCGCCCTTCCAGGATGGTTTCATCAGCTCGTTGCGAAGGAGCTTCGGCGCGTTAACCTTGACGACAATCTTGCGCTCAAAATCCGTCCCGGCGCCGTATCCCAGATACTCGTGCGTCGGCCGGCTAAAGCAATAGGTGCAACCGTGAATGCAGCCACGGTAGCAGTTGATCGTGTAATCGAAACCAACGTCCGGGCTGTTGTTGTGTGTAATTATGGTCCTCGTTTGAGTCTCTTCGAAGACTTCGAGCTTCGCTTCGGGTGGCTCGCCCAGCCACTCAACAGAATGTGTGAGCCACGGGTTGGGAGGATTTTCGACGTAATGCATAAGCCTGTCCCGGCGCGATATTCGCGCCGCATAGCCGCAAACGCGTGCTACCGATGAAACAGAGCTTACCAGATGTGAGTTTGTAAAGCGAGTTAATGACTTGTGGTTTTGTTAATTCGCTACTCGCCGACCCCAATGGATTCGATCGCTGCGAAGAGTACAAAGGTTTGGGCTTCGTCTGCGGGCTGGCGGTTAGTAAGCAATACGTAATCGTTGGTTATTTCTTCCACCTGACCTTTGTAGACGTTACCCGAAATACTCCTGACAGTGACGAGCTTGCCTTTATAACGGCGAAGCAGATTTTCAGTGTGCTGACCTGCCATAGAAACGCTCCTAATCGATAATCGTGCTGGTCTTCCCTTCCAGTCGCCGATCCTGCTCCGACCACTCGACGAAGAACAATCGATATCTATCGGGATCTTGAAGGGTGATGAAGCGGCCGCCCCAACCTTCGTCCGCGGGCGGCCAGACCTCGGCGCCGCGGTTTTTTAGCTGCTGGTAATATTCATCTACGTCGTCGACACCAAGAAAAAAACTAACACCACGACCTCGCTTCAACATCGTCTCCAGATGCTGTGCCAGCGTGATCTTCAAGTCTCCTGCCAGAAGCGTAGCCATCGGTGGCTCGGAATCCGGACTATGCTTGTTGACATCAAAGCCAAGAACGCCGTTGTAGAAGGCTAGCGACTCCTCGATGCTATTAACTTCCAGAAACAAGAGATCGAGCCCGCCAATTTTCATATCTACAGCTTCTCATACCGCCGTTAGCAAGAGGTAGACGCCATAACCGCAGGCGACAACTACACTCCAAAAGATCGCTTCCTCTATGCCGGTGTAACGTCGAAAAGGGCTGGAAACCGGCAGTGATGCATTTAACGCACGCATGGTGCTGCGAGCCATCATCACTCCTGCCACAACTACCAGCGCCGCAAGAATTGCCAAAGGCCACAAGAACCACATCCACTGAAAGCGAACCAGAAGTAGCAGAAACAATCCAATGAGTAAACAGAAAAAGGCGCTTAAGCCGTGACCAAGCAGCCCGACATCCGACGCGGTCGGCGCTGTAACGGGAACTGATCTAACAATGGGCCTCACACGTTGCGCGTCATACTCATGCCGCGTCTCCTTATTTTTCAGAACGCTGTAAGCCTCGTTGAGAGACTTCATCTCTTCCTCGCTGCCGCC
>JBOGOP010000201.1:0-10637 GCA_050747225.1 Pyrinomonadaceae bacterium
TCGATGGCGTGACGTTGCGCGAGAAGATTCACCGCGAGCATGCCGAGTTGAGAAAACTGTTGCGCTATCTGCAACAGGTGGCGGAAGGTCTGGCAAAAGCTCACGCCGCGGGGATCGTTCATCGCGATCTAAAACCCGACAACATCATGATCACCTGCGATGGCCACGCGAAGATCCTCGACTTTGGTCTCGCGAAACTGATCGAGCAGCAGCCGATGCCGACGAGCGATTCCAGTGAAGTTGCGACGGCAGTGATGCCCCAGCATTCAACGCCCGGCGCAATCATGGGCACGGTTGGTTATATGTCGCCCGAACAGGCGCAGGGCAAAACCAAAGAAATCGATCAGCGCTCGGACATCTTCTCGTTCGGCTGCATTGTGTTTGAGGCTGCCACACGGCATAAGGCATTTGAAGGCGCGGACCTGATCGATACCCTCAATAAGATCATCCGCGAGCCTGCGCCGCCGATGGCCAACTTTAACCCGGCAGCCCCAGACGATTTGCAGAGAATCGTTCGTCGTTGCCTGGCAAAAGATCCCGAAGAGCGTTACCAGACAATCAAAGACGTTGCGATAGAGTTAAAAGAGCTGCGCCACGAAATGAAAGATGCAGCCGGCGTTGACACCACTGTGCCGCCGCCTCCTCGCACCGTGACCACCGTTGGTGGGACTGTCGTTGGTGGGACTGTTGAGGCAAGCCCTGTAACGCAATCGAATGCTTCACATTCTAAATCGAGCGCCGAGTACATAGTCACCGGCATTAGTCGCCACAAGAGAAGCGCGGTCGCGGCCTTAGTTGTGGTTCTTTTGGCTGGGGCTGGATTAATTTACGCGCTTAGGCATTTCGTCGGCGGCTCGAAACCCAGCGTTGCGCATTTTCAGAACATGAAGATCACGCGCGTCACCAGCGAAGGCAATGTAGACAGCGTCACTATCTCTCCCGATGGAAAATACATCGCTTACTCTATCGAGGAGAATGGGAAACGTAGGCTTTGGACGAAACACCTGGGAACTGGGAGCCGGGTGCAGATCGTCGCGCCCGTCGAGTCGTTGGCGATGAACGCCAGCGCGTTTTCACCCGATGGTGGCTACGTTTATTACAGCAGAGTGGACGAGCAGAACCCGAAGGGCGCGCTCTATCAGGTGCCTGTGCTTGGAGGCACATCGAAGAAGATTCTGGCGGGCGTCTCACAGCCCGTCTCGATCTCTCCCGACGGAAAGCAGATCGCATTCGGACGCTATCACATTACCGGTGCCGAGGATGAACTTTTCGTGGCGAACGCTGATGGCACCAGTGAGCGCAGCCTCACAAAGGTGCCAGAACCTGATTGGCTGAGCGGCGCCAGTCCAGCGTGGTCTCCTGACGGAAAGATGTTGGCAATCGGCTACGGCAGCAAAGTCCGCGACCCCAGTCAGCCTCCCGGTACCTGGGCGATGACGATCGCCGTTTTATCACTCGCTAACCCAAAATTGAATCCTCTCACCTTGCGAAGTTGGCCCTACACCGGAAACGTGGCGTGGTTCAGCGATGGTAGCGGCGTGACTTTTGTCGCTCGCGAGCAAAGGTTGGGGGCATTACAAATTTGGCAAGCATCGTACCCGGAGGGTGAAACGCGCCGCATTACCAACGATCTGAATTCATATGACTATTACAGCCTAACTCTCACGGCGGATGCTCGAGCCCTCGTGGCTGTTCAGACTGATCCAGTTTCAAATATCTGGGTAGCGCCCGACGGAGATGCGGGCCGAGCCCGCGCCGTAACCTCGGGACGAAATGTACAAGAAGGACATTACGGTCTCGCATGGACGCCCGACGGAAAGTTAGTGTTTGACTCGGACGCCAGGAGCAACGCGAGCATCTGGATCGTAAATGCTGACGGCAGCGAATTGAAGCCGTTGACTGATGGCGCGGCCGATGACTTCATGCCGGAAGTTTCGCGCAACGGTCGATACATCGGGCTTGCCTCTAGTCGCAATGGCTTTCAAGTTTGGCGGATGGACATTGATGGCGGCAATCCAAAGCAGTTGACCGAGGGAACAGGCGCGCCTACGTTCTCGATCTCGCCTGATGGACGCTGGCTGGTTTATAACCTTTTTCTTGGTGGAATTTTTAGGGTTCCCATCGACGGCGGAAGTCCGGTTACCTTGATTCCCAAGGGAGACCTGCGCTATCCGCAGGTTTCTCCGGATGGCAATTCGCTCGCCTATTTTTTTGAAGACGAACAAACGAAGCGCCCAAAGATCGCCGTGATCGAGTTTGAAGGCGGGGCGCCAGTCAAGACGTTTGACTTGCCGGTGTCAACCGCAACGACTTTCTACGAGAGTAGTTTTTATCACGGATTTCATTGGTCACCAGATGGGCGTGCGCTCGTCTACGTCAACACGCTCAGCGGCGTTTCGAATCTCTGGCGGCAGCCGCTCGACGGCAACGCGCCAAAACAGATCACCAACTTCAAATCCGATCTGATCTACAACTTTGCTTACTCGCAGGATGGTCGCACCCTTGCTTTTTCGCGCGGCAGCCACACCCGCGACGCAGTGCTAATCAGTGAAGTGAAATGATGACTATTGCCGCCGGCACAAAACTAGGTCGCTACGAAATCCGCTCGAAGATCGGCGAAGGCGGAATGGGCGAGGTGTATCTGGCGGAAGACGTCAGGCTTCATCGCAAGGTGGCGCTGAAGATTCTCCCGAGTGAAGTCGCCGCAAACAAAGATCGCATGCGACGGTTCGAACAGGAAGCGCAAGCGGCGGCGGCATTGAATCACCCGAACATCGCGCACATCTACGAAATCGGCGAGCACGATGGCACAAACTTCATTGCAATGGAGTTTATCGATGGCGTGACGTTGCGCGAGAAGATTCACCGCGAGCATGCCGAGTTGAGAAAACTGTTGCGCTATCTGCAACAGGTGGCGGAAGGTCTGGCAAAAGCTCACGCCGCGGGGATAGTTCATCGCGATCTAAAACCCGACAATGTGATGATCACTCGCGATGGCCACGCGAAGATCCTCGACTTTGGCTTGGCCAAGCTCTCGGAACAAACCAAGCGACAGGGCGTCGAGCCGCAGGAAGAAGCGCCCACTGCCGTCATGCAGAGGGCGCTGTCAACGCCCGGCCTGGTCATGGGGACGGTTGGCTACATGTCGCCTGAGCAGGCGCAAGCCCGGGGCGTAGATCATCGCTCGGACATTTTCTCGTTTGGTTGTCTGCTATATGAAGTGGCTACTGGTCAACGGGCGTTTGAAAGTGAATCGACGATCGATACATTGCACAAGATAGTTCATGCACCAGTCTCTTTGGTAAAGGATGTTAACCCTGCAGCGCCTGCCGACTTGACGCGCATCGTTCGCCGTTGTCTTGCCAAGGATCCGGATGAGCGCTACCAGTCAATCAGAGACGCGGCCATCGAGTTGCGCGACGTGCGGCGTGAGCTTGAGGGCGCAGCCGAACTGGAAACGACCGTGCCGCCAAGCGCCGTTGGTTCGGGTGTTACGTCAACGACGAACGGTGCTGCAAGCGTCTCAGACGCCCCGCTGTCAACGGCGCCGGTGTCTAGCGCTGAGTACATCGTCACGGGAATCAAACGCCACAAGGTCGTGACGGTCAGTGTGCTGATCGCACTGGTACTCGGGAGTCTTGGCCTCGCTGCTTATCTGCGCGGGCGCAATACCGAAGTCGCCATTGACTCGATAGCCGTCTTGCCGTTCGTTAACCAGAGTGGCGATCCCGATACCGAGTATCTTGCTGATGGTTTGACTGAAAGCATTATCAACAACCTGACGCGACTTCCCAGCTTGAAAGTGATCGCCCGCAGTTCTGTCTTTCGCTATAAGGGAAGAGATACGGATCCGATGAAGGCAGGGGGTGAGCTGGGCGTGCGTGCAGTTTTGACGGGCCGACTGCTGCAACGCGGCGACAGTCTGATGGTCAGCGCCGAGTTAGTGGATGTGCGCGACAACAAGCAGCTTTGGGGGGAGCAGTACAACCGCAAGGTGGCCGATGCGCTCGCGGTGCAGCAGGAGATTTCGCGCGAGATTACGGAAAAGCTGAGATTGAGACTCTCGGGCGAGGAACAGCAGCGACTTGTCAGGCGCGACACGGCCAACCCTGAAGCCTATCAGTTCTATTTGCGAGGACGTTTTTACTGGAACAAGCGGACAGCGGATGGAATCAGAAAGGCGATAGAACAGTTCCAGCAGGCGATAGAGCGTGACCCGAACTATGCCCTCGGTTATGTCGGGCTGGCTGATTGTTACACCCTTCTGGAAGAGTATGCCGGTGTTCCGTCCAGCGAGACATTGCCGAAGGCAAGGGCCGCAGCAGACCGGGCTTTACAACTTGACGACACGCTGGCTGAGGCGCATACATCCTCCGCTTCCATATATCTTCACCAGTGGCGTTGGGCGGAAGCCGAGCAGGAGTTTCGCCGAGCCATCAGCCTCAACCCGAACTACCCGACGACTCATCACTGGTTCTCCGTCTATTTAATGACCAAACGAAGATTCGATGAAGCGCAGAAGGAGATCAAACGGGCGCAGGAGCTTGACCCTCTCTCTCCTATCATCGGCATAAACGTCGCAAACTTATACCTGCTGAGCGGCGACGCCGACCCAGCCGTCGAGCAGTGTAAGAGGGTAATAGAACTAGACCCTGGCTTTCCCGGAGGGCCAGCTCAACTAGGAATAGCGTACCTCAGACAGCGACGCTATGAGGAAGCGATTGCGGGGTTTCAGAAAGCGGCGGAGCTGACCGGGAGGGCAAGCGACTCGTTGAGCGATCTCGGGAATGCCTACGCTGTCGCCGGAAAACGCGCTGAGGCGCTCGCAATACTGAAGGAACTCGAAGCGAGATACGCGAGGCGCGAGGCCACCGAGCGGGACGTAGCTTACGTGTATGCCGGCCTTGACGACAGAGATCGAACCTTCGAGTGGCTTGAGAAGTCGTTTCAACAGCGTAGTGGCTCGTTGTCGGCAGTCACATGGCAGTTCGGTTTTGAAGCTCTGCGCTCAGACCCGCGATACGCCGACCTCGTGCGGCGCATGGGGCTTGAGCCGTGAGTAATTGAAGCAGTACGAAAACAGCAATGAGGTCGCGATGTCTAATCACGATTCGTCTCTCCGTTTCACTCGGCTCCTGTTTTTAGGTTTCCTTCTGATCGCGTGGTGTGTAGGAAGCGCGCCCGCACAGCCCGACAAGCGACAACTAACTCTCGAATGGATCTTTGGTCCGGAAGGTCGCTCGATCGCGAGCGTTCCGGCGACTGCATGGCTTGACGATGGCACGCTGATCCTACTCGACAATCGCCGACTCCCACGCGAGCAAACGTTTGAAAAGTTGAACCCGGCGAACGGGCAACGACAGTCAATCGTCGATTCGGCCCGAGCCCTGGCAGATCTGAAGTCTGCGGCCGGCGTTGATGCGGACGTGCTTCCGTGGCCAATTGCTTTCGATGGCTCAGGCAAGCGGGCGCTTTATATTTTCAAAGGAGATGTTTTTGTTCTCGAAGTTCCGGATGCGCGTTTTCGTCGCCTCACATCTACCGCGGGGGAAGAAACATCAGCGAGTTTCTCACCGAATGGCCGGCGGGTCGCCTATGTCCGAGATAACGACCTGTACTTTTTAGATCTCGATACGAACCGTGAGACTCGGATCACGCGTGATGGTTCGGAGACGTTGCTTAACGGAACGCTTTCATGGGTTTACTGGGAAGAAGTCTTCGGCCGCCGCGACATTGGATACTGGTGGGCGCCAGACTCGGAGGCGATCGCGTACCTGCAGTCCGACGATTCACAAGTTGACCTCGCTTACTTCACCGATATCGCCCCTTTCTCGCCGCGCGTCATTCGACAACGCTACGCGAGAGCGGGCCGCGCGAATCCACGTGTGCGCCTGGGAATAGCCGAACTCGATCGCGAAGGCACGAGATGGATTCAAATAACGGACAAACCGTTTGAATACATCGTGCGCGCTAAGTGGCTACCTGGCGGCCGGGAGTTGAGTGTTGAGACGATGCCGCGTTTGCAGACGGAACTACATCTCTACGTCGCGGACCGCACGACGGGCTCTACCACTCGCATTCTCACGGAAACAGATCCCGGCTGGGTAAACATGACTGACGATCTGTACTTCTTCAATGACGGAAAGAGCTTCCTCTGGCCCTCAGAACGCGATGGATACATGCATCTCTATCGCTATCGAATTGACGGCACGCTTCAGAATCAGGTGACGAAGGGCCCCTGGGCGTTAGCGAGCGCGGGCGGCATCGCCTTCTGGGTCCATCAGGCGCTGGTTGGTGTTGATGAGAAGAACGATTGGATTTACTTCACGGCGCTCGAGCGGTCATCAATCGAGAGGCATTTGTATCGCGTGCACTCGGATGGATCAGGATTCACCCGGATCTCGAAGGAACCGGGCACCCATCGCATTTCGATGTCCCCCGACTCGCGATACTTTCTCGATACGTATTCGGACATTCGCACACTGCCGGCGCTACGACTTCATGCCAGCGACGGCTCGACGCTGCAAACCGTAGCTTCTCCGCGCTCGCAGTTAATTGCGCACTACGATGTTCAGTTTCCGGAAATAGTCACGATCCCCGCGGATGACGGTTTTTCAATGCCGGCGCAAATCCAAAAGCCAAAAACTTTTCAACCTAATCACAAGTTCCCGGTGATCATGTTTGTTTACGGCGGACCCGCAGCGCCGCAAGTTTCAAACTCGTGGCAGCGAGATACTCTGTGGAACCAAGTGTTGGTTGACGCCGGCTATGTAGTTGTGAAGGTTGATAATCGATCAGCGACCGCGATCAGCAAGCAGTTGGAAAACACGATCGTCAAGCGCCTGGGCGAAGCGGAGACACCTGATCTTGTGGCTGCGGCGCGCTGGCTGAAGAAACAGTCATGGGTCGATCCCCAGCGCGTGGGCGTGTGGGGCTGGAGCTATGGCGGATGGATGACTCTGAATTTGCTGACGCGTTCGCAGGAATTCAAAGCCGGCATCGCGGTAGCGCCGGTAACGGACTGGCGTTATTACGATACAAAGTGGACTGAAGGAGCGATGCGAACGCCGCAGGAAAATTCTGAAGGCTACGCAAGCGCGTCCGTGGTGCCGCGCGCGAAAAATCTGCACGGCCATCTGTTGATCGTTTATGGAACGTATGACGACAACGTACATCCGTATAACGAGATGGCATTCATTGACGCGCTGGTCACCGCCGGCAAGACGTTCGACATGATGGCGTATCCAATGCGCAAACACGGTATCACCGATGAAGCCGCCACACTTCATCTGTACCGCCTGATGCTCGATTTCTGGAAAGGCAAACTTTAGAAGAATGGCGCTCGCCGCCGGGACAAAACTTGGCCGTTACGAAATCCGCTCAAAGATTGGCGAGGGCGGAATGGGCGAGGTCTATCTCGCGCACGACACGCAACTCGATCGGCAAATTGCCATCAAGCTGCTGCCCACCGAAATTGCTCGCGATCAGCAACGGCTGCACAGGTTCCTTCAAGAGGCGCGTGCGGCGGCTGCACTGTCGCATCCAAACATCGCGCATATTTATGAGATCGGTGAAGCCGACGGCGGCAACTTCATCGCAATGGAATATGTCGAAGGCTTGACGCTGGACAAAAAGATTGGCGGACGTCCGCTGCCGATTGCCGAAGCTCTCGACATCGCAATTCAGATCACCGACGCGCTTGATGAAGCTCACTCAAAAGGCATTACGCATCGCGACATCAAGTCTTCGAACATCATAATCACGCCGCGCGGCCGGGTGAAGGTGCTCGACTTTGGGTTGGCTAAAGTGACGCAGACCGCGTCGACGCCCGAACAAATTTCTGATAGCCAACTCGCCACGCGCGTGAAGACTAGCCCGGGTGTCGTGATGGGCACGGCCAATTACATGTCGCCCGAACAGGCGAGCGGGAAAGAGGTCGATGCTCGCACGGACATCTGGAGTGTCGGCGTCGTGCTCTACGAAATGGTGACCGGTCGCGTGCCGTTCGAGGGTGCAACACCCAGTCACATTATCGTTGCGATTTTAGAGAAAGATCCGCTGCCGCTCCTGGCTTACGTACCTAATGTTCCGGAGGCGCTCGAATGGATCATCACAGAAACCCTCACGAAAGAACGGGAAGAGCGGACGCAGACCGCGCGTGAGTTAATGAAGAAGTTGCAGCGGCTCAAGCTCCGCGTTGACACTGAGGCCAAAGCCGAGCGGTCTGTCGCGCCTGAGCGTCTGGCCGAGAGTGGTGGCGCATTAACGGCCACAAGTCAGATTGGTGAGCGAAGTCTTCCGTCCGCAATAACAACCCCTGAGCATGCGCGTTCGCGCACTGGCGAAGCCGCGCCAACGCCAACGAATGTTTCCAGCGCCGAGTACGTCGTCAATCAGATCAAAACCCATAAGACCGGCGCGGCAGTCGCGATCGCAGCTGCGGTCGTTCTACTCGTGGCAGTCAGCATCGCGGCTTACAAATTACTCGGCGGCCGATCGACGAACGCAATCTCGCTTGAGTCGGCAACCTACACGCGGCTCACGAATGTCGGCAATGCGACCGGCGCCGTAATTTCGCCTGACGGCAAATGGCTAGTGCACGTCCAGGACGATGGCGAGTTAAAGAGTCTCTGGCTGCGGCAAGTCGCAGTCGCAAACAGCAACACTCAGATCGTTCCGCCCGGCAACGTTCGTTATGTCGGCGCGGCCTTCTCGCCTGACGGCAACTACGTTTACTACGCGGTTCGGCAGGGAAACGACGTCACGGGAACCCTCTATCAGGTGCCGGTGCTGGGCGGCACGCCGCGCAAACTTTTCAGCGGTATCAACAGCTCGCCAATTTTTTCTCCTGACGGCAAACAGATGGCTTACTTTTATTACTACGAAGACGAGGATCGCCTCATGATTGCGAATGCCGACGGCACAAGTCAGCGTCAATTGGCGATGCGTCATGGAGACGAATATTTCTACAAAAGCGAGTTCAGTTCCGTTTCGTGGTCGCCTGACGGAAAGACCATCGCGACCCCAATTGCGAATTCAAAGGAAACCTGGATGAGCCTTGGGACGGTTTCTGTCGCTACCGGCGAAGTCAAGCCCTTGGCTACGCGTAAATGGAGTACAGTGATGCAAGCGATCTGGTTCGACGACCGCACGATTTTAGCCACAGCCCAGGAGACTTCCGGGGAAGGTTTCGTCGTGTGGCGTATCTCTTATCCTTCAGGTGAAGCGACGCGGCTGACAAACGATTTGAATTCGTATCAGCTGATCAGTTTGACCAAAGATGGGAATGTAATTGCCGCCGTACAGAGGGAAGTCTCGAACAACATCTGGGTCATGCCCGAATTCGATGCGGCGCGTGCAACACAAGTCACCAAGGGTCGAAACCTGGTCGGCAAACCCACGTGGACACCTGACGGAAAGATAATCTACCCGTACAAGACGGCCGCTGGCGGCGATCTTTATCTCGTCGATCCGGCAAACGGCGATCGCAAACAACTCACCGCCGACACCCGCACAAACAGAGACCCTGCGGTTACGCCCGACGGCCGTTACGTTGTGTTCGTGTCTGACCGTAGCGGCGCGCCACGCGTTTGGCGCATGAATCTCGACGGTTCGGACGCGCGCGAATTAACTCACGACCACGAGGTTTTAGATGTTACCGTCTCGCCTGACAGTCAGTGGATCGCGTTCCAGATGTGCTTTAACAAATGCAACGTCTGGACGCTTTCGATCGACGGCGCTCAGACGGTACAGCTTACGGATAAAGCTTCCGAAGGACCGGCGATCTCGCCTGACGGAAAGCAGATCGCGTGCAGTTATCTCGATCAGCCAAACGGCGCGTTCAAGCTGGCGATATTCCCGCGCGAGGGTGGCCAGCCAACCAAAACCTTTACATTTACGACCGGCGACACAACCAACAAGCAGTGGAGCATTGATGGACGCGCGATTGTGTATGGCGTGACGCGCAACGGCGTCACGAATCTTTGGGCGCAACCGATCGACGGCTCCGCACCAAAACAATTGACGAACTTCCCATCGGATCTAATTTTCAGCTTCCAAATTTCTCGCGATGGAAAGCAAGTGGCACTTAATCGTGGGACCTCGGCCAGCGACGTCGTTTTGATCAGTAACTTCAAAAAATGAGTTTGCCGGTGGGCACAAAACTCGGCCGCTACGAAATCCGCTCGAAGATTGGCGAGGGCGGAATGGGGGTCGTGTATCTGGCGACCGCACGAGGCTTGATCGTCAGGTAGCCATCAAGGTGCTGCCCGAGCATCTGTCGAGTGATGCGAATCGGCTGGCACGCTTCCAGCGAGAGGCGAAGGTGCTCGCATCGCTGAATCATCCGAACATTGGCGCGATCTACGGCGTCGAAGAAGCCAACGGTCAGCAATATCTCGGGCTGGAATACATCGAAGGTGACTCCCTTGATGAGCGAATCTCGCGCGGACCACTTCCGCTTGATGAGGCGATTGAGATTGCGGTTCACGTGGCAGACGCGTTGGAGTCGGCGCATGAGAAGGGTGTGATTCACCGTGACCTGAAGCCCGGCAACATCATGGTCACGCCGGAGGGAACGGTGAAGGTACTCGACTTTGGTTTGGCCTGGGCGTGCGCAACTCATTTTTAACGGCGCC
>JBOGOP010000202.1:0-10580 GCA_050747225.1 Pyrinomonadaceae bacterium
GCTCAAACCGTTGGCGCGCGCCGGGCAGCCTTGGTATTCGGTCTCGTATTCCAGGGCACTACTCTTCAACTCCTCAACCATCGATTGAAACTCCTTCACCTCAGCCAAGGCTTTTCGCATCGTTTCAAGTTTTGGGTAGGTGGCTGCGGTCAGATCGGAATGCAGCGTGTCTGCGGCCTTGCAGAGATCGCGGGCTTCTACTGACGAATCAAAAATGATGTCCTTTTGGTCTCGAAACTTAGCTCGTGCGATCTTGTAGCTGTCAGCGTCGGAGGTGATCAGCGCCTTAACGCCAGACGATCCATCCGGGCCGTTCAACTTATCGAGTACTGCCTTGCGAACGAGGGTCAGCTCCGCTATGGCCTTCTTTGCGTCCTCAACCTGAGCCTGATCACATGAAGAATGTGGCTCGGTTGGCGCGGTATCCGTCCGCCTTATCAGCAATCCGATGTTGCCGCCTTCGTTGGCCTCTTTAGACTCGCTAAGACTGGAAGCGCTGACCGAACCGATTAGATCGCTCACCGGACTTCCGAGCAACTTAAGAAAATTCAGAAAGCCGGTATCTTGCACTTCGGTTTGGTCCACTTTGAGTGAGTAGCTGAAAAGAAACGGATTCATGTTGACCAGAACAATCTTGGCTTCTTTCTTGAAATCCGATTTTCCCTTGAACTGATTGATCTGGTCGGGACGCACGTCGATGACGAGCGCCGTCTTCTCGAACTCCGAAACCGGCTTCAGGTTACCGACTAGGCATTGAGCCGACGCAATTGGGGCAACAGCAAAAAGGAGAAAAGTGGTAGCGATCAAGGTGAATTTGGTGTACATGATTTGTGTCCTCTTCCTGAATCTAAACTAGTCAAATCAGCGTTGAGCATTTCCTTGCTGGAACTGATTCGTAATCACGACCCGACAATGCTCTTCCGCTTAGCTTTATCCAATTGTGCCGAGTAACAGCATGGCTGAACCGAGGTCTGTCATTTCCTTGTGACCGCTGGCAAGAAAACATTTCAGTGCTGAGACTGATAGGTTGGCGTTGGCAGTGAGGGTGAAATGCTTTTATCTATCTGGACACCTAAAGACAGACTGTGTTTTGCAGCGATCAGGGAACCGGGTACTCAGCTAGCCCAGGTGGTTAGGGTGAGTTAGAAATTCACTTGACTATTAACTAGCTTGCGACTATAGATTCGCCCTCGAACCTCTTCGGGCAGTATCTCTCGTCTCGGTCCCGTTCTCTAATACCGATCACTCAGCAAGCCTTCTCGAATAAGGTGGGTTATGCAGGTCATCCTCGAAGCAATCAAATTCAACCACGATGCCGATTCCGCCACCCACGATGCGTTCAGCATTCGCAGGAATGAAACTGAAGCAGTGACGCCCCCCGAGTGGCAACGAGGCATTAGCAAGAACCCTGAAGACTCACCGGCAGCTTACGCGCGCAAAGCAGTTCATAATCAGACCTTGACCATCGAAGCGAAATTCTCTTGTGATCGTCCGGGAGGGAAACTGTGGATACAAGCTGTGGATGGTAAATTGAACCCGCTCAAAAACGGTAGTGCGCTATTGTTACAAACCAACGTGTTAGGCTCAGTTCGCGCAAAGCAGGTAGAGTTTCAGAAAAAAGAGACTGACTACATGTCTTTCGACCTTAAAGACGTGACTATCGAGCAGTCAGGCGTTCGCGTCGATGATATTGTGTGGAATTGGCAGGTTTCGCCTGATGGTTCAAACTGGCAGCCGCTTACGACCACCAGCCATCGGATTTATACCGTTTTGGATTTACCTGGACGACCGTGGGAGCCGAACTCTGAAAATTCAAATACCCAGTTGCCATGGACTGGCGTTCTAGAAAAGGCCTGCAATTGGGCCGCCGGAACCCAAGATCTTAGGAGCGCAGCTTTCCAAATCACGAAAAAGATCAATGAGTTGGGACCCGTTTTTATTACTTACGACGTTGAGAACGGCGGTGGGCCTCATTTCACACCCGACAAACCACCCTTGAACCGATTTGATTGCCAAAAGTTTCTGGACTTATTGGCCTCTCCAGACAACGTTCAAGATCATTATGTCAACTGTGAAGACTGTGCTGCTATGGTCTGTACTTTTGCAAATGTATTGGGCTGCAGCTTTCCACAATCCATAATCAAATCATCGGTAGCAGCCCAGTTTTCATTGCGAAGACATCGAAAGATAGGACGCGGCTGGGACGAATTTGATCAGTTCGACTACCACGCCATCGCCTGGGCGGGAGCCGATCAGGATGAGGTGTCTGACGCGTGCCTGACTCTGGATGCTAGCGACGGTGGTCCAAAGGATCCCATCATACCTCTCCTTGCTTCGAACATACCTTTCGCAGGGGAGCACGGTTATAGGGATCGGCTGGTGGTGAAGGGTGATGACTGCCGCTTTCTCCTACTGTTATTCAGGCAGATTGGTGGATTACGTGTGATGCCTAGTGAGCCTGACAACTTGGAGATTGTTCGCCGAACATTGTCGTTACTTGATGCGTTGCGTCGCCTGTCGGCGACTAACAAATGGACGCAACTCGACGCTCGCTACGTGCCGGACGGAATGATTGAACTTTATTGGGATCTCGGTGGAGAACCAGATAACCAACGTGTGCTACGGCTGGACATTCAGGTATCTACAACAACGGAAGCGGCAGATGAGAATCTTATACATCAACTGGGCCGGTTCGAATTGCCAACCGTGAAGCCTAAAGAGAACCCTGGATTTGGGGAACGAGTCTTTGCCAGCGAATCTGGCTTTGTGATCCTTTTTTTGCAAAAAGGTATGGTCTGCCTGCTTCGAAATGTAGGTAGTGGATTCATGCCCCTGTGGGAGGTTGCGCGTTTTATCGACAACCTTATTTTAAGTCTGAAAGCCCCTGATACGTCACTATAAGGAGACAATGAGATGAGTCACTTTTTGGATGGTGATTGGAATGTTTTCGTAGTTACATTCCCTGCTGGAAGTCCCGTCGTAAGCGCAGACGGAAGTTTTCATTTAAGTCATGGAGCGACAAATGTGTTGGACAATTCTAGCAAACATGGCGGTAACGACCTTACAGGCAGCTCAATACCTGACGGGGGACGATTCGAAATCAGGTTCGCCGAGAAGGTGACCGTAGCTGGAGTAGTCAAGTTCCGTCCGTATACTGGTTCGCTTATGGATCATAAGTTGTTAGCCGGGAACCTTCATAAAGTGATCGGCGGCTTTCGTGGAAGACTGCAAGACAATGCTTTAGCTTTGGAAGCTGAGGACTCATTAACCACCACAGCCGCGATCACTGGCCAGAATGACGGTATTTGGATTGCCACTCAACCTTAGCGTTGAATCTCGACACACGCCGAGATTTGATAGTACACGATTATGATTCTCGCTGAAGCTTCCTGCCGACAGTGGCTTGTGTGTTTCCGCGTCAAATGGTCAGCGTGTGCTCTTCTCGTTCTGGCGTCCCCAGCACTATTCTCAACTTCTGTAGCGCAGGCCCACCCCGGTGCTCCAGGGAAAGCGCATCCAGGTGTGGCTTCCGCACAAGAAGTCACGACCCTCTCGCCTGGTCAGCCAACGACGCGCCAAATCAAAGGCGGCGAAAAAGACCTGTTTCAGTTCGCTGCCAGCGTAGGCCAGTACATCCATGTCGCGGTGCGACCGACTCACATCATCCTACAGGTCACGCTCTTCGATCCTGCCGGCAAGCAATTAGTAACTACCAACAATCCGAGCGGCGGAACTGGACCAATCTTTGTTTCAGAGATTGCGGCGCTCTCAGGTGATTACCGTGTCGAGGTTCGCTCGACTGAATCGTGGGCCAATCAGGGAACGGTTGAGATAAGCGTCGCGGAATTGAGAGCCTCGAATTCCGAGGACATCAAGTTGGTCGAGGCTGAGCGATGGTTTGCAAAAGCACTTGAAGAAAGTGACGCGAGAGCGTATTCCAACGCGATCGAGCATTATCAAAAAGCCTTGTCCCATTCGCAGTCGGTCCATGACGCTCATTGGGAAGCGCTGACCCGGTACTCACTGGGCCAAATCTATTACCTAATGAGAAATCTCGTCGATTCCGATGCCAACTACAAAAAGATTCTTGATATCTCGCTGAGTCCTGACGATTGGAGAATTAGAGCAGCGGCCCTCAACGACCTGGGACTGAACGCAAGGATCCAGGGCAATAACGAAAGAGCAATCTCATTCCTGAATGAGTCGTTGAAAATATTTGCGGACCACTCTGATCGGCGTGGCCAGGCAAGTGCATTAAACAACCTTGGGTCAGTTTATGGTCAGGTGGGTGATTTGCGTGTCGCTCTCAATTTGGTCGAGCGAGCAATTCCCCTGCGCGAAGCAGAAAATTTTCAGTCTGGAGTTAATACTCTTAAGAATACCTTAGGAACCATTTACGACCGGCTTGGTGATCCTTACAAAGCGCTCGCATACCACACTGAGGCGTTGCAGGGCTGGCAGCAATTGGCTAACTCAAAGCAGCTTGATAACCCAGATCGCCTTGGCAACGCGCTCAACGGCGTCGCCATTGTCAACGCAAAGTTGGGGCAATGGGACAAGGCTGCACAGTACTACGATGACGCCCTTAAAGTTCCGAACACAACGGCAGCGCTGCGGGCGGCAATACTAAACAACCGCGCGGATTTCTACGCGTCCCTTGGCGATTTCCCGACGGCCACAAGATTTCTCAATGAAGCCAAAGCCTTACTTCAGTCGCTCAAAGCACCGGAACCGGACACTGAATCGAGCATCCTCTGGCAACTCGCTCAGATTCACCTGGTAAATGGGGAGCTCGATGATGCGGTTTCCGCATTACAGCAAGCACGGACTCTCAAACAAAATCGGCCCAAACGTGCTTATGTTCTTACCGCGCTTGGTGAAGCTCATAGCCGGCAAGGCAACTTTAGTGAAGCACTCGAAGCGTATCAAGAAGCACTCGATATTCAGCTCCAGATCGAAGATCTCCGCGGACAAGCTCTTACCCACCACAAACTGGGAGATACGTTGGCCGGTACTGGTGATACCGCGACATCTGCAAAGCACTACGCGTCTGCGTTGTCACTGTGGAGAGCCGTTGTTGATTTGCGCGGCGAGGCCGCTACTTTGAACAGTATGGCCCTGCTCGAGCGCGACCGAAATAATATGGAGCAGGCCTTGCGCGATAGCGAACAAGCCACACAGATACTGGAATCGCTGCGGACGAATGTCTCCAACTATCAACTACGCACGCTGTATTTCGCCAGTCATGAGAATTATTACGAACTGAATATCGATCTGAAGATGATGTCCGCCCGGAGCCCTCGATCACAAGAGAGTCTCGCTGCGGCGCTTGCGGCGAGTGAAAAGTCTCGCGCTCGAAGTCTTATGGATACCCTGTTGGAAGGACGCGCATTGTGGACCGCTGACGCAAACAACGATTTAGTTCGTTCCGAACGTGAGATCGACAGGCGGTTGCGAGCAAAATTCGACTCCCAAACTGTTCTCCTGAGCACTAAGCACAAGGAAAGCGAAGCTAAATCCATCTCCGAAGAAATTTCTGAGTTGATAAAACAGCAAGACAACGTTCGAGCCAAAATGCGGGCAGGCAACCCCAAATTCTTGGAGTTAACGCAACCTCGGCTTTTGACTCTCTCGGGGATTCAACGACAACTCGACGCCGACACTCTCTTGGTCGAGTTCGCCCTGGGGGACAAGCGTAGCTATGTTTGGGTCGTCTCTTCGACCTCAATCTATGGCTTCGAATTGCCCTCGAGAAATCGAATTGAGCCAGTCGCTCAGCGTTTTAGCGAAGCCCTCACAGCGCGCAATCAAGAATTGAACAAAGAATCCAGCGCTGAACGACAAATACGGTTGAATCAAGCCGGAAAAGATTTTTCGGAAGCTGCCGCCGCACTCAATAATCTAGTGATTGAACCTATCGCCGCGCAATTAGGCCAAAAGCGTCTGGTCATAGTTGCTGACGGAGCTCTACAACTGATTCCGTTTGGCGCTCTCCCTGTTTCGCCCAGCTCACGCGACCTCGGCGCGCAAAAGACAAGAGACGCGAAATCAACTGCACCTAACGCTATTGCCTCGGGTGGACGCTATCTACTTGACGACCACGAGATCATCATGTTGCCTTCGGCATCGGTGCTGGCGCTGCAGCGGCGTGAGATCGGGAATCGGAAGCCGGCTGCTAAAGCGGTCGCGGTGCTTGCCGACCCGGTTTTTGACGCTGAAGACGTTCGCGTGGCCCAGGCGCGAAGGCAAAACAAAGTTGCACCGGAATTACCCGCCACTGCCAGGAAGAAACAGTCGCCAACGGATTCGACCGGATCACATTCGTTTGCTTCATTGAATCCAAACACAACGTTTGCCACTGCCCGGCGAGACGTCGGGCTTGATGGAAAGTTGCACCGGTTGCTGCTTTCACGCCAGGAAGCGCGATCAATTATGCAAGTCGCTCCGGCCGGCCAATCGATGAGTGCGCTCGATTTCAAAGCCAGTCGGGAAACCGCGCTGGGCGCCGAGTTGGCAGAATATCGGATCGTGCACTTCGCTACTCATGGAGTGTTAGACATGGAACATCCGGAGTTATCCGGAGTCGCCCTTTCGATGATCGACGCGAATGGAAAGCCACAAGATGGACACCTTCGTCTTTACGATATTTACAATCTCAACCTGTCAGCCGACCTGGTGGTGCTTAGCGCCTGTCAAACTGGCATTGGCAAACAAATCAAGGGTGAAGGTTTGATTGCATTAACCAGGGGCTTTATGTATGCCGGAGCCAAAAGCATAGTCGCCAGCTTGTGGAAGGTTGACGATGCCGCTACTTCAGCGTTGATGGCTGAGTTTTATCGTCAGATGTTCATAAACAAACTCAAGCCGTCCGCCGCTCTGCGTGCTGCGCAATTGAAGCTCGCCCAGCAGCCACGCTGGCAGTCGCCGTACTATTGGGCGGGCTTTTTCATTCAGGGTGATTGGAACTAAACACACGCGCAGCCCTCTCAACTAGACTATAATCCGCCCGACCTCTCAGACTGTTCCGTAGGGTACAACCGCTTTGTCACCTACCAATTCGCAATGGGAACTAACCAAAAAAGCCTTAGATAATCTTCTGGCTTTGTTTTCCGCTGACCCGGATGAAGCTGCAGCCAAATACTTAGCCATGAAAAGGAGGCTGCAGCGTTTTTTCGAGTGGAAGTCCTTTCCAAACGCCGACGAACTTGTCGATCTTGCGGTAAATCGGGTGGCCCGCAAGATAGACGAGGGAGAGAAAATCTCAAATCCGACTGGCTATTTTCGTGGTGTCGCCAAAATCATCGTCAAGGAACAATACCGTCTTATTAGTCGCTTTCCTTCCACTGATGACCCGCCGGAACCACCTGCCCCCGATCCGGGCGAGGATCTCGAAAAGGAGCGGCGTTTGAAGTGTCTGGATGACTGCCTCGACAAGCTGCCGATTGAAAGTCGAACACTGATTCTGAAGTACTACTCTTACGAGGAAAGAAATAAGATTGACCGTCGCAAGCAGCTTGCGGAAAACCTGGGTAAACCGATGAATGCGCTAAGAATTCGGGCCTACCGGCTGCGAAGCTTGCTGGAAACATGTGTTGAAGATTGCCTGGCCCCGGCTTGCCTGAGACCGAAATGAAAGCGGATTTACCGCACTCTTAAGTAGGGGGCAGACGCGTGCCGAACTCAAAAAGAGAAACAAACGAAATGCGATACGTTTTGGGCACACTTGCTTCTCCCGACGTGGATCGCATAGACGAAGCTCTTTTTGGAGACGACGCAAAGCTCGAGGAACTGGAGGCGGTCGAAACCGACCTGATCGATGCCTATGTTCGAGAGGAACTTTCCGCGGAGAATCGCAAGCAATTCGAAGCCAGACTTCAGATATCGCCGGCGCTGACGAAGCGAGTCAGATTCGCTGACGCACTGAAAGGCAAGATCGCTGAGTCCGCAATCGAAGTTGAGCCTCGCCCGGAACCGGAACCTAAGTGGTGGAAAATTTTATTTGCTCAGCCGGTTTTTGCCGCCGCTGTTGCCGCCAGCCTGATCGTTGCAGCGGGCGGTGTTCCCCTGTTCCTGGCCTGGCGTAATCTGCGCAATGAGTCCAATCGAATTGCCTCTGAACGAGCGGCATCGGCTCAGGAAAGCAAAGCGCGGCAGCAGCAAACGACCGAACTACAGACGAAAGCGGAGCAACTCGCCGCCGAGCTGCAGACAGAGCGAACCCAGCGGACCGAAGACAGGAAACTGATCGAACAATTACAGGAAGCCAATGCTACAGGCCGTTCGCTTAGCTCGTCTATCGCTTCCATACTGCTCACGCCGGGTGCTTTACGCAGCGCAGGAGAAGCACCGGAAATAATTGTGAGAACCGGTACCACAAAAGTTCAATTGAGGCTCTCTAGCGACGCTAATGGCTTTTCCAGTTACAACGTCACTGTAGAGACAGACGAAGGGCGGGTGGTGGTCTCTCAGAATCGACTTACAACACACAGGGGTCTGCTGACAATAGCCGTTCCGGCCCGACGCCTGGCAGCGGGTGATTACCTTGTTCGGGTCAGCGGTGTTCGCCCGTCCGGCCAAGTCGAAAGCCTTAATGAATATCAGTTTCGCGTTTTGAAAACCCACTGATTCGTCCCTGGTTTCTCCGAGCAGTCTTTTCACCCGGTAAATACTCTGATATCGATTCAGCTAGAAATGTATTTGACCGAAAAGTCACTATTCCTGAAGGCTATTTACGACGCAGTTCTTAGACAAACACCAAGGCCACACACAGCGCCGGCGTCGCGTGAAATCACGGTCGGACTCCCATGGAATCTTCACGGCCGTGATTTCCTCTTAAGTGATGCAATTTTCTCAAAGAACAAAAACTTTCGGCGGATGTAGACACGATGATTCGCGCAACAACTATCGCAATGCTAATTGTGTTGGGTCTTTTCCCCATTTCCCCGTTGGCAGCGGAAGAGGATTTCACAAAGCTAGCCCCTGAGGCCGTGGTTCTTCTGGACGGGAACGGATCCGGCTCAATGAAAATAGTGTTTCATAGTAGGTGTCGGCCTAGAGACGCATCGGCATTACAACATATTTATACTCATAGTCTCCGCCATCAGCAGGACGCAGTTGCGCTTGAGAGTTTCCGTCCTTGAACTCAAACGCAACGGTGCCGTCGCCGATTACGTTAAGGAAGTCCTGGAGATACTGCGCATTGAAACCGATGTCTATCTCGTCGCCGTTGTACTCCGTTTGAATTGCTTCGTTCGCTTCACCCTCTTCCGCGTTCTGCGAACTGATGACTAACTGGTTCGGCTCAAGGTGAAAACGGATCGCGCGCGAGCGTTCATCGGCCATCAAGGCCACGCGCCGAATGGCTGAATTCAACAACGCGGCGTCAAACTGAATCGACTTATCAGTGTCCTTCGGCATCACCATCTCGTAATTTGGAAACTGCCCGTAGAGCATCCGTGAAATCAACAGTCTCGGGCCTACCTCGAAAAAGATATGATTGCCGTCCATCCCTAAACTAATATCGCCTTCGTAGCCAGCGGTCAGTTTTGTTAATTCTGCTAAGGTTTTTCGCGGAATTAGAGTGTCAATAGAGTCGTTGCCGCCATTTTGGGAAACGCCCTTCCGCTCTACGTAGGCCAGGCGGTGACCATCTGTTGTGATCATCTTTGCGCCTTTATCGTCCAGTATGAACTTTGCGCCAGAGAGCGTGTAACGAGACTCTTCCTGCGTGATCGCGAAAATCGTTCTGTCAACAAACACCTTGATAACGCCGGCCGAGATCTTTGTCGGCGCTGATTTGAAAGACGGCACTTCGGGAAAGTCCTCTTTCTTGATGCCAACCATCTTAAAGCGTGTCTTGTCGCAGGTTACCGTTACCCAATCGTTGTCTTCCTTCTTAAAAGTCACTGGAGCATCAGGCAGTAGTCTGGCTATATCAAACAACTTCCTCGCTTGCACACAAATTGAACCCGGAGTGGAAATGTCTTCGGCATCCATGTCGCAGCGAATGGTCACATCCAGATCGGTTCCAGTGAAGCGAATCGTGTTCTCCCCGACAGATTCGATAAGGATATTGGATAGAACCGGGATAGTGTTTTTCTTTTCTACCACTCCCTGAACGAAGCCAAGTTCCTTCTGGAGGTTTTGTTTGCTGACGACGAATTGCATGCTCGACTCCTTACGCTTTGCGCTTTCACTTGAAGCCATAATAAATTTCCTCTTTGCTTTCTACTGTTACCTAACACAAAACAGTTATTAATTTCCAGCAGTAGTAGTAGGTCCCTGTTGATTTGTGGAAAAGCCAGGAAAAGACAATTGGAACTGTATTGATCCCTGTTCACAAGCGAGTGAAATTCGAGCCATGAATCTCACGTCTGCTGTCAAAAACAAATTAGCGTGGTCACCATTCTATTCTTTCACAGCCACTCTGCCAACACGCTGTGGAATTCTCCGCAAGCCGAGGTTTCTTTGGTTCCCTTGCGTCAATTCACTGCAAGAACCCTTGTGGAAATGACCAGTCACTTTTGCAGACTTTCCGATAGATTGAGCAGACGCTTTTGGAAGACGGCGTCGGCAGCGGA
>JBOGOP010000203.1:0-10577 GCA_050747225.1 Pyrinomonadaceae bacterium
CTGCAATCCATACGAGACCGTTTCGGAAACCAGATCACGATTACACGATCGAGCGGCACCTTGGGGAACATCACACAGATCACTTCTCCCAACGGTCGCTGGATTCAGTTCACATATGACTTTAGTAATCGTATCACTCAAGCAAAGGACAATACCGGGCGAACTGTCAATTATACTTACGATGCTGGCGGGCGTTTGTGGAAAGTGACTGATCCGGCTGACGGAGTCACGGAATACACCTACGACACTGCAAACCGGATGCTCACACTCAAAGACGCTCGGAGCAACGTGTACCTTACTAATGAGTACAACAGCGCCGGCAGGGTAACCAAGCAAACACAAGCAGACAACTCCACCTACCAAATTGCCTATACGCTCGACACAAACGGCAACGTAACTCGGGCCGATGTCACCGATCCGCGCGGCAATATAGACCGGGTGACGTTCAATGCCGATGGCTACACTCTCTCCGAGACGCGAGCGTTGGGAACGCCGGAACAACAGACGCGCAGCTATAGTCGGCAAGCAGGCACTAATCTAATCTCAAGTGTGACTGATTCCTTAAGTCGGACAACCAGTTTTGCCTATGACGCTATGGGGAATTTGGCAAGCGTGACGAGATTGTCCGGAACTTCCGAAGCTGTGACAACCACGATGACCCATGAACCGGGTTTTAATGAAGTCGCTAGCGTGACCGATCCTCTAAATCACACGACGGCGTTCGGATACGACCCCAGAGGAAACCTGACCAGCATAAACGACCCACTTAATCACCAGACAACTTTAACTTACAACGCCGCAGGCCAGCCTTTGGGTGTAACCGATGCGCTGCAACATGCGGTTCAGTTTAGTTATGATTCCGGCGATCTCGTCGGGATAACAGATCCATTGGGACGAACAGTCACGCGCGCTTTCGATGCGCTCGGCAGACCGATAACAGTGACCAATGCGCTGGGCCAACAAGCCCGCGACGAATACAACAAGCTAGACCAGACAATTCAGAATAGAGATCCGCTACAGGGTGTGACTGCCTTCGCGTACGACGCGAACGGCAATCTACTGAGCGTGACTGACGCACGCAACGGAGTCATAAGCCACGTCTATAACAACATGGACCGTCCGACCAGCCGTCGAGATCCTTTGTTGCATGACGAGACCTATCAATACGATTTGAATGGCAACCTCACTCAGCGAACTGATCGTAAAGGGCAGTTGACGCTCCGTAGTTATGATGCTTTGAATCGACTGACTCAGGTAACTTATTCAGATACCTCGACAATCAGCTACACCCGCGATGGGGCCAATCGGATCACCCAGGTGGTCGACTCCGTTTCCGGGACAAGCACACTCGCTTACGACAACCTCGACCGACTTACCAGCATAACAACGCCGCAGGGCACTGTTAGCTACACCTACGACTCCGCTGGTCGCCGAGTAAGTATGACAGTTGCGGGTCAGCTCGCAGTGAACTACACCTACGATAACGCCAATCGTCCGACGCAAATGGCGCAGGGTTCGGTGACCGTGACGATTGCTTACGACAACGCCGGGCGCCGGACCTCGCTGACCCTTCCCAATGGCGTCGTTACTGAGTACGAATACAACGCGGCATCGCAGGTAACTGGTATCACCTACAGGAAAGGGGGCGCCGTGCTGGGTAACCTCACCTACGCATATGATGGCGCCGGTCGACGCTCTACAATCGGCGGCAGCTACGCCCGTACCGGATTACCGCTCGCTGTCGCTAGCTCCACTTATAACGCCGCCAACCAGCAAGTCGCATTTGGAGGCCAAAATCTCACTTATGATTTGAATGGTAACCTCACCAGCGACGGAACGAACACATATTCGTGGAACGGGCGAGATCAACTGGTGTCGATGGCCGGGCCCGGCTTGACTGCGAGTTTTCAATATGACGCGCTCGGAAGACGAATCAGCAAGACCGTCAACGGGAGCACGTTCACCTACCTTTACGATGGGTCAAATCTCGTGCAAGAGAAATCAGGAGGCTTGCCGACCGCAAATCTCCTTGCGGGCGCACTGGACGAGGTTTTCATTCGCACGGAGACGACAGGAACCTGGAGTCCGCTGGTTGACGGAATTGGTAGCACACTTGCATTGACCGATGCCACGGGTGCCATCCAGACAGAGTACACCTACGAATCCTTTGGCAGGACAACCGTGAGCGGGAGCTCAAACAATAATGCATCCCAATATACCGGCCGGGAAAACGATGCGACCGGACTTTACTACTATCGCGGCAGATACTACTCACCTTCGCTGCAAAGATTCATCAGTGAGGATCCGATTGGATTATTGGGGGGCATAAATCTATTTGCCTATGTAGACAATAACCCGGTCAGCTACAGAGATCCCTTTGGATTCGACAAGGATGGTGACGACATTGTCGATGCCCTAAAGGATTTCGTTAGAGAAGTAAAGAAGTTCATAAGAGATACGGTGATACCGGGCGCCGCGATGGAGCCTGTAGGCCCCATCCTCGACACTTTGCCGTTGACAAGAGCCTGTTTCGTGGCTGGCACCAAGGTTAAGACCGCCAGTGGGGATAAGCCAATCGAAGAGGTTCGATCTGGCGATGTGGTTATTTCAATTTATCCAGAAAAAGGCGAACATGCGAGCGCACAACAGCAAACAGTTACGAGCACGTTTGTCCGCAATGCTCCGGTAGTATTAGACATCCGGATTGGTCAGACCATCATCAGCGCGACCCCAGAACACCCGTTCTGGGTAATTGGAAAAGGTTGGAAAGCAGCCGGACAATTGCGGCCAGGCACTCAGCTATTGACGAAGGGTGGAAATGTTGCCGAAGTTGATAAGGTAGAGCGACGCGAAGGATCCTTTGCAGTATATAACTTCGAGGTCGTTGGCTCTCACACCTACTACGTTTCTCCACTCGGCATACTTGTTCACAACCAGTGTAATCCGACTAAGCTTGATCCCCTGAAAGGGATGAAGCCCGATCAACGTGCTCTCAAAGAACTTGTCGATGAAACTACCCTTGGGGGACGAAAACCTCTGTCGGTTGATGATGCAAACACAATTCTTGATTGGGCGAAAGAAATAAATTATCCAGGAGCGAGAGTCAACCCCGGCTGTGTTGCGTGTCCGTTGACTTGGACTGGCGGCCCCCATTTCCACATTCCTGGAGCAGGGCGGGGTGGGCACATTCCTGTCCAGCCAGGTTTAGGACCTCGACCATGACTATGCAGAACCTCATCAGAGTCAACGGTTTTTTGGTTGTGCGGTTGCCGCACTTGAACAGAGATCAAGCCGGACGAGGTGTTTATCCTGCACAGCCTCCTGTTCTAGGCACAGTTCATTATGGTGGGATTGATCGCATGCCCTGGTTTGACATTGATGAGGAACTATACGCCGGCGTTTTGCCTGCTAACATCGCACAAGCACGGCAACTAATTGAAGAAGACAATAACGACGACTTCACTGGCATTAAATTGTGTAAAGACTTAGATACTGCTCTTGCCCTATTGAAGCATAGCAACCGCCTGGAAGCTGCTAACGAACTTATTGTAATTCGTTCAGAGAAGCTTACCGAGATTAAAGATGCAATTGATTTTGACACGTCAAGAGTCTCTTGGATTGGATACGATGTTTTGATACTGGGCGATCTCTCTCTACTTCGCGCAGGTTTGTTTACATCGCCTTCCAGCTTTCCTGGGTGGGGAGATCGCTTGAATGAATTGGGTTTATTTTCATCAAGAGCTTTACTTGACGAGTATGTACGGGCCTATGAAGCTGCTTCCTTGAAAGGCGCGATTGAGCAACTACCTCGCAACACCATGTATGGGATCGATATGGTAGAAATTGGCAGACTGGATCCAAAAATCTGAATGTTAAGAAGAAGGCCGCTAAAAAAGAAGAGTCGCATAATCGAATAGCAAGACCAAAAGGAAAAATGGAAGCTTCTGAAAAAGGCATTGAAGAAAGAACCGCTTTAGATCGGGTGGGAGCACCTTTGTTGACAAGCCTGTTTGCGTTATTCGCGCTTCTGTTCGGACTGTCTTACCTAAGCCAAGGGGTGTCGACACTGATGGCCATCGCCTCCAGGCGGTATAGCTTCTTTATACTTCTGACACAACTGGCCCTCACCTTTTTCGAGTTGCTCTTTGGCGTGGCTTCGATAGTTATTGGGGCCGGATTGTTCTTCCGTAAAGAGTGGGCAAGGAAGGCGTGGCTGGTATTCGTGATCCTTACGCTGCTCGTGGGGCTCTACTTGACAGCTATGCAGTTCTTAGCCGGTTACTCCGGTTTGGCTCGGGTATATGGATGGATAGGGTTGCTTATTCTTGTTTCTGCCATTTCATGGGTATACCTATCCAAAGCACGTATTAAAGCTCGCTTCCATTAGGTGTGACGCATTCACCCAGATCGGCACAAAGACCACTCCCGATTTGGCTGCGTCTGGGAGATTAGATGCCAGCGGCGATTGTCGTTAGCAATCGCGATACTTTGTGTTGTGGTTAGCTTCTTATCGCTTCAACCTACATCATGGCGAGGTGTCTTAGGCAGCGTCCTATTACAAGTTTCTATCTGTTCTCTTTCCGCTTGCTTGTATATGGTTCGGCGATGAGCTGGGAGAGTACATCCCCTCCGTCACGAAGCCCAGTCCCGGTTGGTTAGTTAGATTGGGAGGCTGGTTACTACTGTTCATGCGACTAGTCATGTGGTGGGTGGTTTACAGGCACTAAACACTGGCAGTTGCGATCGCAGCAAGACTTCAAAGGGCTGGAGCAAATGGAGAACCAAAATCACCGTCCAAGGATGCTCGCTCAAGCCCCGCACTCAGCAAAGAACTGTCGGATCGTTTTTTACATATCGGCGTTGATTCTCCTGTGTACTATCCTGACTCCAGCCTTCCAGCGGAACCGCGGACGTGGGAGTGATTTATCGGAAAGCGTACCAGTTGGTATCGGCAAGAGGCTGTGGCGCAAACGAATCCCAAGAGATAACCCGATCACTCCGGCCAAAGTGGCGCTCGGCCGTGCGCTCTTTTTCGATAAGCGACTTTCATCTGACGGTACGCTAAGTTGCGCGGCCTGCCACGATCCGGCCAATGCTTTCACCGATCACCGCGCTGCCGCCATTGGTGTCTCGAACCGGGCCGGGACACGGAACGCGCCTACGATTCTGAATGCGATGTTCAGCGAGCGACTCTTCTGGGACGGGCGCGCCGGATCACTCGAAGAGCAAGCGAAACAACCGCTAATCAATCAGTTTGAGATGGGAATGGGAAACTACGACGCCGTGGTCGAGCGGGTAGCGGCCATTCCTGAATACCGGCAAAGATTTCAACGAGTCTTCAAAAACGAGCGAATCAACATCGAGACGATCGTTACGGCGATTGCTGCGTTCGAGCGGACCCAGCTTTCAGGTAATTCACCGTTTGACCGATTCATGGCTGGGGACCGGAGCGCGATTACAGCGGCTCAGAAACGGGGCTTCGAACTGTTCAAGGGCAAGGCGAAGTGCGTCGCCTGCCACTCGTTCAGCTCAGTTTCCCCATTCTTCACCGACTTCAAATTTCACAACACTGGAATCGTGGCGAAGAATATGAGCTTCGAGCAACTGAGCCAAAGGGCAAGCCAGGTTGCAAACAGCAAGCGCGAGGGGTCCGACAATAAACTTAAGAACTTAACCAGTAAGCCACCTAAGGCAGATCGGCAGGTCGAAGAGTCTGCTCCGTTGCTGGCCCACACTGAAGGCTTCGCGGAGCTCGGGCGTTATCTGGTGACGAAAGAGCCGAAAGACTTGGGGGCTTTTAAAACGCCGACGCTGCGCGATGTTGAGCTGACCACGCCCTATATGCACGACGGCTCGGAGAAAACACTGATCGATGTGGTGCGTTTCTATAACCGCGGGGGTAATGCCAATCCAAAACTGGACGAGCGCATGCAGCCACTGCATCTAAGTGACGAACAGATAAATGAACTCGTTGAGTTTATGAGAGCACTGACCAGTGATGATGTATTGCGGCTATCTCAACGTGCTATTCCTCAAACGCGCAAGCCGTCACAGTAAAGCCTCTGTAGACCAGATCGAAGTACTTGCCGACGCAGACCTGACAAGTGATGGGAGGTCGATAACTGGGACGCTGATAACAGGGTTACTAGCATGAAAAATCTTCTCTCTTGTTATTTTGCCAAGGTTCGAAAAGCCTTTTTCATGTGGCCAATTTGTGTCCAGAATTGACAGCATACAACCTGTAACGAACCGCAAAGAACGGGAAGGGTCGGGAAAATGTTCGAGAATTCTTGGTGACCGAAAACTAAAGTCTCTAAGTGAGGTGTCCAAAATTAGGCCATCGCATTTTGGCCGTGACCGTAAGTCTATTAGACATAAAGTTTAGACAGGAGCGCCCAACTGCTGAGCCAAGCGGGCGACAAGTCCTTTAGAATCAATAAGTTACGAGGATATTTGGACCAAGCGCTTAGCCGTAATCTCCTGTAACATTGGCATATTAAAGGATCGAGCCCGCTCACACCAGCGGTAGGAGCACTCCCCAGTTTCAGAGGTCGCGAAGGTCTCTGGACACTACTAGTCTGCGTCAGTCTAAGGCTCCTCTGCCCAGAAGATCCATTCCGCGCCATTAGTTGTGTTTCTGGCGCGGCGTGAGGACTCCTCGTAGTTCGAGAAGAGTGCGTGCGGTCCGCTGCATGTTTGCGTATAGACACTGCGTGATATCCGCAACTTCCCAACCCTTGATCAGGAAGGCCTGTTCTCCTGAAAGCTCACTCGATTTTGGATCGTTTTCTTTCAAATAGGCTTACCACATGCTCGGCCATCTCTTCACACACCGATCTAAACTCCGCGCATTCATCAGCCTTAAACATTGGAAAGTTTGGTTCGTAGTATCGCTCGGAGGGGTACTCTTTTCCCACTCCACTGATTCCCGTAGCAGCTCACTCTTCATCAACGCTGGTAAGGACAATTAATTCAGTGATCAGAAGATCGAAAGAGCGAGCCCAGGAGGGCTCGTTTCTTTTTGTCATGTTAAGCAGGTGCCGGTTTTGTAATATCCTGCGGGGCCGTGATATTAAGTTCATGATTAGAATTCAATCCACAAAAGGGAAACCGGTTCCAAATATGCGAGTCTGGTGTAAAGGTCGAAATGGATTGCTCGTTATCCTTGGGCTTCTCTTGTTTGGCTGTAACCAAAGCTCTTCTGATTCTCCACCTGCTCCGAACGCTTCGAAATCATCTCAAGTTTCAGATCAGGAACTAGTAATCCGTGCAAGCGAGTCTCCCACTGATGGGGACAGCCGCGAACCAGAACTGAACGCAACACACGATAGTCGCATCATCTTGAGCTGGGTGGAAAAGATTGGCGAGAAAAGGTACGCGTTACGAACCGCGACGCGAAACGAAATGGGATGGGGTGAAGGGCGCACTGTTGCGGAGGGAGAGAACTGGTTTGTTAACTGGGCTGACTTTCCTTCCGTCGTCGCTCTACGGGACGGTTCGCTGGCCGCGCACTGGTTGGTGAAAAGCGGCACAGGCACTTACGCGTATAACGTGAATATTTCGCGATCAAACGATGGTGGGAAGAGCTGGAGTAGACCAATTGTTCCTCATCGTGACAACACCCAAACTGAGCACGGTTTTGTTTCGCTGATTCCGCTGCCAGACGGTCGCCTTGGTGCGGTATGGCTTGACGGTAGAAACATGAAGAATATGAAAGAGGGCGATGAGCATGCGCCCGCTTCGGAGAGCATGACGCTTCGATACGCGGCGATAGATGCGGACGGTAAGCTCAGCGATGAGGCTCAACTTGATGAACGTGTTTGCGAGTGTTGCCAGACTTCTGCAGCACTTACAGACGAGGGACCCATCGCAGTCTACAGGGACCGCTCTGAGTCAGAAGTCCGGGATATTCATTTCGTCAGACAAATCAACGGCGGTTGGGGCTCGCCTCAACCCGTGCACGGGGACAATTGGGAGATCAATGGCTGTCCCGTCAATGGCCCATCTGTCAACGCGGACGGCCGGCGAGTAGTTGTCGGGTGGTTCACGAGCGCCGCCGATACACCACGGGTGAAGGTAGCCTTTTCCCAAGACGCCGGCGCCACGTTCGGTGATCCAATACAGGTGGACGACGGTGAAACGGTGGGACGCGTTGATGCTTTACTGCTTCAAGACGGCTCTGCGCTGGTGTGCTGGTTGTCCGGGAATGCAGAAGGTGGGGCCATCAAAGTGCGGCGCGTGCGAGCAGACGGGACTCTTGGTCCTGCGGCGATCATCGCCAAAACTGACATCTCGCGTTCGAGTGGCTTTCCACGAATGGCGCGACTTGGCAATGAGGTGCATTTTGCCTGGACAGAATTCGGCAAACCTTCGCGCGTGCGCACAGCGACAGCAGATATTGGACTTTATAAATGAGCGGTTGGTTGGTGTTAAGACAGTACGGTTGGTTCAGTTGCTTGGGCAGCGAATCGCGAACGTGCTATATTGAGCCTCCCCTAAAAGTAGCGTTGAGCAGTTCCAGAGCATCCGACAATGCATAAGCGGTTCATAGCAAACACCGTCCTCGGGATCGCATTGCTCTTTAGTCAGGGAGGAACCTTCCTGATCGCCGCACTCTGCCCGCATCTCCAGTCGGAAATGGCTTCGTGTGAGACGAAACTTGCTGAACCCGCAATGTCACATGAAGACATGGGACACACGAGCCATATGGAGATGGAGCAAGAGCCGGCGTCTCAGCTGGATGCGGACGTTGCCAGTCTAGGCCAACCGATCAGTCCATGCTCACACTGCGCAGTTCATTCGCGTAAGAGTCCGAACACCGCTTCGCTGAGACAGGCAGAAGCAGCCAAGCGTTCGGTCGATCTGAACATTCCCCTCCAAGTTTCCAGAGTTGCCCCAGCTGCAGCGTCTCCCGTGGCGGTCTTAACTTCAAGAGCGCATGGTCCGCCAGGCGATCCAACTCCCAGGCACATCCTCATTAACATCTTCCGCATTTAGTACCTACCGACAATCACATTCGTGATCGCGACGCGGGCGTCAGCCTGTGTTGTCTCCTATTCATTCATCAATTTGTTTAGAACTATCGTCAGCGTTCGCTGTGGCGAACCAATTGAGGGGGAACCATGAACCGGCTTAGTAATTTCCATATTGCGCTGCGAACATTGAGTGCACTCGCCTTGATGTTTGCGGTCACGATTAGCGTGTTGCCGCAACACGAGGGACACGTGATGCCCAAGCCCGCGGCGAAACCGAAGCCGAAGGCTGCGCCCAAGAAGAGGAGAGCAGCTCCTCGTCCCAGACGAACGCCAATGAGGAGAGCAACCACGCCCAGACCTTCGCCTTCACCCAGTCCGCATGTAATGACGCCGGGCATGCAGATACCGACAGCATCGCCATCACCCGCACCGCATGTGATGGCGCCGGGCATGCAGATGCCGACAACGTCGCCGTCGCCGAGTCAGGGGCATGTGATGACGCCGGGTATGCAAATGCCATCACAACCGCAGGAAATACAGCGACCGCGTCGTGAAGTCATCCCGGCGGTACCGATTCTAAGGCTGGAAGAACTGGAAGCGATGGCAATGCAACGAAATCCGACGCTCGCTCAAGCTGAAGCTTCTATTCAAGCCGCAGAAGGACGCCGACGCCAGGCCGGAATGTTTCCCAATCCAATAGCCGGTTACTTCCTCGAGGAATTTGCCTTCCGCTCACCGGGTGAAACGATGGAGCACGGAGTATTCGTAGAGCAGACCATTCCCCTGGGCGGGAAGCTGAGTAAAGCGCGGCGAGTATTTGAGCGCGAAAAGGACCAGGCCGTCATCCTCGCTGAGGCCCAGCGTCTTCGGGTTATCAATTCGATTCGCGTGCTTTATTACGAAACGCTCGGAGCGCAAAGACTGGTCGAGTTGCGTGACGATCTCTCGCAATTGGCGCGCGAAGCTGTGGAGATTACTAAGGAACTCTATAACGTGGGCCAAGCCGATCGTCCGGATCAGATCGAGATCGAGATCGAGGCCGAGCGTTCCGAGATCGACTTTCTGCGGGCACAAAATGATTGGCTACGTTCGTGGCGAACCTTGGCAGCGATGGTAGGAAATCCACAATTGGAGCCGGGGCGACTAGCGGATAGTCCGGAAGCAGATCTCGCGCCGCTCCCCGAAGCGCAGTTGCTCGACACATTGCTTAGTCAAAGTCCCGACGTCCGGGTGGCGCAGGCAGGGGTGGAACGCAGCCGCGCTGTGCTTGCGCGCGCGCGTGCCGAAAGAATTCCCGATCTCTTTCTAAAAGGTGGACTTGGCTATAACTATGAACGTTTCGAGCCCGTCGCTCCAGGCGTCGCCGGCCGCCGCAAAGGACCAGAAGGACGTTTGGAAGTAGGAATTAACGTGCCGATCTTCAATCGGAACCAAGGCGGTATCGCTGCCGCTGAGGCAGAGCTAGCGATTGCCGAGCGTGATTTGGAGCGTCTGCAATTGGTGATGCGATCGCGGTTCGCTTCGGCTTTTCACGAGTACCGCAACGCTCAGCAAATGGTCGAACGATATCGTACGCAAGTGCTGCCCCGCGCGCGTCAGGGC
>JBOGOP010000204.1:0-10515 GCA_050747225.1 Pyrinomonadaceae bacterium
CATATTCTCCAGGCAGACTAGCCTTTGGTTCGTTGTTGCCGATAACCGCGCATTCAATTTCTCTGGCGTCAACAGCCTCTTCGACAACGATCTTTCGATCGTACTGAGCGGCTAACTCTACGGCGCGCTCCAGTGATTTATTATCATCAGCGCGCGAGACTCCAACCGATGATCCAAGGTTTGCCGGCTTCACAAAGCAAGGCAGGCCAAGTTTGCGCTTGATGGTTTGTATGATTTTGGCGCGATCGCTTTGCCACTGCGTGCGCAGGAACCAAACATATTTGCACATCGGCAGGCCCGCCTGAAGGAACAACAACTTCATCGCAACTTTATCCATGCCACACGCGGAAGCAAGCACGCCGCAACCGACGTAAGGTATGTTCGCCATCTCAAGCAGCCCTTGAAGTGTGCCGTCCTCGCCGAACGGTCCGTGCAACACAGGAAACACGACATCAAGCTCCTGCGACGTCAACGCGCCACCGCTTCGGTCGAAGGATAACAATCCGGTGTGAGACGGATCGCCGAGAATCGCCACCGCGTTTCGAGGCCCGGAGCCAATGGTTGCGGGCAGCAGTGATTGAGCGTTGGCAGGCAAAAGTTGAAATGCGTCGGCCGGTGACAGCCACTTCCCTTCCCGTGAAATAGCAATCGGGACAACGTCGTATTTGCTGCGGTCGATCGCGTCGATCACGGAAGCGGCCGAGCGAATCGAGACATCATGCTCGCCGGATCGGCCGCCAAAAATTACTCCTACGCGAAGCTTCTTCGCCAAGTAAGAACTCCCAGGTTTCGCAACGTATTAAAGAATTGTTTTTCCCAGCGCCGACAGGATTAACTCAACGCCAAGCTCAGCCGTCTTGTTGTTCACGTCGAGGGCGGTATTTATTTCGACAACTTCAAGCGAGCGCATGCCCCCCGCGTCCGCAATTTTTTCCATCGCCAGATGTGCCTCACGATAAGTCAAACCACCGCGCACGAGTGTTCCCGATCCTGGGGCGTCGCCCGGATCGAGCGCGTCGACGTCAAACGTGACCGCATAGCCGCCGCTGGCTCGCGAAGCGATCTCAATGGCTTCGTCGATACAAACGCTCATGCCGCGCTCGTCGATTTCGCGCATGGTTATGAAGCGAATTCCGAGTTTGCGCACCAGCTCGCGCTCATCGCGATCGATGTCGCGTGCGCCTATGTGGGCGCATAGAGCGGGATCAAGTTTAGGGGAAAAGTTCGCAATGTTTGTAAGTTGCGGGGCGCCAAAACCGAGGAGCACTGCCAGCGGCATTCCATGAATGTTTCCCGACGGCGAAGTCTCAGGCGTGTTCATGTCAGCGTGCGCGTCAAACCAAATCAGTCCCGGCTTCTCTTCCCGCTTTCGACAGTAAGACGCAAAACCGGAAATCGACCCAATCGCAATCGAATGATCGCCGCCGAGGACCAACGGCAACTGACCTTCAGCCAGAACCTGTTCCGCTTTTAGCGCCAGCTCTTCGCACGCGCTGCTAATCTCTCGAAGATGTTTCAGTTTGTCGCCCGGCTCCGGTGTGGTTTGCTCTTCCTCAACTTCGAGGTCGCCGAGGTCACGGACCTTATAGCCAAGTTGAGTAATGCGCCGGTTGAGTTTTGCAACTCGCAGGGCTGCCGGGCCGAGTTCGACGCCTGCCATGCTGGCGCCGTATGCCAATGGCACACCGATAATGCCAACTCCTTTTTTACCCTGGGAGTCAGACACCCTTTGTGTTTCCTCGGCGACGACTGTATCCGACATCAATTCCCCGTTTCCTTATCCGCCAAGATTAATATTGAAACCGCCGCCGCTGCCACCCTGGCTTGGGAAGAAGGGCTTCATAAGCCCCGCGAAGGCTGCAAGGTTGCGAGTCTGAATCAAGAGCTCTCCCGGCCCGCTGAACTCCGCAACGATGCCTTCGCCGCTCACAATGCTGCGAAAGAATCCCGCCGCAGCCTTGCGCAACGTGTATTGCGTCGTTCCTTCCCAGGCTACGAGGTGACCGGTGTCAACGACGTAACGCTCGCCGGCCTGCAGAGTCTTACGGTGAATGGCGCCGAAAGACGAGACCAGCAACAAACCGCGGCCCTGCACCATCAGCACAAACAACCCTTCGCCGCCGAAAAACGATTTTGCGCCGCCCCATTTTGTATCGACAGTCAAAGTTGCGTCGCCAGCCAGGTAAGAACTTGATTGTACGAAGAACGTCTGATTGTTGAGTTCAATGGCTGCGATGTCTCCAGGCGCACCCGGCGCGAATGTGACTTCACCCGCTCCGCCTCGCGCGGTGAAAGTTGAAACGAAGGCCGACTCTCCGCCGGCCGCTCGCTTGATGGCGCCAAACAGTCCGCCCTTCATTTGCGACTGCAGTTCGACGTTCGCCGACATTGAAACCATGGCGCCCGCTTCCGCCTGAATCGACTGCTCAGCCTGAAGTTGAATTACTGCGAGCGAAAAGGCCGGCTGATGCAGCACCTCATATTTGTAGCCCGAGCCCGTTCCGCGTGAGTCTTCGTCGATGTGAATGCCATGAGACTGAACAAAGCCGCCCGGTCGCGCAGACGAGGCAGGAGCGGCTGTTGACGCGGCCGGCGCTTCAAAACGGTAGCCGCAGCCGCCACAGAAGCCGGCTCCTGGAAGTATTTGTGCACCGCACTTCGGACAGTTCATAAAGTTACTCCTTGAGATTTCTCCTTGATGATGGCTACCGCTTCTTCCGGCGTTCGCGCAAAATCCAGCGCCGCAACGTCTGTTTCGCTCACCACCAGATGCTTTTGCCACTCGCGCACAATTGGCGGCCAGCAGTCGCCTAACAAGACAAGTGGTCGCGGCCCAATAACCCGGGTTTGAATCTTATTCCAAACAAGTGACAACTCTGTAACGGTGCCCATTCCGCCGCGGACAGCGATGAAGCCAACTGACCGGGTGATCAGTTGCTGGAGTCTTTCATAAAAGTGTGGCGTAGCGACTTTGTCGGTGAGATAGCGATTGGGCTCAGCCTTAAACTGATTCATCACGATGCCAAGCACGCGACCGCCGCGTTCGTGTGCGCCGCGGCTTGCAGCTTCCATTACTCCGAGGTACCCCCCGGTACAAATCGTGAAACCCGCGTCGGCCAGCATCTGCCCAACGCGCCGTGCCTGTTCGTATTCAGGATCTAGTTCGCTGCACTTGGCACCGCCGAAGATGGTCACTATTCGTTCTGGAATTTCGTTGGTCATGACTCAGCGCTCACCATCAGAGAGCCCGACTCTTTGTAGGTAATGTAGTCTTCGCGCGTTTTGAAAGAGCCGCCGCTGTAATCAGGGGGAATCGGCGCCGGGTCGTAGAGCCTGCGGTCCAAAACGTTAACAAAGCCGGCGCTCTCAAATTGAGAACGATATTCTGCGATACTCAGAAACTGCACCGGCACCTTCAACTGATCGATCCACTGGCCGGACGGAGCGTTTTCCTGATAGAGATCGACGACGGTAACAAAACGGCCCCCGGGTTTGAGCACTCGCTTGATTTCCCGCAAGGCGGCGAGCATATCCGCGTAGTAGTAAAGCGACTCCATTGAGAATGCGTGTGTAAACTCCGCATCGCTGAAAGGAAGTTTTTCGGCGCTGGCTACCTGAAACTCGACGTTGGAAAACGAAGTCGAAGTCTCGCTCGCAAGCTTTACCATTTCGTCAGCTATGTCGATGCCGACGACGCGACCGCTCGAAGCCTTTTCAGCCATCAGGCGCGTGGCCCAGCCTGAGCCGCAGCCAACGTCAAGCACGCGCGCGCCGGCGGGAAGCGCCATCAGTTCAATGCCCTGTTCGCCGACCGGCCGATGGCCTTTTTCCATGCCCGCGCCGCGTCCGGCTCTGGCCCAGTCGTTAAATTCTATTCGCAGGCGTTCGTCCATATCTGTCTCGCAAACATTCAACTCCCTGGGGTGCGGTGACCTGACAAGCACCCCAGCCGGGCTGCCCGGCTGGGGACCCCGCTTCACCGCTTTGGTCAGTCGCGACCTGTCGCGACGACCGCGAAGTCGAAGCTCACCAAAGTGATGGGCGTCAAGCCGCCCAAGGCTAAAGCGGTGCCAGGTCACCGCACTCCAAAGAAAGTCTAAGGTCGCAACCGATTCATCAGTCGGGGGAATGGAATGGTCTCGCGAACGTGCTCGATACCACACATCCATGCCGTGCAGCGTTCGATGCCCATGCCGAATCCGGCGTGAGGAACGCTGCCGTAGCGGCGCAAGTCGAGATACCACTCGAAAGCTTCCTGCGGCAGTTGGTGTAGCGCGATCTGTTCCTTTAGAAACTCAAGCGAAGTCGCGCGCTCGCCACCGCCGATCACCTCGCCATAGCCTTCCGGCGCCAGCACGTCAACTCCGAGCGCCAGTTCATTTCGCTCCGGGTCGCGCGCCATGTAGAAGGCTTTTACTTCCGCTGGATAATGATGAACCATCAGCGGCTTGTCATAGTTGGCCGACAGAAAAGTCTCATCAGGGGCGCCAAAGTCTCCGCCCCACTCAAAACGAGCTTCGAGCGCGCCTTTGGCGTGGCCTTCCTGTAGCAGCTTTACGGCGTCGTCGTAGTGCATGCGCGGAAACGGCGGCACAATCGCTTCAAGCCTGGCGGTGTCGCGCTCCAGTATTGCTAACTCTTCGCCGCGGGTTTCCAACACACGTGCGGCGATGTAGGAAAGCATTCGCTCTGACAACGTCATCACGTCTTCGAGATGCGCGTAAGCCATCTCCGGTTCAACCATCCAGAATTCGGTCAGGTGGCGACGCGTCTTCGACTTCTCCGCACGAAACGTTGGCCCGAAACAATAAACCTTTCCCAGGGCGGCCGCGGTCGCTTCGTTGTAGAGCTGACCCGACTGCGTCAGGTAAGCCTTCTCGCCGTCGAAGTAATCCACTTCAAAAAGCGTCGTCGTACCCTCGCACGCGGCTGGCGTGAAGATTGGCGAGTCAGCCAGGGTGAAGCCGTCGTTATCCAGGAAGTCACGCACTGCCTTAACTACGGTGTGACGGACTTTCAGAATCGCATGTTGTCGCCGCGACCTTAGCCACAAATGGCGATGATCCATCAGGAACTCAGTGCCGTGTTCCTTAGGCGTGATCGGGTAATCGTGAACTGTGTTCAAAACTTCAGCATCAACCAAGTCAATTTCAAAGCCACCCGGCGCCCGACTGTCTTCCCTGACAGTGCCTCTAATCGAAAGCGCTGATTCCTGGCCTAGCCCTTTGAGCGCCTCCCAAACTTCAGGCGTGATCGAGTTCTTCAAGGCGACGCATTGCACCACACCGGTACCGTCGCGAAGTTGCGGGAAAAGAATCTTGCCACTTGAGCGCAGGTTGTAGAGCCAGCCGTTGATCGTTACCTCCTGACCAACGTGTTCTGCAAGTTTGTTGATTGACGTCCGCGAGGGACTTGCTGTTTCCAGTGATTGTGATTCAGTAGACATCTGTTCTTTCAGTTTCTGTAACGCAAACTGTTAGTTTGCGGGTCTTTAACTTCAGGAAGTCCCGATCAAGCTTGCGGCAACTCCTTGGAGTGCGGCGACCTGTCGCCGCTTTGGCCTGTCGCGACCTGTCGCGACCGCCGCTAGCTTGAAAACCCTGCAAAGAATAGGGCGTCAAGCCGCCCTGGGCCAAAGCGGTGACTGGTCACCGCACTCCAAGGAGTCGCCTCAACATCAAGAATTAATGCGTTCTCTCAGCATTCGACGCAACGCCGGAAACCGGTCGAGCCAGTCTGCCGCCTGTAACACGATGCACAGCGTCGGCGGAATAAAATGTTCATATACGCTGCCACGCTTACAAACAGCCGTTTGATACGAAAACGTTCCCGTAGCCTTCAGGCCGCGCTGAATTGTCATCAGCCGAAACTCTTGCGCAACTTCATCTGGATCCAACGGCCCAAGACCAAGCTGCCGTCGCTCATCCAACAGTAACAGTCGATAGGCTCGTAATTCGGCGAGCGAAGGCGGTTCCAATCGCCGATCGAGCAGGAATGAAACCAAATCGTAGGTGACCGGACCCATGCGCGCATCCTGATGATCGATAATGCGCAGACGATCATTGCCGTCTAACATTAAATTTGCAGAATGGAAATCTCGGTGACACAAGACGCGCGGGCGCGCAGCCAATTCCGAGGCGACGTCGTTGAGTTCTGCTTTAAGTTCAGCCGCTTCGGCATGACGAAGTGTCTCGCCTCTTAAACTTCCAAAGTAGTGCTCGACAAAGAAATCCAGTTCCCAGGAAAGTTTGGGTTCGTCAAAGGCAAGCCGGCTGGCGATGGACTGTTTCTCGTAAGCCGCGTCAGTGGCTTTCTGAATTTGCGCAATCAGCTTAACCGCTCGTTCCTTATGTTCGTCACATTCGTCCTTAGGCGCATCTTCAAAGATGCGAAACAACTGCCGCTCGCCAAGATCTTCCTGAACAATTACTCCACTCTGACCGTCAACGGCATATATCTCAGGGACGGGTATCGCGTTTTGCAGGAGTAAGCGCGTCACGTCCAGATAGGGATGGAAGTCGGGATCGAAGGCCTCCGGGTAAACGGCTGCCACGGCCATTCCCTTGTGCCAGGGAATGCGAAAGTAATTGCGGGTTGAAGCGTCGGGCGTCAGCGGGACAATCAACTTGTCTTTTATTCCGTGGCCCTCCAGAAACTTTAAGAGCCGCTCCGATGCAGAAACGTCAAAAGTACTCGTTGTCACCTGTTTTGCTGAGCTCATTCGGGAAAGAAGGGTGCGTTCAATCCTCAGGCGGCGAACTGCAAATCCTTCCCGCCATTTAGGCTTTTGTGTGTGCGCCGGATTGTATCACTCAGTCAGAGGCACAACAAAATTGTCCCCTCGAATCACTCCTTTAAGAGCTTTTGCGGGTGGAATCTTCCCTTGAATAAGCGACGCACAAACGACTACGGCATTCTCCACAACGTCTCCTGCCGGGATCTTAACGTTGTCACCCACGACTGCCCGCTTAACGCGTGCACCGCTCTCAACCACCACGTTGTCCCAAAGAACCGATTCCCTGACCTCAGCCGTTGGCGATATTTTGCATCCCGGGCCCGCGCTTAAGGTCTTACCGTTTTCGGACAACAGCAGCAGACTGATATCGAGATAGCGAGGAATTGTCGACAACTCAAACCAACGACCAGAGGCCACGTGTACCGCCACTCGTTCGCCTTTCGCAATCGCCTGGGGATAGACGTCTGTAGTCGAATGCGAAAAGACTCCGTGAGGAATGTAGTCAAATATTTTCGGCTCAAGAATCTGAATACCTGTAAACATTAACGGAGGATTGCCATCCGAGAAATTCCCAGGCACCGGCATGCCGCCAAACCCTTCCAGGAGATCGCCAGCAGTCTTGACCACTGAAAACTTTTCGCACGCCACATTTGGCAACAATACTAGCGTGGCTATCGCGTTCGTGCGCCGGTGCGTCGCAAACGCGGCGTTCAGATCGATGTCGGTAATGATCTTTCCGTTGACAACAAAAAATGTGTCACCGTCCAGGAGCGCGCGGGCGTTGTCGATGGCTCCGCTGGTACCGAGGATTTCGGGCTCTTCAACATATTGCAGCTTCACACCAAACCTGCTGCCGTCGCCGAGCGCCTGTCGCACCGACTCTGGCCGGTGATGGAGGTTGACCGCTATTTCCTCGCAACCATAGCGCGCCAGGTATTCCGCGACGTAGCCGACTAGTGGTTTGCCCAGGATCGGAATAGCTGGTTTGGTGCGGTCTTCGGTAAGTGGCCACAGACGCGTGCCGTAGCCGGCGGAGAGAATCAATGCACGCATGGGTAGCTATTCTATTCGAGAGCGGGATGAACTGCTAAGAACGGAGAAGAAAAGGTTTTCCATTTGTCATTGAGACAAGAGACCGACGACCGGCGACGGAAGACCGAAGGAAAGTCAATCCGCCTGCGGTCACCGGTCCACGGTCGTCCGTCGCTCCGGCAATGACAAATGGAAAATCTTTCACGCTCAATCTGGAGTTTAGGATCTACTCGAGTTAGGACGCTTTCGACGCATCACGAATCATGAGGTCAAACGTGCCTGGTGCGGTCTTGCGGAAGCGCGTGTTGCGATTGAGGGACACTGCAATGCTTATCGTTGGGTTCTGGCCGGTAAACTTGAAACCACCTTCAAGCAGCCGGTTGTAAATCTCGTTGACGTGAAGCGCTCCACCTTCTTCTCGCAACAAGAGCGTGACGGCTTGAGGAATGGTGCGGTCCATGAAGCGGTCGCTCATGGGCTCGGTGTTTGGCCGGAGCGTTGGAATCTCCTGACGTCGGACGTCCATTGTAAATTGGCTCCGGGGTGTGGCAGTCCCAGGACGCATCGCTGCCTCGAGTTCGGCATCGGAAGGAAGCCCTCCGGAAAGACTGCTGCCGGAAAGATTGCCCGAGGCTAGCACAGAGGTCAGCAATCGATAGATGGCCGCCTCCGACTGGGTAGCAAGCGTATCCATCTCGGCCAGTTCAGCGCGAACGGAATCCGCCTCTACCTCAAGTTCGCGCAGCCGTGCGGCCAGGTGCATTCGGGCAGCGCGAGACTGTCGCAGGCTCTGCTCCAGACGGGATAGAAGGTTTTCGCTCGGGCGGTCGGACATGGGTCGAATCTTAAAGAAAAAAGGGGAAAGGGTAAAGGGGGGAAAGGCGAAAAAGGGGAATGGGGAAAAGGGGAATGGGGAAAAGGGTAAAAGGGCAAAGCGTGAAGGGCAACGTTAGGAGTAAACCGTTTTTGTTTCCCCTTTTCCCCCTTTCCCCTCTTCCCCTTTGATTTTCAGCGATCGCGGTCGAGCACGTAGGTGGCTATAGCCGCCAGGGATTCGCGAAACGCAGACTCCGGAAGGTTGTCGAGAGCCGTGCGCGCGGCGGTCGCGTACTCATCAGCGCGCCCCCGAGCCCTCTCCACCGCGCCGACTCGCTCAACTATCTGGTGAAGCTCGTTACGGGAAACGCTTTCATAACTTGCCTGGTTCATCACCGTTTGAATCATCTCGCGGGCCGAAGGCTCATCGGCGATTAAATAAATCAAAGGCAAAGTTACTTTGCCGCCCAGGAGATCAACTCCGGCGCCCTTCCCCAGGGCATCGTCAGTGGAAGTGAAGTCGAGCAGGTCGTCGGTCAGTTGAAATGCCATCCCGAGATTCATGCCATAGTCGGCCAGCGCTCTTTGTTCTGCGTCGTTCGGACCTCCAAGTATGGCGCCCACTTCGCAACAGGCACTGAAAAGGAATGCGGTCTTTCGCTGGATGATGTCGAGGTACTGCGACTCGGAAACGTCGGTCTTTCCCAGCGTCGTCAACTGCAGCAGTTCGCCTTCAGTCATCTTTCGCGTGACACGCGTGAGGATATCCAGAATTGGCAGCGAGCGTTCCGCAAGACTGGTTTCGAATGCCGACATGTAAAGCCAGTCGCCCATGAGCACGGCAGTTTCGTTTCCATAAAGCGCATTGACAGTAGGGCGGTCCCGGCGCGTGTCGGCGCTATCGATGATGTCGTCGTGAACAAGCGTGGCGGTGTGCAGAAACTCCATCACTGTGGCCATGCGAATGGAGTTGTAACGCGAACCATCGCCGCCTACCGCGTAGTTTGCAAGAATCGTCAGGGCGGGACGAACGCGCTTGCCACCCGACTCGCGAAGATAGTCTGCCAGGTAGGCAATGACCTGAACGTTTGAACGGGCCTGACGCTCAAACTCAGATTCCACCTGCGCCAGTTCCGCAGCGATCTGGCTAAAGATGCGCTTCGCGGTAAGCGTGACATTGTCGAGTACGGCGCTGGGTTCTGTTGCTTGCATGCTACCAACCACTGACCAGGATTCAGTTCGTTCGATAATTGGAAAACTGCATATTGATCCCGAAATCTTTTCCCTTCAGGTCGGCGATTACTCCCTGAAGCGTATCGCGGTCTTTGCCAGACACACGAACGATGTCTCCCTGTATCGAAGCCTGCACCTTCGCCTTCGAATCCTTGATGAATCTTACGACTTCTTTAGCTTTTTCCTGGGGAATGCCTTGCTGGATCTGTACCTTCTGCCTGACTGTGCCCCCGGCGGCAGGGTCCACGCTGCCATAACTAAGCGCTTTCAGCGGCACGCCGCGACGAACCAACTTCTGCTGGAAGATGTCGTTCATGTTTCGCAGTTTGGTTTCGTCTTCCGCGGTCAGGATCAACTCATTCGCTTCAAGCGCAACGGTTGCGGTGCTGCCTTTGAAATCAAACCTCTGACGCACTTCCTTAACGGTTTGATTGATCGCGTTCGTTATCTCGGCACGATCCACTTCGGATACGATGTCAAACGAATTCTGCTGGGCCATTGCGCGCTAAGTTTTATTGGAGACGTTCAATTTTGTGGCTTTTCCTAAGGTGAGGATAACACCAAATTGTCAGCATGTGAAAGTTGTCGCTATATCCGCAACTGGACCGCTCAAGTGATTTGCTGGGACCGCGGGCGTCGCCCCCGCAAACGCGCCACTGGCGCGCAGTCAGTCGCGGCCCACTTCCTCCGATCATAGT
>JBOGOP010000205.1:0-10451 GCA_050747225.1 Pyrinomonadaceae bacterium
CTGGAGTTGATCTTCGCGGGCCAAACGACAGCCGGCCCGAATGGACCCGAGCGTTTTGAAGCGAGCACTCACGTTCGCGCGGGCGATCGTCATCGCGTCGAGATGAGTCTGGGAGCTGTCCGCTATGGAGCGCCGGCCTGGATCTCGACAGCCGATAATTTGCCCACTGAATCGAACACGCGGCCGGGACAAGTCTCCGTGAGGGCTATCGACGAATGGATAGTTCGCGATGGAATCGTCGTGGTGCTTGGTCTCGACTACTCGCGATTCATCGGCGACGGCGGAGCCCACTCAATCAATCCGCGTATTGGGATTCAGTATGATGCGAACGCAAGGACTCGATTGAGAGCGGCCTACGCGCCTGGCGGCGACGAAGGCAATATTCAGAGTGTGGCAGGTTTTGAGGGCGCTCAGGTTGCTTTTAGAGATGCCGGCAGACGACCGGTTGCTTACGTTGATGGTCGGGCCGTAATGGACCGCAGTCATCGTCTTGAATTTGGCGTTGAGAGAGTTCTCGATAACAAGTCGAATCTTGAAGGTGCTGCGTTCTTCGATACAACCTTGAACCGCGGCGTCGGCTTGCTTAGTACACCGATGACTGGATTTTCCGGCGCCACCGGCGAAGCATTCATCGCTGTTGCCAACCAGCAGGGCGCGGCGAGGGGAATGAGATTGGTTTATACGCGCAGGCTCAGTCGAATGTGGACAGCCTCGGGTGGATTCTCGTTTGGTCGCGGACAACGACTCGCACCGGGCGACATTTCCCAACCGTCCGAAATGTTTGAAAGCGGCTTCTTCCAGACTGCGGCGTTCCAGGTCGACGCTGATCTCGGCACAGGCACAAACATCCGCACGGTGCTGCGCTTCTCGCCAAACGCTACTGTGTTTGCGATCGATCCCTTCGCGGGACGCCTCGCTGTTTATGATCCATCGTTGAGCGTCCAGGTTACTCAGGAACTGCCGAGCTTTGGTTTGCCGGTCAGGGCTGAGGCTGTACTTGACGCGCGTAACTTGCTCGATGTCCAGCCGTGTACTGAAAACGGAGAGGTACTTACTCAGCTAAGCACTGGTCGGCGTTCGGTTCGCGGCGGCATCTCGCTCAGGTTCTGAGAAGGAGAAAAGATCAGCCTCGGTCTTCGCGCTGGTTCGTTTTGTGACCCATCAAGCCGTTCTCCAAAAACTCGGAAAAGTCCAAAAAGTTGGATAGCGCGATTAGCGAGACCTTCGTTAGAACGCAGACCAGCATGATCCCGAAGACGGCAGAAGTTCATCCTTTCGCGGTAATCTTGCAAGTCTTCCTGCGTTGGACACTTGACCTGGGGTGCAATTGGCAGAGAGCGCTTATGAATGGCCTTGGGAACATACCTTGCATTTTCAAACAAGATCGGGAGCTTTGATTATTTTTGTCTAATGGGACGAGCTAAGTGAAGAGATCGGTGTTTACAACTGGGACGTGGTTGGTGCTGGCTGGCGCTGCCCTGCTGGTGACGGCGGGTGTTCTAAACTTTGGCCAGCGCTTAAGGCACGAAACACCTCCCTGGGATGGCGTGCGTTGGACCGACACCAGGCAAGGCATCCTTGCTGAAACGGTAGAACCCAACTCGTCTGGAGCACGCGGTCAAATCCTGCCGGGCGATCATCTGATCGGAATTAGCACAGATAATCGGAAGTACGAAGAGGTTGGAAGTGCCAGGGAGGTCCAGATGTATTTGGATCGAGCGCACGTGGGCGGCGACATTCATTACCTTATTGAGCGTCCATCTTATCCGGAAGATAGCCGCATGTATTACGCCGATCTCGATCACCTTGATGCCACACACAAATGGACACCGCTGGTTGTTTATATCAATCTCATTGGTCTGGTATGGCTTTTCGTCGGCTTCTTTGTACTCTTCAAACAAGGCGGGCGCGCGCCGTTTGCTTTACATTTTGCGTCGGCCTGTTTAGCTGCCTTTGTCCTTTTTTTCTACACACCGGTTGGCACCTATCGCGATCTGGATTTAGCAGTTGCAATTCTAAAGAACGCAGCAATCATTATTTTTCCTCCGCTGTTTTTGCATTTCTGTCTCCTTTACCCGGTGCGGCAACAGCTATTTGAACGGAAACGATGGCGCGCAGCTTTGCTCTATGCGCCGGCGTTGTTGCTCCTGGCACTCGAGAGTTTTATTTTTCTGCGCAGTGCGTTGACGCCTGTTATTCCGCAAATGCGAAACGTTCCTAATGTTTCCGACGTGTTTGTGGGCATTTTCTACAGGCTGAGCATGTTCCACTTGGTGGTGGGCTTGATCGCGAGCGTTTCTTTCCTAATCAAAACCTGGATTCAAGCCAGGACCGCTGTCGTGCGGCAACAACTGAAGTGGGTGATTTGGGGACTGGTATTGGCCGTTACTCCGTTCACACTGCTTTATGCGGTCGGATTTTTATTGGGCGCCCAAGCGGATCCATGGCTAACCAATGCGGCGGTGCTGCCGCTTATTTTGATACCGCTCTCGTTTGGCTATTCCGTGGTTCGCTACCGGTTGATGGACGTCGAACTGGTTGTGCGCCGCGTGTTCGTTTACGTTCTCACGACGCTGGCAATTGCTTTGATGGTGGGTTCGGTCGTCTACCTCGCCGGTCTCTACGCACTTGGCGGCGATCAGGGAGCCTCTTCGGGAGAACTCACTCTGCGAGTGGTGATAGCGATCGTGGCGATGGCTGCGATCGTGATGATTGCGGCGCCGGTAAAAAACTTTCTGCAGGAACATACCGACCGGCTGTTTTATGGCGAGCGTTACGACATGCGCCACAGCTTGCTCGACTTTGGCCGCACGCTTTCCGCAACCACGGCCCTCGATCCGCTGCTTGACTCGCTCGTCAGCCGTCTGCAGCAAGTAATGAACGTTGGCCGTATCGCAATTTTCATCGAAGACAAGAACGCCTCCGCAGGTTATCGCGTTGCCAGGGCAGCGGGAGTGTCATCCGAGATCGTAGTCCCGCCAGACTTTCGCGAGATGATTCGCATTCGCTCCGCCGAAACCGGCGTGGTACGCACTGACGATCTCGATCTAATTCCCGAAACAACCGGCTTCGTCCGCCGTGCGCTTCACTATTATGTTCCCTGCGTGGTGCGTGGCCGGATGGTTGCCGTGATCGGACTTGGGCGATCTGCCGACGGCGCCCTGCTATCGTCAGAGGATGTCGACATACTCCTTACCGTCTCCGGTTATGTCGCAGTGGCGATCGAAAATAGCCTGCTATATCAGGAACAGGGTGACCGGGCCGCAGAGTTGAAGCTCCTCAAAGAGTTTAATGAGTCCATCATCGAGTCAATCAATGTCGGACTGCTGGCGGTGGATCTCGAAGGCCGCGTCACTCGCCTGAACTCAGCGCTCGAGGAAATTCTGGATCTCAGTCGCGCCCAGGCTGTCGGGAAGCGAGTTGAGGATCTTTTCTCGGAAGATTTTACCGACACGCTGCGACAGGTGCTGGGCAATGATCGTTGGCGCCTCAAGGAAATTCGCAACATCTACAAGATACACACGGCAACCTTCGTCGGGCACCCGCTGGTTTTGAATATCGCCATTGCGCCGTTGCAGGATTTGCATGAGCAGACTGGCGCCCTGGTTGTGCTTGAAGACGTAACTTCCCGCGTGCGCCTCGAAGAGCAGTTACAGCAACGCGAAAAACTTTCCTCTATTGGCTTGCTGGCTGCCGGCGTCGCGCACGAAGTGAACACGCCACTCACCGGCGTCTCGTCTTATACACAGATGCTGCTCGGCATGCTGGACGAGACCGATCCCAAGCACGCGCTCTTGCAGAAAGTCCGCCGCCAGGCTGAGCGCGCTACGAACATCGTCAACAATTTGCTGAACTTCTCGCGAATCGGCGACGTCACCGAGTTTAGCGAACTGGATGTCAGCCGTGTGCTCGACGACACCCTGCAACTGCTTGAACCGCAGTTGCGCGGCAGCCAGATCGAAATCGTGCGTGGCTACGATCCCGAGTCGCCGCTGGTGATTGGTAACAGCGGAAAGCTTCAGCAGGTGTTCACCAACCTGTTGCTGAACGCGCGCGACGCGCTTCCTGCCGGAGGCTCGATCAGGATTTCGACGATTCCTTCCGATGACGATTCACTGATGATTGAGGTTTCGGATAGCGGCACCGGCATTGCGCCCGAAAACGTGGCTAAGATTTATGATCCGTTCTACACGACTAAGGGAGTCGGTCGCGGCACTGGGCTTGGTCTTGCAGTTTCCTACGGTATCGTTCAGGAACATTCCGGCCACATTAGCGTAGAAAGCACGCCCGGGCACGGCACAATATTTCGCATCACCTTACCAACTGTGCAGGCGCGGTCGCGGTTGCAGGCCGTTGCCGACTAAACCAACATCTCGAATTCCAAGATCTCAAATGTCAGATTATTTCAGATCTCAGATCTCAAATTTCAGATCTGAGGTCGGCAGCCCAACTGCAGGAGTATGTGGCCCGTCGCTTTGCTCCCTGCTTTTTTTTTGCCTTGATCTCCCCTACACTGGCTCACTCCAAAAAGACACGAGGTTAAGCAACTTTGGCAGGAAAGACAGAAAGACGCGTAGCTAAAAAAGGCTCAGTACTAGTCGTCGATGACGAAGAGATCATGCGCGAGGTGTTAGAGACGCTGCTCTCTTCCGAAGGTTACCGTGTCGACCTGGCCAAGACTGGTGAAGAGGGACTGGAAGCCTACGGGCGCCGTGCTTACGACATTGTTTTGCTCGACGTCTCGATGCCGGGCATCGGTGGACTGCGGGCGCTGGAAGAGTTTCTGAAGATGGATTCCGACGCGGTCATCATCATGATCACCGCCTACGCTACTTTTGATACGGCCATCGCAGCCTGGGAACACGGGGCTTTCCTCTGCATACGAAAGCCTTTTCAAAATGAACAGATCTCCCTGACGGTTGCGGCCGGAATAAAGCAGCGACGCAAGGAAGAGGAGCGACAAACCCTGCGACGGGCTATGAGTCGCGCCGTGGATCGCGGCGCGATTGTTGGCCGGTCTGACATCATGCAGGAAGTGTTTCGTCTGGTCGAACAAGTGGCGCCCGCGCGCTCGACCGTCTTAATTACCGGCGAGAGCGGGACCGGAAAGGAATTGATCGCAAAAGCGATTCACGAAGCCAGTCCGCGCGCGGGCAAGCCTTTCGTGACAGTAAACAGTTCCAACATTCCTTCCGAGCTACTCGAATCAGAACTCTTCGGACACACGCGCGGCGCCTTCACCGGTGCAGTGGCTGCGAAGAAAGGACTGTTTGAAGTTGCCGATGGCGGTTCAATTTTTCTGGACGAGATTGGCGATATCCCACCGGAAACTCAAGTGCGTTTGTTGCGTGTTATTCAGGAGCGCGAATTCACGCCGCTCGGCGACACCTCGCCGCGCCGGGTTGATGTGCGCATCATCGCGGCAACCAATATTGAGTTGAAGGAGGCCGTGAAGCAGGGGACGTTTCGCGAAGACTTGTACTACCGGCTGGCAGTTGTCCCTATCGAACTGCCGCCGCTGCGCGACCGTCGCGAAGACATCCTGCCGTTGGCCCAGCACTTCATCGAGAAGTATAACGAAGAGAACGGCCGCAAAGTATCGGAGCAGATCGCTCCAGAAGTACTGGCGCTGCTCGAAGCTTATTCGTGGCCGGGGAATGTTCGTGAACTCGAAAACGCGATAGAACGGGCGGTAGTGATCGCACCACGCGATGAAGTTTCGCGGGAGTGTCTGCGTCCGGAGATCAGCGACCCGCAGTCGGTTGCCAGCGCTTCCGAAGAAGGCGCCAGCGTCGGGGCAGTGCAGGACCTTGGGCGCGGTATTAACTTCTACGATCAGGTGCGGCGCTTTGAGATCGACTTGATTCGGCGTGCGCTGGAGCAAACCGGCGGCCATCAATCGCGCGCCGCTCGCCTGCTGGGAATGAACGCCACCACGCTCAACTCAAAAATCAAAACGTACCGAATCAGCCTGCGGCCGTAGGAGAACTGATATTCCTGGTCTTTCGCGGCTCTGCCGCCCGATGTGCGGTGGTGGCTTTGCCCCACCGGCCGGGGGTACTTTAGATTACTGGGCTGCGCCCATTATTTGGGGCGAAGCCCAGAATACTTTTGGCCTATTGTCGGAAGGTCATAGACTGTTCCGCACATCAGACGGCGGAGCCGTTCTCGCTTGACAAGCTCGGCACGTTTTGTGTCTTCCTTCCTTTGTGATGAAATCTGTTCAGGAGAGCTTGAGTTGAGTGGCAAGGCAGTGAATATGGCTGAAGCAGTTGAAACCAAAATTCTGAACGAATCTCCACTCGACTCGATTCATCAGCGATTGGGCGCGACAATGAGCGAGCACAGCGGCTGGTCTGTGCCTGAATCGTATGGCGAAGTGTTGCTCGAATATGCAGCAGTGCGCGAGCGTGGCGCCGGATTGATCGATCTTTCTCCGCGCGGACGCTTGCTGGTAACTGGAACCGAAGCCGTTCAGTTTCTCAACGGGCTGATAACGAATGACATGAAAACGCTTGCCGTGAACAGCTGGATGCCGGCGGCGTTTCCAAACGTGCAGGGTCGGCTGATTGCGAGCGTGCGCGTTATTCGCGTGAAGGATGAAGGGACAGACAAAAAAGAAGGGACAGACAGGAATGTCTGTCCTACGTTTCTGATCGATACGGAAGCGGCGACGCATGAGCGGGTACTCAAAACCATTGAACGCTTCACGCTTGCCGGCGATTTTCGCGTAACCGATGTGACCGGCCAAACTGCGATGCTGTCGATCCAGGGGATAAAAGCGGTTGATATAGTTCGCACGGTCCTCGGTGATTCCCCAGCTGATTTGTTACCCAACCAGGCAATCCAGATCGCGTGGCCACGAGGCGACGAAAACAACTCTCCCGCCGATGTGACAAACAGCGTGACCATCATGCGCGCGTCGCACACGAGCACAGACGGATTCGATCTTGTCGTGAATGCAGACCAAGCCGCCGGTTTGTGGGACGCGTTGCAAAATGCCGGCGCTCGACCGGTTGGTTATGCGGCGCTGGAGATATTGCGGATCGAGGCGGGTGTCCCGCGTTACGGCGTGGACATGGATGAAACCAACGTGGTGACCGAGACCGCGCTCGACGACGCAGTCAGTTTTACGAAGGGATGTTATGTCGGTCAGGAGATCATCGCCCGCATCAAATATCGCGGGCATGTCGCGAAGAAATTGACTGGTGTTATGTTTGAGCAGGCAGTCAAAGTTGAAGCAGGCGCGCCTATCAAGTCGGCAGATGGTAAGGATGCGGGGCGGATAACTTCCGTAGCCTATTCGCCGCATCTGGGCCGGACGATCGCGCTAGCGTATTTGAAATATGACTATATCGCTTTCGGTACCAGTGTGAGGATAGCCCCCGGCGATCAGGAGTTCGCAGCTCGAGTCACTGAACTTCCATTCGTGCCAAGAACGGCCTGATAGGAATACAACTATGGAGTTGTTGACAGCTCGACGCCGCTCGGCACACATCACCCGCTCCGCAATCTCCCGATTGCCGCTACGCGCTCGACCTTAGGGAATTATTGAACGGTCGCGCTTTCCGCTCCAGATTGTCGTTCTGTTGCTACCCTGCGTTTTTTGCCGCAATACTTGCGATGGCCTTCTTGGCAGCACTTTGTATCGCAGTGCGTGCGCCACGATCAGAAATAGCATTGGCCATCTCGTGAATCGCCGAATGCACGCCAATTTGATGAAGCGGGTTGTTCGGATCTACGATTTCCTCCCAATTAGGTATGAGGTGATATAGAAAAGCCTGCGAAACGCTGAAAGCATTTTTGGGCGCCATTTTTCTCTCCGTTTCCTTAGTGGATGCATCGAGGAATGAGATCGTCTACTATCGCCGCATCCGTAAAGCGACAGCCTGAGGATCTTCGGCTTGGAGCCGGGTTAGGTAGCAAATCCTGATTGGGGGATGAGGCTGAGATTAGAGCATTTGTCTCGGACCTTGCAAGCAAAAAGGTGAGGGCCTTGATCCTAAGAGAACAGCACAGAGTTGCTTGTTAAGACCAATGTCTGAACAAAAGAAGTCCGACAACGACGGCCCGCGCGATCTCGATCAGGAGCAAGCCCGCCTTGCCTACTCGATCATTGAATCGCTGCTCGGGCACACGCGGGTGGTCAGCGATCTGATCGCACTCATGGCGCAGACGCTCGACCAGGACACCACCAAAGCGCTTACCCAAACGCCCGTTTGGACAGCCTACCTTGATAGCCGCCGCGCCCTGGAACGAACGCGCGCCGACGTGGAAAAATTTGCTGGAATTATGAAGGAACTCAGCAAAGACTAAATGTTCTACTAAGTCGCCGGCTTCATATAGGTCAACAAGTCGCGCAACGCCTGCTTCTGTGTTTCGCCTACCGGAAATGTCTCAGCGTCAAACTTGATCTCAAACGAGTTTGCCTTGGTTATCCTTACGAATGTTCCATAAGGCATCCGGAAAACGAGTCGCTCCCCCATCCAAACGCGGCCGGGAACCGGGCGTTTGATCGCCCAGCGGTTGGAACTAAGAAAAACTTTTTCTCCGTCGATGATGAAAAGCACATACAAGTCCGTGCGCAATCTTCCTCTGACGACAGTTTGCAGTTCGAAGTCAATTATTGACGGGGTCACAACCTGCCGTCCGGGAGAACTAAACGACGGACTCATCTTGAGACTAACGTACTTGCCTTGTTCGCCTGATATCTGCATGGGCGCGAGTCTGATGATGGTTTTGTCCTTCGCGGCGTCGTAGGTTGTTTCGATCTTCGTAGAGTCTTGCGCTTCGACATTGCCGGCAACGTGATTAGCCGATGTTACTGCCAGTTGTGAAACTGACAGGATAAGAGCCAGAAGCAGTCTTGTTAGATTAACCATGTATTCAATGGTAGGACAGACATTGCCTGTCGGTCTGTTTTTGTGTTTGCGCAGCGTGAGAAGGACAGGCAGGAATTCCTTTCCTACCTCACCATCATGATCACCTGGCGCTCGCGTGCGCCGTCAAACTCGCAAAGAAAAATTCCCTGCCAACGACCCAGCAACAGTTTTCCCTCGCCGAAGGGGACGGTAACCGATGAGCCAACCAGGGTTGCTTTGATGTGCGCATCGGAATTCTCTTCGCCATGACGAAAATCCATGCCGTGTTGCGGAATTAAAGTGCGCAGGAGGTGCAACATGTCCCGCGGTACGTCGGGGTCAGCGTTTTCGTTCACCGTGAGCCCGGCGGTGGTGTGTTGCACAAATAACACCACCACGCCCTCCTGCTGGTTAGTTGCCGTCAACTCTTGTTGTACTTGATCAGTGAACTCAACCAACTCTTCGCGCTGGCGTGAACGAACTTTCAGTTTGCGTAACATGTTTTGAGTGTACCCGCGGCCAGTCAAGCTCTTCACTGGGAGCGCGGGCGTCCCGCCCGCCTGAGCACCGCAAGGTGCGACGACCTCGCAAAAGTTCAACTGGCGCCGTCTCGTTCGCGCTACGCGCTCATTGCGGGCGGGTCGAGCACCCCCGAACAGATAGAAAACATCTGTTGGGGACCCCGCACGCCCGCGCTCCCAGTGAAGAGCTTGAATCTACGGCGAGGTGGTCCTGACCTCATTCATCGTTCTGCAGTCCTGCATCGGCAGGTCCTTCTGATGACTTGAGATTATAGCCGCGGCTTGAGTAGCAAATACAAAGCCCCGACGAACATTCGCCGGGGCTTTGCGCGCCTGAAACTCATCTATGGCTCACTGTGATGCTGGTTTGTATGGCTTGTCGTCGACCAGGAGACAGCTGTCACGAAAGACCAATGCAATAACAAGAAAGAGACTCTTCATACGCCCTCTCGCCAAGTCCTATTCATCGAGTACAAAGTCGTAGGTCATGACGGCGCTAACTTTCACAGGCTTGCCCTGGAGCATCGTTGGCTTGAACCGCGCCTTCCTGGCTGCCGCTTCGGAAACGCCGTAAAGTTCTTCCGGTCCACTCTTCGCTTTTGCATAGATCACGTTGCCATCGTTGCCAATAGTAATAACTACGACAACCGTGCCTGCGACGCCCTGCTTCTTAATTTCGTCCGGGTAAGCAGGCCGCGGCGCTTCAATCAATTCGCCTTTCTTGATTTTGTCTCGTTTGTCCTTCCATTTTTCCTTATCTGCTTTATCGAAGTCTTTATCCTGCTCCTCTTCCTGCTCAGCTTGTTCCGCTTGCGCGGCTTGCTCAGCTTGCTCCTCCGGCTCATTTGGCTCATTCGGCTCGTCCGGCTGCTCAGGCTGAGCTGGTTGCGGTGGCTGAGGCGGTTGTGCCGGTGTTGAATCTGTTGGCGGCGATGGAGGCGATGGCGGCGACGGAGGCGACGGAGGCGTGGGAGGGGCTTCCCTGGATTTCTTGGTCGATTGTTGATCAGCGCCTATCTCGGATCCCAGTGATACCTCGTTGCTCGCCGTGCTGTGAGCGACATTATCG
>JBOGOP010000206.1:0-10417 GCA_050747225.1 Pyrinomonadaceae bacterium
GAGTTGGACAAACGTATAGTCAGTGGTGTTGCGACCTCCCACTGAACTGAAGGCCACCCGGCGATAGGCAGCCTGGGTGGCGGTCAATACGGTGTTCACGCCGAGGACGCTGTAAGTTCCGGCTAACCCCGGGACTATGTTCTCGAAGTAGGGAATCTTAGCCACGGAAGTGATCGACGCTCCGGCGTAACGAAGAGCGATCAGTTTGCGAATCGCGCTATACCAGGTGTCGCCGGATTGCGGATCTTTCAAATTATTCAGATGCATAACGTCACGGCTAACTAAAAGATTCTTCGCCCTTCGTCCTACATAGCTGATTTCGAACGAATATCCTTTTCCAAGATCGCGCCCCCACGAGGCGTTGTAGTTGTAATTGGAAGGCGTGGTGATCGAGCTATCCAGTGAGCTTTCGATTCGCTGGTCCTCGTCTGCTGGTGTTACCAGCGGGAAGGTGAGCGTCGGAGTAAGTGGCAAGCCCGGTAGTCCGCGCACTGCCTGTCCCAGCCCGGTGAACAGTGGTCCAAGTCGATCACTAACGTTGAAAGTGTTCGCTGCAATGCTCGGTGACAGGCGATAGCCGAGCGTCGAATTCAGATCGAAGCCCACGGCTAAAGCGCCGCCGAGGTGGTCAAAGCTCTTGCGAAGTCCGCCGCGAACGGTGCTCTTGTGATCGCCAAAGAGCGCACCGAAGATTCCGTGTTTGAAGGCTGGTTGCCAGGCAACCGCAACTGACGGCGCAAAGTTATTCCAATCCTGTTTGTAGTATCCAGGTTTGTTGTTTACCTTGCCTGCCAGATCAATCTTTATCAAATCGTTAAATGGAGTGCCGGCATTTGCCCCAGCGACACGGCTGTTGAAGATGTCTCCCAGACTGACCGTTGGTGCAACCTGAAGGCCGTGCGACTCATAGACAGGAGTTGAAGTCGACCAACGCAGACCGTAACTTAAAGTAAGATTTGGTCTCAGCCTCCAACTGTCCTGGCCATAGAATTCAAACTCCTGCGTCTTAAACGTGCGGGGTATGGGTGTACCGGCCGCAAGCAGGCTGCCATCCTTGGCGTAATTCTGATTGATGTTGTACTGCGAATACCGGCCAATGACGGTTGCCAGGGCATCCCTGAGATCGTCGGCCGACCCACCTACATTACCGAAGATGGGATCGCCGAAATCGTCGTTGATCAAGACGTCGCCCGAGAAGTCGTAGAACGACGGGTTCACGGTGGCGAAATCAAATGACTGTCCCTGCGAGGAACGCGAGTTTGATACGAGGCGAATGTTGCCACCAGTCTGGATCGTATGGTTACCTTTGTTCCAGGTCAGGTCATCCACAAAATTATGTACCGGTGTAACTCTGCTCAGAGTACGAGAAAAGTTTAGTGGTTGATAGATGAAGCGGAAAGTGATCGTATTCTCCTGCGAGTCACCTCCGTTGGTGAAGGCATCGCGAGTCAGGCCGTAACGGAAATTGTTAACGAGCGCATTGGAAACCGTCCAAGTGTGTCCAAGTGCGATGCCGGTGGGATGCTGCCAGTTGACCGGGGCGGCAGTATCAGGAAAGCGTCGCACACCGGTGGAATGATCGTTCTGGTAGTTAAAGCGTAACGAAAGGAGTTGCCGGTCTGTGAGGTTCGCATCAAATCTGGCGATGATGGCGTTCTGCCTGACCGGGGTGGTGGCATTGAAACGAAAACCACTCGTGTTCAGCCCATCGCCGACGGTCGTGTCATTCGCGTGATAGCGGGAGGCAGCCCCGGCGAGCACGTTGAGGGCGGCCGAGTTAGTGCCTGGATCAACTCCGTATGCGGCAAGATAGCCGGCACTGATTTGGGCTCTGGTTATGCAAGTTACCCCTGCCGGTGTGCCGGCGGGACAGCTGGGATCGCTCGAACCATCATCGGAGACGTAGCGAATGATGCCCTGGCCCAGCGACGCCAAGGGCACTTCCCGCACTACCGTCGTACTGGACGCCTGCCTGAATCCCTCATAGTTGGCGAAAAAGAAAATCTTGTCCTTCTTAATAGGACCACCAATTGCTCCCCCGAAGTTATTTCGCAGCAATGCCGGTCGCTCAACGCCCGCCTTATTATTAAACCAGTTGTTAGCCGTGGTGACTGTATTGCGGTGATACTCATAGACCGAGCCATGAAAGGCGTTGGTCCCTGATTTTGTGACCAGGGAAACCTGGGCTCCCGAAGAACGTCCCGCATCGGCGTTTGGGTTAGTGGTGGTAACGCGAAATTCCTGCAACGAATCGGGTGTAGCACGCAGCACACTGAAGAATGCCGCGCCGCCCTGTTGTTCGTTAACATCCACACCATCAAGCGTGACGTTGCTCTGGTCAGAGCGAGCACCATTCACATAGCCTCCCTTGTGTGCCTCATCGGTGACATCTGGATTGTCGGTGGCCGGCACTACGCCTGGCTGTAATGAGAGAAGGCCCACAACATTACGGGCATTTAGGGGAAGGTTTGCGATTTGCTGTTCGTTAAACGTATTCCCGAGCGTAGCGTCGGCAGTGTTGAGCGTCGCATCGCCGCTGGCCGTTACGTTTACGACCTCAGAAACAGTCCCGACCTCGAGCGCAACATCTTCATCAACTGAACTATCAACCTGAGCCTTTACTGCTGACACCGACATCTTCTTAAAGCCCTGGGCCTCGACTTCGAGTTTGTAGGTGCCAGGAGGCACTTCGGTGAAGACGTAAGTTCCATCTTGTGTCGTCGTTTGCGTCCTACTGAAGTTTCGATCTGCATTTACAAGAGTTACTGCGGCGCCCGCCACCAAATTTCCCTGCTGGTCTTTGACTGTGCCGCGCACGGTGGATCTGCCGGCTTGAGCATAGGAAACACTACTCAGCAAGAGGACTGCCAGCAACGCGAAAACACTTTTCGAGCACAAGATTTTTCTCATATGGCCTCCGGTGATTGGTTGTTTTTGAGTGGAAAACCCTATCGGGTGTGAGCTGATTCTGCAATCCATGATGTCACTGAGAACGCTCAAGTTCATCTGATGGAAAACCGTTACCGAAACTTCTAGGAAATATCACGCCATTTCACGCATATCTCGTTCCATCGCCAGACGTATTCTTCGTAGTGGCTAAGTGTGAGTAATTCCGTAATCACGGGACTGCTAAGAACGGCCAGGGAAAGACTTCTTCTCCAAAAATTTAACTACAATTCAATTTTTTGGATGAGGTGAGGCCGAACGTGAGGCAACGACGATGAGATCAACGGACCGGATTCCCATCCGCAGCACAATTGCCGCGGTCGGGAATTGACTCCCTTCGGGTAATATCCTAGTTCCTCAAAACCTGCGGCGAAATGTAGCGGACGAACTTTAGCTCTGCCAGGGCTTCAAGCTTCTCTATAGATACTCGCCCGATAACCAGCTTTGCGCTCTTCGGATCCAGCACAACTTCAAAACCAAGTTCTTTGAGGGCTGCCAAAGCTTCTGGTGACTTGTCTGTCAGCCAAATCTGTAGCTCCGCCTTCCCGTCGCGAATAAACTTCGCCTCGTCAGCTCCTGCGGTAGCGCTCTTATTCTTCAACCGATCAACTACGGTGAGAACTGAGGGATGTAACTTCGCCTGCAACTCAGCGCGTTTCTTTTCGGCCGGCGACAGCAACTTCGCAGGTTCTCGCATATCCGCGTCCGCGACTATTAATCCCGCGGCTGGAGGAGGGGCGTTCGGCGCAGGCGCCCTGCCGCCGGCACTTCCGGCTCCAATTCCCACGCCGCCACCAGGTCCGCCGCTCGCGGGTCGAGACTTTGCCCTCGCAGCATTCGTCCCTGACTTGCTGAGAGTGCTGGCCGCGCGACCAAATGAATACGACGTCGAGTTTAAGGAGGCGCCGTTATAGGTAGTGAATAGTCCGGTGGGACCGCCCACACCACGCGAGCCGTCCACCGCTTCACGATTCACACCTTCAGGCACTTCCACCGGCACATCAATCCGTCTGGGCTGGCCGCCGTCAGTTACGATCATCTCCTCAACCGCAACGAAAGAAGTGAACTGCGTCATCAGGCTATACTCGAGTCCGAGGTTGGTAATCGTTTCCTTCAGCTCCGGCTTCATCTCGCCTCGTTGAGCACCGTTGTAGTCCTGGCCCATTAGATCGTCGATGCGCTGGCGCGCCCAGAGTGACGAGAGAACGTTGTGCTGCGTTTCCGCCTCAGGAAAATCCACCACGATCTCGCGAACAAACTCCCGGCCCGACATCTTTCCTTTTAACCGAATCACTCCGCGGCCAGCACCGGCGTAGCGCCCGGTCAGAATCACAGGCTTCGCGCCAAATAGATCCGGAATGCGTTGCGGGTAAACATCAGAAACGGGCAGCCCGTTCCAATCAACCGAAATGTCTGTTAACAACGGATTGCGCACCCGCTCATGAAAACGGCGCGCCGCCGCTGATCCGTCATCGTTGAGTGCGACATACTCCACTTCGCCGCGACCATATTCAGACATTTTGTCCAGCAGGAATTTGTTTACTGAACTGCCTATACCGAAGCCAAAAACGCGCGCGTTCGGATGCTTCTGCACTTCAGAAATGATTTCCATTTCGTTGCCGACATAACCGTCGGTCATGAAACAGACGATGCGCACGTGGTCCTGCGAATCTGTCGCATCGAGCGAAGCCTTGATCGCCTTCATCATCTCGGTGCCGCCTTCGCCTGAACTCGCAGACAGAAACGCCTGGGCCTTCCTGAGGTTCGCCGGTGTGGCCGCCACTGGTTGCGGAAACAAGATCCGCGTGTCTCCCGCGAAAGTGATCAGATTGAACGTGTCGGCTGGATAGAGGCCATCGAGCGCGAGCTTCATAGTCTCTTTGGCTTTCTCAATGGGAAAGCCATTCATCGAACCCGAAGTGTCGAGTACAAAAACCAGTTCCTTGGGCGTCACATCTTCGGCAGTCAGGCGATCAGGTGGTTGGAGGATCAGCGTGAAGTAGCCACCCTTGTCCGAGCGGTGCGTCAGCAAAGCGTCCTGGATACTCTTTCCCGCGACGTCGTAACTAAGAACAAAATCCTTATTGGGAATCATCGCGCCGCTTTTCAGACGCACGTGCGCGCTGTGTGCATTTAGTCGTTCAAGGTCGACTTCGTGGGATTTTCCTTTGATGTCATCGATCGGCAACCCGGCGTCCAACATGATGTCGAGCGAGATGTCGTGACCCGCTCGCATACCCTCTGGCGTCAGTTTCGGCGAAATGTTGGAAGCGTCGGGGACCTGGGTCGTGTCAGGCGAAGTTCCACTTCCCTTCTGGCCTGTAGCCGCGCCCGGCATATAGCGCGGGCCAACTACCATCGGGAAGGAAAACTCGTACGAACCCGCTTCATATTTCAAGGTCTCGACATAGCTGATTGTGATCTTGACCTTCTCACCGGGTAGGATATTGGCGACTGATTGCGTGAAGATGTTTGGTCGTTCCTGATTTAGCAGGCTTGCTACCTGCCCCCCGGATTTCGCAGCGTCGTAAACAGCCTGCGCCTCTTCCCTGCGCAAAATTTTTCCGCGCACGGTGCGTTCGCCGACAACCATCGTCATATCGTCCACGGCTGCGTTTGCGGGCAAAGGAAATACATAAACCGCTTCGATCTTTTCCTTGAACGGATTTTCAAACTCCTGCGTGACGTTTACGCGCGACAGAAAGCCGCTAATCTCAACTTTGACGTCAGTGTGCTTAAGCGGACAGATGGCTTTGGCTTTGCCAGTCTCATCGAGAACCTGAAGCGACCCCGGAGTTTCTCCCTGATTGACTGTCTGTGCGGCGGTGATTCCGCACGAGCAGAGTCTTTGCACCGACCCCAGGATGACTACGGTGGCGGTGGCCATCAGCAACAGCGCAGCAGTTCTAAAATAAAACTTTCGCGGCATGGGTTTGCTCCTTCAAGTGACTTCATGCTTAAGGCCAGGGCTGGTAAGCACAATGCTGTGCATGTTGTCGCCGCAGTTAAGGCGCGCGGCATGAAAGTTAAAATCAGTCCCGAGGATTAGATACCGAAGCTCAACCTCTGTTCCCTCTTATCAGGGATAGAACGTGAAAAGCAGGAAGAGCTTGCGGTTGACTACACGAATGATGCGCTCCATCGGGGTTTGGATGGCAACAAGATTGAACTTTGGTCTTTGAACTTTGTTCTTTGTGCTTAGTTCTTTGTCCCTGAAAACTTGGGGTTGGCACAAAGCACAAAGAACAAAGTTCAAAGAACTAAGTACAAAGACCAAAGACCAAAGTCCAAAGCCCGTTTTTCTTAGTAAAGATTGAAGTTGTATTCCAACTGCATATAAACATTCACTGGACGGCCTTCTCTTGTTGCCGGACGAAATCGGATCAGCCGGGCCGCGGCGATCGCTCTTTCCGTTAAGCCAAATGGAAGCGCCTGGACCGCCCGAATGTTTGTGACTTCGCCGTCACGCGAAAACACCACGCGCAAAACTACACTACCGGTCACAGCCTTCCGACGCGCTTCTTCCGTGTACTGTGGTTCAGGTTTCGCCAGCACGCGAACGCGTTCGGTTACGTGCGCTGGTGGATAGACGCGATCCGGATCGTCAATATTGTTTCCCTGACTGCCGCCGGATCCGCAGCAACCCAAACCCTTTTGCTCGCCGCCGGTGTTACAACCTTCTCCCGGACCAAAACCAGGACCCCTTCCGTCTCCAACACCAGAACCGAAGTTGGTTCCCATGCCTCCACCATCACCCGGTCCGTTCGAGGGCACTGAAGATTTCGATCGTGGATCGCCATACACGGACATCGCCAGGTTCTTCCATAGCGCAGGATCGATGTCAATACCGGCAACAGGTAAAGCTGACTTCTGAACTGGAGGAAGCTTTGGAATCGGTGCAGGAATTTCTGACGGTTGCGTCAGCTTGCCAACCTGCGCGGGCAGCGGATCATGCAGCCCGCCGGTGCCGCCTCCGGTTGATTTCCTCGTCCTCGGTCCCGACCCTTCACCCCTGCCGTTTAAAATACCAACACGTCCTTTGTCTCCGACGCCAACGCCCTTGTCTTCTTTGACCGCATCAGGGTGCGATGGAAACTCGAGCAGCTGCGCCATCTCGCCTGTCTCACGCCGGGGAGGATCGCTTTGTTTCACTTTGTTGCCGATTAGGACCAAAAGCAGAACGGCTGAGAACACCACCGACATCGCCGCCGCCAGCGCTGCCAGTGAGCTTGGCGCTGCCGCTTGTCGCAAGTGCAACCAACTCTCCCGAAAGATGTGGCTGCTGAAGCCGATCGGATCGCGTTTCAGACCCGGCCAGGCTAAACGTAGTTGATAGAAAAGAAAGCGCAGCTCTCCAGCCAGGCGCCCAGGTAGACTCGCGTTGTCGAGCATGGTCACGCGAAACTCGCGCTGGTTTTTCATGAAATTCTCCTGGTTGTAAGGTCGTAAGCGGGGAGACGCTATACCAATCGAAGACTCGCGGGTGAATGTGTAATGGGCGAACGGAGACTTTCAACTTTGAAGCAGACTGATGGACTAAGGCTGCCTCAACCTGGGAAACGATTGTTGGGTTGAAGTCTTATTACTTATTACCGGGAGGGATGGAAAAGTTACGTCGACGAGGAAGAATCTTTTTGGCTACTATCATTCGTCCGCTATCGCGGACTTTTTGTGCAAAGCCAGCCGACCAATTACTCTTGCAGCTAGTCGCTACCGCTTCCGGTTTGTCGCTCCACTACGGTATTAATTGACGAACAGCTGTTGGATGGACTGGCGTTCTGCGTCTGAGCTACTGCTGCATCAACAGGTGTTAATTCCTGAATCCCTACCGTCGACATCCATCACTCAAGCTAACCAGCGATGCGTTTGACACTATCGAAACGCGTACGTTAACTTAACAACTTGCAAAACTCTCCAGCCGCTCGCATCGCATTTGTCCCGTTCGTCTAGTGGCCTAGGACACCGCCCTTTCACGGCGGCGACACGGGTTCGACTCCCGTACGGGACGCCAATACTTTCAATCAGAGCGCCAAAGGCGCGAAATGTAACAGCCAGGGGCAACGCCCCAGGAACTCAAGAGTACTGATACTGGAAGCGCTGAAAGCGCGTAATGAAGTTGCTGCCTCATACTCCCGCAAGACCAGCCCGCTAGTTTCATTTCGCGCCTTCAGCGCTCGACGGTTTTGCTGGGTACGCCTCCTGGGGCGCTGCCCCAGGCTATTACATTTCGCGCCTTTGGCGCTTTCAAACCAATGGCACAGAGTACCGTAGCAAGTAATTGAGCCAAGTATGTTAGTGCCGTTTCAACGGCTTCCTTCCCGCAAACAGTCGAAACCGGTCAAACGGTTCAGTACCGCTAAAGCCGAGTGCAACCACCGGCCTGAAGCCACAGTGCGAATGAGAGTCGCCAAGAACCATTCTGGCCCGCGGCCTGGCGAAGTTTTGAGTTGACCAGTCTAATTCGGAACATCTCTCGCCTTCCTCCCGTAGGTCATATCTGTCAACCGATCATGTGTCTCAGTGAGAGGCAAACCCAAGTCCAACACGGAGAAAATCAAATGAAAGAAAGCGTTATGTTAACCATCGCGTCCCTGCTCTCGATCCTCTTCGGCACGTTGCACCAGGCGGACGACATCGTCCGCGGGATGTCACCGGGAGGGCTTCCAAACCTCCTTGCGGTGGTCATCAGCGTCGTCTGGCTGTACGGGACACTCGTGCTCGCCGAACGTCGATCCGGGTATATCATCATCCTCGTCGCGTCGCTCCTGTTGATGGGCATCCCCGTCATTCACATGAGAGGGGTGGGAGTCGGCTTCGGGACCAACCGCAGCAACGGCCTCTTCTTCGTCTGGACACTCCTCGCGATGGGCGTGACCGCGCTCTTCTCCGTCATCCTCTCGGCGCGCGCACTGTGGAGCCTGCGACGGGGCCAGCCCCAGTAGTCCACCAACCCGGACACAGAAGGGCCCGTCGCACGGCGGAGGTGATCGGCGGATCGAAGAGCAGTCGCGGATGGACGCAGATAAACGCGAATCAGATCCAGAATCAGTTGTGATCCCCGTCATCCGCGTCTATCCGCGGCGCACTCTTGTCTTCCTGCCGTCTGCCCCTGCTCCTGATGACACTGCATCGGTCGCATAAAAGGCCGGAGCTAACAAACTCCGGCCTTCAGTAGTTTTAGCAGCAATCAAGCTTACATAGCGGACAAATTCATGCCAAAGGCGAACTTCCACGCATCGCCTTCTTTAACAAAAATCGACACGCCCCAGATAGCAGTTCCTCCGATCTCCTGACCGCCACAAGTGCCGTCGGCTGTGCCCTTGCGCGTGAGCATCTCGACGGTCGGCGAAAGAGCCGTGGCGAAACCATCGCTGACGCTGACGCTCTTGACCTGGCAACCGGTCCCGGTCCAGTCCTTCATTGCCTCGGCCCTGGTTGCCAGGTAGGTGCCGAATATATTCACAAAGGAAACGTCCCTTGCCATCATAGCGTCGAGCTTTTTGGCGTCGTGTTCCTTCCATGCTTCCCATAGCGCGAGTTCGACCTTGACGAGAGCGTCGGTGTTGGCATCGGACGTGGCCTTGGCCGGAGCGGCGGTGTTAGCAGCCGTATTTGAATTAGCCGCGGTCTTGACGTCCTTCTTCGGCTCAACCTTCTTGGGCTTTTCGGGCGGAGCTGCGGGCGCGGCCTTTGGCGGAGTCGTCGGATCGACGATCAAATTCTCGCCGTGGAAGACCGCCTGCCATTTGTCACCGCTGCGGACCCAGATGCTGGCCGAACGGATCGGGCTCGGCACCTGCATCGGCTTGCCGTCGGGGCCGTCGCACGTGCCGTCCCAGGCGGCCTTATAGCTGAGGGCATACGTGTCCGCGTCGATCATCGACATCGCGGGCTCGGTCAGGTCCATTGACTTGATGTCGCACTTGACGCCGGCGATCATCTTGACGGTTGCGGCCTTGTCCATGCGCTGGCCGCGGCCGGTGAGAATGACGAACTTGTCGCTCAGCATTTCCTCAAAAAACTTTGAATCGCCCTTCACATAGGCCTCATTGGCCTGCTTGTCGAGGGCCATCAACGCGTCGACGGTCGGTGCGGCCGCAACCGGTTTGGTCGTATCTGTGTTTGCATTACTTGCTCCGGTGTTAGCAGCCGGGGCTCCGCATGCCGCGAAAAACGTCGACGCAGCAGCCAACAAAATAAACAGAGTGAGCTTTTTCATAACAATTCTCCCAAGGTCTTATTCGAGTTCAAAAGGTGGATTCAACTTACAATTGCAACAGCCGGAGCGCAAACGGCGCGAAATGTAATAGCCAGGGGCAAGTGCTGAGCGCAGCGAAGCACGTCGCCCCTGGGACAGTAGAAACAAGAGTCAGAAAGCACTGAAAGTGCGCAATCGATTTCTAAGGCTGGGACGTTATGCCGCTCTTTCAGAGCTTGGACGCTATTTACTTTCCCTTCCAGGGGCGACGCG
>JBOGOP010000207.1:0-10307 GCA_050747225.1 Pyrinomonadaceae bacterium
TCCCATCTCGTGCGCGATGATATTTGCCAGGGTGGTTTTGCCAAGTCCAGGCGGGCCGGTAAGAAGTACGTGGTCGAGAGCTTCTTTACGATTCAACGCGGCCTTCATATAGACGCGAAGGTTTTCTTTCACCTGCCGCTGACCTATATAGTCCGCGAGCTTAGTCGGACGAACAGTCAATTCAAACTGCTGCTCATCGTTGCTCAGCGATGCGTCGCGTGCTAGTCCTTCAGGCATATTTTCTTGTAATGCAAACTGTTAGTTTGCGAGCATTTGCTCAAACTCTCAGGGCGCAATCTTGCGAACGATCGCAAACTAACAGTTTGCTTTACATCAAACCTTCGCAAGCTTCCGCAAACTGCGTCGCAAAATCGACTCGACTGAAATATCGCCACCTTCGTCCAGCGCGGACGTGACTGCTTTTTCGGCGGAGCCTCGCTGGTAACCTAGATTCAAAAGCGCTGAGAGCACATCTGAACGCATTGAGTCTTCAGTGGCAAGCTGCCCACCCGTTGCAGTGGTAGCGCCCAATTCTTCTTCAAGCTCGGCGGACGATAGCGCCACAACTTTATCACGTAGCTCCATTACCAGACGTTCAGCAGTCTTCCGGCCGACTCCAGGGATCAGCGTCAGTCGGGCGAGATTGTTGGTTCGGATGGACGCGATCATTTCGTCGGCGCTCATGCCCGAGAGCAATGTTATTCCCAGTTTCGGTCCAATTCCGCTGACCGAAATCAGGCGCATAAACAATTCCCGCTCGCGAAGGGTCTTGAAGCCGTAGAGCTGCAGCGCATCTTCACGCACGTGTGTGTAGACGCGCAACTTAACAGTTGATCCAGGCTCCTCAAGATCGTAAAACGTCGAAACGGGAATGGTGACTTCATAGCCAACTCCGCCAACCTCCACAATCAACGAATTTGGTTCTTTGGAAAGAAGCGTGCCGGATAAGTGTGCAATCATTTGAGCAGGTTCTAATAGGCCAAGCGTTGAAACGGCGCGATTGTAGTTGAACGATACGCCCTCGGCAACGCCGGCCTCAAGCAGTTCAGAGTTCAAGCCTTAGCTTGCGTTTTGCAGAAGGCGACAACGTGAAGGCTGAACTCTGAACTACAGGCGGAAGGCTGCTCAACCCTAAAACTCGGAACTTGAAACTCGAAACTTACGTGCATTGGGTCTATACTGAACACCGAACCGGGTTCCCTCAAATGAAATCAGAAAAGATCTCAGAATTAACAACCAATCGGTTGAGCGTCTATCTCCGCTGCCTGAATACGTTGTCAGCCGCCGGAATCAAGAGCATCTCGTCGCAGGCGCTGGCGGAGCAATTTAATCTCAACTCCGCACAGATTAGGAAAGACTTAGGCTACTTTGGCGAGTTTGGGGTGCGCGGTTTGGGCTATCACGTCGAAGACTTACGCAGACACATCACGAAGATTCTCGGTCTGGACAAACCGCATCGGGTGGGGATCGTAGGAGCCGGAAGAGTCGGTACTGCGTTGGCTCACTACAAGGGTTTTGGCAGATCAAACTTTAGCGTTGTTGCTCTCTTTGATAACGATGAAAAGAAGATTGGCCGCCGCGTGGGCGATGACAAGGTCCTCATTCACGATGTAAAGAAGATGCCGCATCTCGTCAACGCTGAAGCAATCGACATCATGGTCATCGCCGTGCCCGCGCGCGTAGCCCAAAAGGTGCTTAACCAGGTTATGTCCGCTGGGATCAAAGCGGTACTAAACTTTGCGCCGGCGTCTCTGAGCGCGCGTCTGGACGTAAAGGTTAAGACAGTGGACTTAACGACATCTTTGGAATCGCTTTCGTACTATCTGGCCCGACCGCAGATGAGCGCTGTCACAAACCACCACCGGAAGCCGCGGGTTGATGAGCTTAGCGAAGTCAACGAACACGAATTGTGAGTGAAGTTAACGAAGCTTCATGGACGAACAAACTGCACGACGTGAAATAGTAAATATTGGCCGCTTGTTGTATGAGCGTAGCTACGTTGTCTCCTCAGATGGCAATGTTAGCGTGCGCCTTGATGACGGCCGGATCGTCGCCACACCGACGATGATGTGCAAGGGCCGCATGGATGAAGATTCACTTGCGGTGACGGACGCGACCGGGAAACCCCTGGGAGGTCGGAAGCCGTCGAGCGAGTTGGCGATGCATCTCCTGATTTATGAGGAACGGCCTGACGTCATGGCAGTCTGTCACGCGCATCCGCCACACGGCACCGCCTTCGCCGTTGCGGGGCTCGCGATCGATCAGCCGATACTTTCCGAGGTGATTCTGACGCTCGGCTGTGTGCCGCTCGCTGCTTATGGCACTCCATCCACCGACGAGTTAACTGAAGCAATGCGGCCGCTGGTGAAACATCACAATGCGTTGTTGATGGCGAACCACGGCGCGGTGGCGTATGGATCTGATTTGTGGCAAGCGTTCGATCGTTTGGAGACGCTCGAGCACACGGCGCGAATTGCCATACTCGCGCGTATTCTCGGCGGATCCAAGAACTTGCCCGCGGACGCGATTGAAAAACTAATCAATGTGCGAGAGGCAGCCGGCTATCTCGGCGAGAGCGCGCGTTGCCAGGCTTGTGGCTACCTGCACGAGACACAGTTATCGTGTCCCACCGGCGATCGTCCCGCACCCACCGGTTACGCGGCGCCGGTTGCGACGAATGGATCGGGGAAGATTTCGCTCACCAGAGAAGAGTTAGTTGAGCTGCTGGCACAGGCCCTGAATCAAGGGCGTGCAGGAAACGTCTGGTAAATCGAAGAGTAAATAGTGAATCGTAAATCGTAAATAGTGAATTGACTGTTAGGTCGGATCGTTTATATCGAAAGTGAGGATAGTATTTATGCCGCATAACAGAATAGTGAATCGAGACACGGGGTTAGGCACGTTCAAAGAACAATTAAAGATGGCAAGGATCAGTTTGTCTGCCAATGGAGAATGAATTGGCGCATGGTTGACTTAGATGACTTGATCACTTGGTTTAGTGATCCTAAGAACAAGAAAGTCAGGACCGTAAAAAGGTAGGACTAGTTCAAATCAATAAAACAGGGTAACCTAACAGTCAATTCACTATTTACGATTTACGATTCACTATTTACGACGCGAAAAAGGAGCACCTGAATGCAAGAAGCACTCGGTATGGTTGAGACCAAGGGTTTGGTCGCGATGATTGAAGCGGCCGACGCAATGGTTAAAGCTGCAAACGTTACTTTGATTGGCTACGAAAAAATTGGCGCCGGATTCGTTACGGCGATCGTGCGTGGAGACGTTGCTGCTGTTAAGGCGGCGACTGACGCCGGTGCTGCGGCCGCGCGTCGCGTCGGCGAGTTGGTGAGCGTCCACGTGATTCCGCGTCCGCATGGCAGTGTTGACGACGCGCTTCCAATCGGTAACCGCAGCTAGCATGATCATCGCGCGCATTATGGGAACCGTCGTTTCGTCACAAAAAGACGAACGCCTCCTTGGGAAAAAGCTGCTTATCGTCCGGCCGGTCAATGTGGATGGCACGGACACGACCGGTTACATCGTTGCGGTCGACACGGTTGGCGCCGGCTACCATGAAAGAGTTTTGGTCGTGGCAGGTTCAAGCGCGCGGCTCGCTCAGGGAATGAAGGATGTGCCGGTCGATGCAGCTATTGTGGGCGTGATCGATAACGTGGATATTACGAAAGAGTAGCCCCTAACTCGGCAAGTTCATCCGCTTAAGAACATAACCCTCCGCTTATTAAGGAAGGACATCTATGAGCGACGAAGAGATGAACAAAAAGATGGAATTCATTGTTGAGCAGCAAGCTAAGTTTGCTGCCGAGATTGAAATCATGCGTGAAGTGCAGGCGACGGACGCGAAGCAAATGCGCGAGTTATCCAGCGCAGTAATAACCGTGATTGGATTGGTTGGAGACCTAACGGAAACGCAAACGCGGACAGACGAACAGATCAATCGACTCGCACAGGCGCAAGCGCGCACAGATGAACGCTTGAATGTCTTCATTAACGTTGTTGAGCGCTATATCGGCGGCAATGGCGGGGCGGAGAGTCTGGCATAAACAGTAGCAATGCAACTGGCACGCGTTATCGGAACGGTGGTCGCAACCGTCAAGAACGATTCGCTCAAGGGTCGCAAACTACTGGTCGTGCAAACTCTGAACAAAGACCTGGAACCAAACGGCAAGCCGATGGTTGCAGTTGACTCGGTTGGCGCAGGGATTGGTGAGTTAGTGTTCTGGTGCCGGGGAAAAGAGGCGAGCTTTCCCTTCAAAAGAGAAGACACGCCAACCGATTGCACAATCATCGGCATCGTCGACTCGGATGCCCACGTGAGCCGTGGTTGAGCTGGGGTTAACGAAATGATTCTCGCCCGCGTTCTCGGAAATATTGTTGCGACTAAGAAGAACCAGCGTTACGACAATTCCAGCATAATGCTCTGCCAACAGGTAACTCCGGAGGGCGATGAAACCGCTATGACAGTGCTGGCGCTGAACGCAGTTGATGCCGGAGTTGGTGATACGGTTTTGATTGTCCAGGAGGGTTGGAGCGCATCGACGGCCTCAACCGGAAAAGCGGGAGCGGCGATTGATTCAGCAATTGTTGGCGTCGTCGATCATGTCGACTTGCTGAAAGACGAATAGTAAGACAGACATTCCTGTCTGTCTGTTTTTGATAGGAGACAGTTTTCGATAAGGACAAAAAGGACAGGCAGGAATGCCTGTCCTACAAAAGATGAGCACGGAAGTAGATCACGCGCGGGAGATTGCGGAGAGAATTGCTCGCCGCGTAGCTGGCGATAGTCCCGAAACGGGCGCTCGCAGCCAGGCGACGCGCAGCGCTCAACCCAAACCGGAACTCAGCTCGGAACTAGCCGCCGTACGCGCCGGCCTCAGCGAACTCCAAAGAAAAATTGCGCAGCTCGAAGCGAAGGTCACTTCGGACAAAACGGACAGCCCAGCCTTTAGTTTGTCGAACCCCGCGCCCGTTTCCAATAACCCGCGCCCAGTACCGTCAACCCACTCGCCGTGGCTTGTGGGTGTCAATGCTTCGCTATCGCATCCCAGCCTGGAAAAATTTGGCGTTGAGGAGGCAGTCGTCTCCGAACTCGTCGACTACTTCGAGAAAGAGAAGACCTGCAGCGTCGAACCCGGCGGCAAACCCTGCGACCACTGCGCCATGTGCAGCTCGCGCGGGTTCTGATATCCGTAAACCAGACCTGCTAATTCGCGAAAACCCAGACACCTGTTCCCGGGGAAAGCCAGCCCGAACATGGCTGGAAGCATAAGCCGGCAACGACATTGTGGTCTCCTCCCAGACGGTAACGAAATATCATGTTTACGACACGCCCTGGAGCTGATCGACGGAAGCTGGGATTCAAGGAAGCAGTTTTGTCTGCTTTTGATTTCCTTACGCTCGAATATGAATTTCGCGTAACCCAAACTGAACCTACATTCGTGCGCTATGAGTCTGACCGGGTGTTTGTGAATGTCTACCACGGCCGCACCTCTTATGAGTTAGGCGTCAAGATAGGACGGCTGTCTGATCTTCCCGGCCGAGAATACTCTATTGAGGACCTGTTAGACGCATTAGGAAAGAGAGAGGAGAGTGGTTACGCTTACGCAAGTGTCAGGACACCTCAATTGATCGTCAGATTCGTTCCGAGGTTAAGCGCTGTGATCAAGGAATATGCTTCATCGGCTTTACGGGGAGACTCTGCAACGTTCGAACAGTTGGCTGCAGTACAACAGACGAAGGGAGATGCGCTAACGAAAGAATGGGAGCTTCAGGATGCTCGCCAGGAAGCGGAAACGGCTTGGCGTCAAAAGGACTATGCCAAACTAGTTCAAGTTCTTGGGTCCATTGAGGAAGACTTAACGCCCGCGGAAGCCAAGAAACTTCAATACGCTAAGAAACATCAATAGCTTTAGCGGCAAGATCAAGTAGCGCTGTTTAGACCCCGTAACCGTTTTATCCGGACCATGCGTTGATTGACGAACGGCGAAAGTGAACTCACTTGTTTGGCGTCGGAGCGCGCAGGCTGTTTGAATCAATCTTCGGCGCTTCTGTGGCGCCTTCCTGCGCTTTGAAGTAAGGCTCTTCCTTGAAACCGTACAACTTCGCAGAAATCACGGTTGGGAAACGCGCGCGTGTCGTGTTGTAGTCTTGCACCCCTTCGTTATAGTCCTTGCGCGCGATTGCGATGCGGTTTTCAGTGCCCACCACCTCGTCCTGCGCCTTCAAAAAGTTTTCATTCGACCGCAGCTGCGGATACTGTTCCTGCAAGACCAGCAGCCGTCCAACCGTTCCGCCAAAACTGTTTGAAGCATCGATTACCGCTTGCTTTTGTTCGGGAGTCTTATCACCACCTTCGCCTTGTGGCGCCTGTTGCGTCGCATTTAGAAGTTTCGATCGTGCCTCGGCAATCTTTCCGAAGACTTCCTGTTCCTGCACGCCCGCCAGCTTCGCAGTTTCGATAAGGTTGTTAAGCAGGTCAGCGCGGCGCTGCAGGTTGGTCTCCACGTTTGCCCACTTGGCCTTTACGTTTTCATGCTTGGTTGTCAAAGTGTTATAGCCGCAGCCGCTGGCGGTCGCGGTTAAGAAAACAATCAAAGCTAGTAACGATAGTTGTCGTCGAGTCATTTCATTTCTCCTGGTACTTCGGCTCCTCAAAATCATCCACCACCTGAATAACGCGATCGAGCTGCGTCATGTAAGCGCCGAAGATGTCGTTAGCTTCCTTTTCAGAAGGGGGCAAATAATCACTTGAACGAAACTCAAAAATCTTTTCAAAGGGCTCTGCATCGAGTCCGAATCGCCGCGCGGTCGCCCGAACGCAATCAGGCTTCGCCACTGGCGCGTCCTCGCCATGAAGCATGAGCACTGCGCGAAACAGCGCTGCAAAGCTGGCCAGACTGTCGCTCATTAAGTCGCATAGTTTCTCAATCGAAACAGAAGCAGGGATGTACATCCGGCGAAGTTGAATCAACTTACTCCGCAGTTCGTACTCCGTCTGATGACGCAGATTTGTATCCGACAGTGTTACCAGTTCAAAAGGATCCTGTCCGTAGAGCACTACGCGCGCGTTTGCCATCTGGTGAAACTCAATCGGAAATACGTCTGCCGCATCCGATAGTTCCTCCGCAGTGAAATAGACCGGCACAGGATGTCCCAGACGTTGCCACTCGCGCGTTGGCGCCTGCGCCAGGCGCAGATCCTCTGGCGTTATGCGATTCAAAGTTATGAGCAAATTGTAGTCGGAACGTAGTTCGATGTGATCGCCTGCCGCCGCCGAGCCGTAGAGCACAACCGAGACGAGGTTATCGCCATGGGTGGCCTGCAGATCTCGCAGCAGACCGTTTAATGCGTCGTGGACAACTGTCTTAGCCATCGTGTTTGTTCGGGTGCGCTGATACTAACAGAAATCATGACTCCTAAATAAGACGGCCGATTAGCGGGACAGACATTCCTGTCCACCTTCTGGCGGCCAATAGAAACAAGAGGGACAGGCAGGAATGCCTGTCCTACCTACCAGCCACCTCCGGCGCCACCACCGCCGGCACTTCCGCCGCCAAATCCGCCACCGAATCCACCACCACCGCCGCCAAAGCCGCCGCCACTCCAGCCGCTGCTGGAGCCGCCCCAACCACCACCGCCGCGACTGGCGCTGTTCAAAAGTGAACTCAAGAGAAAAGCAGTCCACCAGCCACCACCACCGCCGCGGCCGCCGCCACCTTTCATCGCTGAAAGCAAGAGAATGATTACACCCAGAATTATCAGCAGCGTGCAGCAGGAACTTGATAGTCCTCCGGAGCCTGTCTTGATGCCCTGCGGAGCTTCGCGATATGCGTAACGCTGATCAATTCCTTCAATAGTGAAACCGCGCTTCTGCGCCAGGGTTGCGACATAGGCCTGCACCGTATCGTAAATACCCTGACTGTAATTTCCCTTTTTGAATTGCGGGACCAGATACTTGCGCTGAATTTCTCCGACCAGGCCGTCGTTAAGGTCGCCCTCCAGATGGTAGCCAACCTCCGTATAGTATTTCCGGTCTTTTACGGCTATCAGCAGGAGAAATCCATCGTTGGCCTTTGAGCCAATCCCCCAACCCCGGTAAATGTCCAACGCATAGTCCTCAATCGGCTGGCCGCCCGTTGTATCAATTGTTACCGCTGCGAATTCAATGTCAGCCCGCTGCTTGAGATTTAGATAAATTGAGCCGAGCTTGTTTTCAGTTTCCGGGTCGATGACGTTCGCGGAATCAACAATAGGCGTGAAGGGCGAAGGAAGAGGAATGGGCGACTTGCCGGTCTGAGCAAAGGAAACGTGAGTCGCGGAGATCAGAATTGCGCAGGCGAAGGCAACGTGTGACAAGACGAATAACGGGCTCGCGACCCGACCACAGCGCTCGCTCCAACCAGTTATGAAAAGTCGCTTCGTCAACTAAGCCCGTCTATCCCTCAAACAATATGTGCAACAAGTAGAAAAGTGCTACCCCTACAAAAACGACAATCGAGACCATGGGGTTTCTTTCTTCTTTGTGATTCACCTCGGGAATTAGGTCGCTCGCGGCGACGTAGAGGGTAACGCCGGCTGAGAAGGGAAGAGCATAACCAACGGCGCTCTTGATTCGGGTGTTCAATAACGCGACGGCGATAACTCCAGCAAGTGTTGCCGCTCCGATAGCGGCCGTTGCCCAAAGCGCCTTGCGCGTAGAGCGCCCCGAAGCAAGCATGATCGAGGCGACGGTGAAGCCTTCCGGCATCTTATGCAGGAGTATGGCAACGAATACCAGCAGACCAACTCTGAAGTTAACCAGAAAAGCGGCTGCAATCGAAACCCCATCGAAGAATGTGTGAATCCACAAGCCACCGACTGCCGTGTAAGCGGCAGATGGTTTCATGAACGACTCAGGATGTGTTTCGGCGCCGAAGTGAAAGTGAGGAGCAAGCGTGTGTTCGAAAAGTTGAATGAGCAGGTAACCGCCCAATAACAGCGTCATCGCGCCGACTACTGCCTGCGCTGCAGCCTTACCCTCGACGCCTTCGGTCCAAATGCTGAAGCTTTCAGGCACGATCTCGATGAATATGGCGGCCAGCATGAACCCTGCGCCCAGGGCGACGAGGTATTTGAGGAAACGCTCTCCAAAGCGGTGTGCCCCCGACCTGATTAGCACAAATCCTCCCAGCAGATTCGCGCCCGCAGCGAGCAAACCAAACAGGAGAAGGCCTGCAAATCCTACGTGATCAGGATTCATTAGTTCTTAGTGAAAGCGAAAGCGTCGAGCAGAGACATGGCGGGTCAATATACAACACGGGGTTCCGGCTGCCTATCCGAGAGGCTTCCAAAGCTGAGTTGAGCTTTGATCGCTCGCGATCCTAGACGCCGATCAGGGCAGACAGGAGGCGAACATTAACATTGCGGCTGAGCCTTGAAGACCTAAAAAGCCCCAGAAAAATACAGACTTTTCTATTGACAGCTAATTTGAGGGAGCGTACTATCCGCTCTGGGTGGTCGAAAGTGGTCGGAAGTGGGTCCAACCTCGTAGCTAACGATCATTTAGTAACTTTTCCAGGAGAGGCCACCCGCCAATTTTCAACCGGTCGAATTTATGCTGCGAGGAAACTACACCGCCCGGATAGATGCGAAGGGTCGGCTTAAGGTGCCGACGCCATTTCGCCGCCTGATAGATGAAAAGCACGGCGGGGAATTTTACATAACAAGTCTTAGCGGTGACAACGTCCGCATCTACCCGCTACCAGAGTGGGAATCGATAGAGCAGCGACTTTCGCTGTTGCCGAGCATGGATCCGGCCCGGCGCAAGTTCCTTGACAGGACGAACTACTTTGGCCAGCAGTCGACGATAGACGGTCAGGGACGCATCCTGATTCATCCGTTGCTTCGCAAGAGCGCAGGTGTCATGGGAGATGTCGTCGTGCTGGGATATCTGACTTACCTGGAAGTTTGGGAAGTCGACGTTTTCAAGGCCAGCAAGCTTGCAGAGCCTTATACGGAAGACGACGAAGCGGCGATTTCGAAGTTGGGAATCTGAGAACAGTGAAAAGTAATGAGTGAGAAGTGAGAAGTAAGATAGTCACATTCACCAGTTTCGACTTTTCACTTTTCACCTTTCACTTTTCACTGGTTGACAGTTCTTTGAACAAGATCACGGGGCGGTGGTGATGGCTGCGCTTTTGGGGGGCAGAAGCGCGCCCCATCGCCCCGTGCTGCTACCGGAAACGATGCAGTTCCTCGTCCCTGAGCGAGGAGGTCTTTTCGTTGATTGCACTGTGGGCCTCGGCGGACAT
>JBOGOP010000208.1:0-10232 GCA_050747225.1 Pyrinomonadaceae bacterium
CGTGACGACCTTGGGCCACGTTCAGCGTGGCGGCGCGCCGGGGGCTTTTGATCGGTTGTTGGCGACCCGTTTTGGCGTGGCTGCAGTCCGGCAACTTGAAATGGAAAAATACGGTGTGCTGGTTGGGCTTCTCAAAGGCGAAGTGTCCGCGACACCATTGGAGGGCGTGATCGCAAACAAGAAGAAGCTTGATTTGAAACTGCTGGAGATTGCGCAGATCCTCGCCACATGACCATAATTTGTCTCCGCCGCCCTTCCTAGTCAGGCGATCTGCGGCTTAGGAAAACTGGGGAAATCTTCGCAGAGTCAGAGGTCTTTCCCACACTCGACTGGCAGTTTCGGCTGGGATATTCCGGATCCCGCACGGCACAAACTTTGCCGCTGAGCTTAATCGAGGATATGTGGAAATGGTCAAAATAGAACGAATACTTTGTCCCACCGATCTGTCGCGAGAGTCAGATGAGGGACTCCGCTATGCTGTGGCGTTAACGAGGGCTTATGAAGCCAAACTCTTCTTGCTGCATTGTAGCAATGCCAAATCCACTGACGACGAAAGCGAAATCAAGTCTACCAACGCGGATATAAGCTGCGTGTTCGCGGAATCCATCGCACCCCACCTTGGTCTTACTGGTCTTTCTGATCTCGATTTGGAAGGCCTCGTCGTCAGGAATGTGGAGAACGTTGGAAAAGCTATCGTACAAGAGGCTGCGAACCACAAGGTCGATCTAATCGTGATGCGTTCGCGGCGGCGGCCTCGTGCCGCAATGTTACTTGGCTCAACGGCCGAGACGGTTTCAAGGAGCGCTCCATGCCCGGTGTTAATTACCCATCCACTAGAGCGTGAGTGGGTTGGTTTGTCGACGGGTGAAATTGATCTCCACCGCGTGCTGGTGGCGCACGACTTCTCGGCGGACTCAGAACTAGCATTAAAGTACGGCCTTTCGTTGGCGCAGGAGTACCAGGCAGAGGTGCACTTGTTACACGTGCTCGCTACAGCGGGACAGGAGGAACCAGAGCTTGCCTGGTCGGCATCAAGTCGTGCGAGCGCATACTCCTTCGCCTCACGCAGACTTCAGCAGCGGTTCCCAAAGGAAGCATTTCTATGGTGCAACTGTGTTAACGCTGTGCGCTGTGGAAAAGCTGCCGATGAGGTACTTGCCTACGCTCAGGAACATGAGATTGATCTCATTTGCCTCGGCGCTAGCGGAAGCGATTGGGTGTTGGGCAAAGTCTTTGGGTCGAATGTCGATCGCATCCTGCGTCAGGCACCGTGCCCTGTCCTCGTCGCGCGACCAATCCAAGCCGGTCACGATTAGTAAGAAAGGGAAACTCATGACCACACTACGCTCTTACCTTGACCCAGACCAACAAACGCCTGGCCCAACATCCTTCATGACTGAGCGTAACGACTATGAAGTCCGTTGCGGCATGTGTGCCAGGATCGTGTATGTAAGAGAAACCTATAGCTTCGTTAGCGATGCCATCAATGCTGGACGCGACAATCCGTTGCGGTGCGAGGTCTGCGAAGAGGAGTATGACGATTTGGCGTACGAACGCTGAACTCGGACGTTTATGACCGTTCTCCGAACAACGGATGCGCGCATCCGCCCACTCAGTCGGGCGAATGACAAGTTTCAAATGGCGATCTTTCGGCGCGTTCGTGATGAGATTCGCGACTGGTTAAAAGCCTTCAGCAAAGTCTATTGATCCGATTTTATCGTGATCAGTGATTACGGCTTTCTTCACACTCGACGTCAAAGGCGCTCAGGCAAATCCCCCTGAACGCCTGCGCAGTTTTTCCAGACTCTGCGGAATAATTCCTTCTAATTAATCCGATCTGGCAAAAAATTAACAGAAATGCCAGCGTAGCGTCTGAATCACTGCTGGAATAAAATTTGCTCCAACATCGCCAAAAGGAACTTGAGGCTACCGACGTTTAGTAGGTCAGTGATGCTGATTAACCCGTTAGCCTCTTGCCAGGAAGAGTAAATTCTCAGAATGAGGAATCAGTCGCGGTGGTCGCTTGATCAAGCGGGCAACCGGTTTTGAATCGGATAGCGGAGGTCGACATCATGATTACCCGACGCACGTTCTTGAAATACACAGGGGGCACAGCTCTGACATGGTACGCTTTCAATAAGCTTGGGATGCTTAAAGCGATTGCACAGATCCCCGGTGGAACACTCGACCCTAACCTGGTCCCTAAGTTTCAGACGCCGTTGCTAATACCGCCCGTGATGCCTAAAGCCGGCAGGATCGTCGCGCAGGGCGGCAAGAATGTCGACTCCTATGAGATCTCGATGAGGCAGTTTCACCAGCAGATTCTGCCCGCAGGTTTGCCGTCCACAACGGTGTGGGGCTATGGCGCCGTATCCTCCGAGAGCAAAAGAGGGTTACTAGTACATAACGCCCCCTCGCTCACCATCGAGGCAAAATGGAACACGCCGGTGCGCGTGAAGTGGATTAATGACCTAAAAGATGCAAATGATAAATTTCTGCCTCATCTGTTGCCAGTCGATCAAACATTGCACTGGGCAAATCCCGGCGGAGGTCCATCAGGCCGCGACACTCGTCCAATCTTCCCCAATACACCGGGTCAATACGAGGGTCCGGTTCCGATAGTTACCCACGTCCACGGTGCTGTTGGTGTCGGCGATGAATCAGACGGGTACGCGGAAGCCTGGTATCTTCCGGCGGCTAACAACATACCGGCAAGTTTCGCCTCTGATGGGACATGGTATAACTTCTTCAAGGCCAAAGCGGCTGCGAAGTTCGGCGTGACGTGGGGCGCCGGATTCGCTGTTTTCCAATATCCGAATACTAACCGCGCCTCCACCATCTGGTATCACGACCATGCCCTCGGTATGACGCGCCTGAACGTGTATGCCGGTCCGGCGGGCTTCTACATTATCCGTGGCGGTCCCGACGGCGATGATGCCGTGCTCGACAGCCGGTTTGGCACCCAAGCCGTTTTGCCGGGTCCTGCTCCCCACGAAAACGACAAGTTCCCAAGCAACAAGACCTACTATGAGATTCCGATTGCCATACAGGATCGATCCTTTAACGCCGACGGCTCGCTGTTCTACCCAAATACTCGTGAATTCTTCGACGGATTCACCGGGCCTTTCATTCCCGACACGGATGTTTCTCCGATCTGGAATCCCGAATTCTTTGGTAACGTCATCATGGTCAACGGCAACACCTGGCCGTTTCAGGTAGTCGAGCAGCGCCGCTACCGCTTGCGATTTCTGAACGGTTGCCAATCGCGGTTCCTGATTTTGAATTTCGGCAATATTCCTGGAGTTGAAATTTGGCAGATTGGAAATGAGGGCGGCTTCCTTGCAGCACCGGTGAACCTTACCGCCAACCATGGAAACCGTTTACTGATGGGACTGGCTGAGCGAGCGGACATTATCGTTGACTTTACAAACGTTCCGGTTGGCAGCTACGTTCTCGGCAACCTGGGACCGGACGAACCGTTTGGTGGGGGAGAACCTCCTGACGATTTTGATACCGCTGATCCGGCAACTACGGGACAGATCATGGAGTATCGAGTCGTCCCAGCAATGCAACCCGATCCAACGACGCCTCCCATGTTCCTGCAACTTCCACAGATCACACCGCTGCCGCAGCCCATCAGGTCAAGACCTCTGGCTCTACTTGAGGAGATGTCTATGGTTTGGGATGGTCCTGCCGCGGCCGGGCTGGGCACCATAGATAACACGGGGACACCAACGCACAAAATGTGGGGCGATGCAGTCAGTGAGAACCCGGACCTGGGTGATACGGAAGTTTGGGAGTTCTACAACCTCACCGCGGATGCGCATCCGATGCACATTCATGAGATCGTGTTTGAGGTAGTGAACCGGGAAGGCTTGGTTCTCGATGGTGAAGAAACTGCAGTGCCGGTTCAGCTCGCTGGAAATGTTCGTCCACGCGAGGCTTGGGAGTCCGGCTTCAAGGACACCGTCATTGCTTATCCTGGGGAGGTGACTCGTGTGCGCGCTCAGTTCAAAACGCCCGGTCAATTTGTCTGGCATTGTCACATCGTAGAGCATGAGGACAACGAGATGATGCGTCCGTTCCGCATTGGTCCCGTCCAACTCGGACAGCCAGGTTAGGGCTCATGTTGAGTCCCTTTCGTGGACGCTCAAGGTCTTGTCTCCCGGTTCGCTGACAACAAAACGAGTCCCACACCTGTGCACTCAAAAATATCGCTCTTCATCAAACGGGTTAATAACACGATCTTCTTTGCCGCTAAGTGCCAACCGGCCGAATGAAAGGTACGCTTCCCCACATGCTTTAGCGCTTAGAGCAGTATCACTGGTAGAAGAGTAAAATCTTAGCCACCGTGATTCTTCGGAGAGGGATTGCAATACTGCTGAAAGGCCTGGCTCACCGGCTTGACGCAGTTATGGCGCAAGTTGCGACTCCTTGGATAAACTTTTCCGAGAACTCGCGTTAAACCTCGCACAGTAGCTGCACTTTTACCGATGGAATTCCAGGCGGGGCTCGTCGAATTCGATTTCGCCAGCGCTGGGCATGCATATTGCAGCCTGATCGATGTGAGGATTAGAAAGTTGATAACAGCGACAGTCAATACTCTCCCGCATGAATTTGAGGAGGGCCTATCGATTCTGGAGGCGGCTCGCGCTCTTGGTGTCGAGATTCCGACGCTTTGTCATGACGAACGACTAAAGCCCATTGGCAGTTGTCGCATGTGTCTCGTACAAGTTGAGGGCAGACCGCATCCAGTCACCGCCTGCAACACTCCGCTTGCCAATGGCATGGTGATTTTGACCCATACCTCCGCGCTCGAAAAAGAGCGGCGGATGCTATTGCGGATGCTGGCACAGGATCATCCGGGCGACGGTCTGAGGCAATTTCCAGAAAAAGCGTTTCATCGTTACGCTCTTCAGTGTGGCTTAGGCGATGCTGACTTTAACGGCGCTCACGAACCTTCTCTGCTAGACGACTCCCATCCCTACATCCACGTTGACATGTCGCAGTGCATCGTTTGTTACCGTTGTGTTCGGATTTGCGAGGAGGTCCAGGGTCAATTCGTCTGGCAGGTAATCAATAGAGGACACGAGACTCGCATTGTTCCTGATTCAGGAACTACGCTTCGGGAAAGCTCGTGTGTCAGTTGTGGGGCTTGCGTCGACACCTGTCCTACCGGAGCGCTGGAAGACAAGTCGATTATTGAGCGCGGCGTGGCGACGGAATGGACCCGGACAACTTGTCCTTACTGCGGAACCGGCTGCGAGATGAGCGTTGGCACAAAGAAGAACCAACTCATCTCGATTAGCCCGGTTCTTGATTCTCCAGTAAGTAAAGGTCATTTGTGCGTGAAGGGTCGCTTTGGCTTCGACTTTGTGTCTGCGAATGATCGGATCACCCAACCGATGATCCGCAAGGATGGCAATTGGGAGCGCGTCTCCTGGGAAGATGCCATTTCTTTCACTGCAAATAGGTTGCTCCAGATCGCGAAGGATGATGGGCCAGACAGCATTGCCATTCTGGGATCGGCACGAGGAACAAACGAGGAGAATTATCTGGCGCAAAAGTTTGCGCGTGTCGTTATCGGAACTAACAACGTCGATTGTTGCGCGCGCGTCTGTCACACGCCAACTGCCGCCGCGATGAAGCTGATGCTGGGCACAGGGGCGTCGACAAACTCGTACGACGACATCGAGAAAGCAGAAACGATCCTTGTATGCGGAGCAAATGCTACCGAAAACCACCCGATTGTTGGCGCGCGCATTAAGCAAGCAGCCCTGAATGGCGCAAAACTGATCGTAATCGATCCGCGCAAGATCGAGCTGGCCTCATACGCTACGATTCACTTGCAGCCACGGCCGGGTACGAATATTCCTCTACTGAATGCGCTGGCTCACGTCATCGTAGAAGAGAAACTCTTCGATGAGCAGTTTATTAACGCGCGTGTCGCTCAGTGGGATCAGTTTTGCGATTTCATCAAAGGATTTTCGCCGGAACAGGTTGAGCTGATCTGCGGTGTCAGAGCAGATCTAATTCGCCAAGCCGCTCGTCTTTATGCCACCGAAAAGCCTTCGATGTGTTTCCACGGTTTGGGCGTTACGGAACACACGCAAGGCACCGAAGGCGTAATGTGCCTTGTGAATCTCGCGCTACTAACCGGCAACATCGGCAAACCAGGCGCAGGCATCAACCCGTTAAGAGGACAAAACAATGTGCAAGGGGCAGCGCACATGGGCTGCGATCCCGGGATACTGACAGGAAGTGTTCCAGTGAATGAAGCGCGTCAACTGTTCGAGCGCATTTGGCAGGCGCCTCTGTCTGTGCGACGCGGGCTGAACATGCTCGAGATGATGGACGCGGCCGGGGCCGGAAGTCTCAAAGCATTGTGGGCGATTGGTTACGACGTCGCCTTGACCAATGCCGACTCGACTGCCACAGCCCGTGCCTTGCGCTCTCTTAATTTTGTGATCGTTCAGGATATGTTTCTCAACGAAACTGCGCGCCAGTTTGGTTCCGTGTTTCTGCCGGCTTCGTCATCTTTTGAACGAGATGGCACGTTCATGAATGCCGAACGACGTATTCAGCGCATCCGTAAAGCAATCGAGCCGATTGGTCAATCGAAGTCGGATTGGGAGATCATCTGCTCAGTTGCCAGGGCGATGGGCAAAGGCGGGTTCTTTGACTACGGTTCCGCTGAAGACATTTGGAACGAAATTCGTTTAGTTTGGCCGGCAGGCAACGGCATTACATACGCGCGACTAGACGAACGTGGCGTGCAGTGGCCTTGTCCAGCGGAAGGGCATCCAGGAACTGAAGTGCTGCATGGCGAGACGTTTCAGATTGGTGCGAAGGCTTCACTTCATCGTGTTCCCTACCGGCCCACTAAGGAAGCGGTCAGTAAGGAGTTTCCATTTTTGCTGATCACTGGTCGCACCCTATATCAGTTCAACGCCGGCACTATGACAATGCGAACCCCGAATGCCGAGCTTCGCAGCAACGACTCGCTCGACATTTGTCCTGAGGATGTAGCCCGACTGCAACTACAGAACGGAGAGCGAATACGAGTTCGCAGTCGCTATGGCGAGACAATCATGCCAATTCGAATAACGCCCTCCCTACGATCCGGCGAATGCTTTGCAACGTTCCATACGAGCGAAGTCTTTCTGAATCGTGTGACCAGCCCTCATCGCGATCGGTACGTTAAGACGCCGGAGTACAAAGTCACCGCAGTCTGTCTTGAAAAACAATAAGAGTTCCTGGATTGTGATGGCTTGCCGGTGCGATCAAATCCGGACATTTACCGCGTACGAAGTTCTTGAACGAAACTTACCTGGGTCGACGGCTCAGCTCTCTGAAACTCCTGTCACTCGGTCGAGCTTAATGCGAAACACAATTACTTGAGGAGTACTACCATCGACGGCGACGGCAGCTTCGACTGGTGTCAGCATTGGAAAACGCCTGAGAAGTTTCGCGAGTATTTCTGCGCGCTCGTTTGCTTTTGTGATCTCTTCGAATTTGCCAAAAGCGAGCACGCTGCGCCAGTGCAAGTCGCTTTCGATTTCGTCGACCTGCACGCAGGCGCGAGGGTTTTCTCTCAGACCGGCGATCTTCAAACCAGGTAGAGAGTGACTGTAAAGGCGGTCATCCTCAAAGTTGTAATTAATCGGAACGATGTATGGTTCGCCCTTGACGATGCAACCCAGGCGAGCGACGCGGGCAGACTGCAGCACCTTTCGTGCTTCCGTGTCACTTAGCATCGTAATCATTTGAGTTCTCTCACTTCTCGGTCTTCGAAGTCTTCCGAATGACTTCAACTGAACAATGTGCCCGAGCTGCGACGGCTGCGGAGACACTTCCCAAAACGAACCTTTCCAGTCGATTACTGAAGCCGGTCGAGCCAACGAAAACGCAGTCGGCGCCCCATTCTTCCGCCGCCTTGGGAAGTTCTCGCTTGGGATCGCCCTCTCTGAGTACCGCAGTGACTTCAATACCTGAACCAAGCAGCATCTCCTTGCACTGCTTCGATATCTTTTGGGCCCAGGCCCTTTCGCCGACTTTATCTTCTTCGATCGCCTTCGCGAGAGGAGGAATTAGAGTACCAAGATAATCGGGAAGCAAAGGGTCGTCCACGGCGATTAGTTTGATCTCACTCTTTGCTGGCCATCTTCGCGCCGCTACCGCCCGCACCGCTTCTTCACTTCCCGGAGAACCGTCGATGCCTATGATAATTCTTACGGAAGAGTCTGGTTCGTCAAGATGTCCCCGAGAAATCCGAACGGAACAACGCGCCTCAGTCAATACTCTTTGCGAAACGCTGCCCAACACAAAACGGCCCAGTGCCGTATGCCCATGCGAGCCGACTACAATGAGATCGGGTTTCCATTCATCCGCCTTTGAGACTAACTCCCAAGCCGGCGAGCCACACGACGAATCAACAGTCACGTTCCAGTTCGGAAAGTTCGCCTTAATCCTGTCTCGCGCGCTTTCCGCCAGGGCGAGCGCGGCCTTCGCTGCGATGCAACCCCTGGAGTAAGCATGTTCAAGTTCAGCCGCGGATTTCACTTTGTCGGCGAGTTCGAGAATCTCATAACTCGATGGTGGCGGCGGTGGAAGCCACACTTCAGCAACAGAAAGAATCCGCACCTCAGCGTTCGTCGGAAGCCCGGCGTGCGTTAGATCATCCAGCGCCGCCGCAGCGCAATCTGATCCGTCGTAACCTATCAGAATCTTCATATCAGCCATGTCCTCCCTCCATTCGCCGCCTGCCACCAGGTATCGTTGCCAACGGTTCCTAAATTGCTAACCGCTTACATGAGGACATCGCAATAGGCATACCGGATCGGCAAGGTGCGATTCATTGCGTAAAACGCAAAACCCGATTCCTCAATGAGAAATCCTACGCAGGCCGTCTGCTGTTGTGGGTATCTTTTCGCAGAATGATACACCCGAATTTTATTATTCCTGATGACTTGTCACATTACTGGAGTTTGTCTACGGACAGACTCTTGGAGCGATTAGAGACAAATATCAACGGGCTAACAGGAGCAGAGGCCAAGCGCAGACTTCGGATCTATGGTGCAAATCGGCTGCGGGCTGCACGAAGAACTGACGCCGTAACTCTGCTTCTCGCCCAGTTCAAGAGTCCGTTAATTCTTATCCTGTTGGCCGCCGCTATCCTCTCGTTTTTTCTGAGTGAGCCCGTTGATGCTCTGATCATTATCGCGATAGTCCTATTAAGCAGCGCATTGGGATTCTGGCAGGAAAAGCGCGCTGCCGATGCTGTAAGAGACTTGCTGGAAATTGTGAGAATTGAAGTCCGCGTCGTGCGGGACGGTGTTGAAGTCTTAGTGCCTGCGGAGGAGGTAGTGCCTGGGGACATCTGTGTACTTAGCGCCGGCGGCGTTATTCCCGGAGACGCAATGCTTCTTGAGTCGAAGGATTTGTTCGTCCAGGAGGCGGCGTTGACTGGTGAGAGTTTTCCCGCAGAAAAATCGGCCGGGACAGTCGCTAAAGAAACTCCCCTCATGAAACGAACGAATAGCCTGTTCATGGGCACTCACGTCGTTAGCGGTAATGCGCGTGCTCTCACAATTCTGACGGGGAGATCGACTGAATTCGGCAAAGTCTCGCAGCGTTTGCGTCTGACACCGGCAGAAACAGACTTTGAACACGGAGTGCGCCGTTTTGGTTATCTTCTAACCGAAGTAACGTTGATCCTGGTGATTGTAATCTTCGGCATCACGGTTTATCTCCAGCGACCCGTCATCGATTCATTCCTATTTGCTTTGGCCATCGCGGTCGGCATCATCCCCGAACTGCTCCCGGCGATCATCAGTATCAACCTGGCCGTCGGCGCAGTGCATATGGCGCGAAGGAAAGTGATCGTGAAGCAACTGGCTGCGATCGAAAATCTCGGCAGCATGAACGTCTTGTGCGCTGATAAGACGGGAACTATTACCGAAGGAACAGTGAAGTTTCACGGAGCGCAGGACGCAGCCGGGAATAGCACGGAGAAGGCGCTTTTGTATGCCTATCTAAATTCGTTTTATGAGACTGGTTTCACTAACCCAATTGACGACGCCATTCGCACGCATCGGCAATTCGATCTCACCGGTTACGCGAAGGTCGACGAGGTTCCTTACGACTTTACGCGCAAGCGTCTCAGTATTTCGATCGCGAAAGACGGACAGCGCCTGATGATTACCAAAGGCGCAGTCAACAATGTCCTGGTC
>JBOGOP010000209.1:0-10164 GCA_050747225.1 Pyrinomonadaceae bacterium
TCAGTGGAAACTGGCGAGGTCCGTTGCGAAGCAAAGACGATCTACGTCGGCGGCCGCACCGCTACAGCTGAAGGAAAGATTGTCGACGCGCAGGGCAAGCTCTACGCCCACGGCACCACGACCTGCATGATCTTCCGACCGTAGACTTGGGCAAATAATCCCGAGGCAGTAATCGAGCTTGCGACGCCGGGGCAGTAGCCCGACAGTTATGGAGGGCTCCGCAAAGTCAGTTTGTAAGCGCGGTCGTTTTTGTCGACCCTCAAGATCTTCTATCCGATGTGATCTCTGTGGTACAACCAATGGCTCGCTTTTAATAACACTCAACCCAAGCGGCAGTACCAATGCTCAAGCGTCTGAAGGAAAAGGTGTTCGATGTTCTGGTCGACGTGGAAGTCGACAAGCGCGCAGATCGCCTTGTAGCCCTCTTCCTGATGGTCCTCATCGGTGCAAATGGCTTGGCTGTCATGCTTGAGACTGTTAAGGAACTTGAGCTCAAGTATTCTCGCTATTTCTATTTGTTCGAAGTGTTTTCGGTTGCAGTCTTTACGCTGGAGTATTTGTTGCGGCTCTGGGCAATAACGCTTAACCCCGTATACAAGCACCCGCTAATGGGTAGACTCCGTTATGTCTTAACCCCGATGGCACTCATCGATCTTGTAGTTATCGTACCCTTTTATCTGCCAATTGCCCTGACCATTGATTTGCGCATCCTTCGACTCCTTCGACTGTCTAGAATAGTTCGTCTCTTTAAAATGACGCGTTATGTCGAATCGATGAGGACCTTTGAAAATGTGTTCAAAGCCAAGAAGGCGGAATTAACACTTACGTTGGTGTTAATCTTCTTTCTGTTAATCTTCGCCTCAAGCGCGATGTACGCTGTGGAGACCGATGCGCAGCCAGATAAGTTTTCCAGTATTCCTGAAACACTGTGGTGGGGAGTAATAACGCTGACTACCATTGGGTACGGTGATATTTATCCTATTACTCCCGTCGGCAAAATCATTGGTGGGATCATCGCGTTCCTTGGCATCGGCTTATTCGCCCTACCTGCCGGAATCTTGGCTTCGGGCTTTTCTGAAGAATTACAAAAGCAACGTGACAAGCAACGAAAATAGGATGGCTAGTGCCATGAGGACAGGCAGGAATGCCTGTCCTACTTACGAGCCGACGGCGGCCCACGCGCCGGTTACCGGGTTAACGCGGTAGAGGTTGCCGTCTGTTTCAATCGTGTAGAGTGAACCACCGGTGGCAAACATGTAGCTCGTTCGTCCGAATTCTGATTTGCCGATTTGTTTCCACGCACCGCTGATCGGATTTGTCTCATAGAGCGCGCCGCCTTGCTCCACGGTGTAGATTCGTCCGTCAAGCGTTGCGCCGACAATGGTGTTCCTCCAGGAACCAGCCTCACCTACACCGTTCCACGAGCCGTCGGCCGGGCTGACCCGATAGAGACTGCCATCCTTTTCAATCGTGTAAAGGCTCTGCCCATCAGTAAACATGAATGCGGTGTTACCGAACTCAGGTTTACCAATCTGGAGCCACTTGCCGGTGGCAAGATTGGTCACGTAAAGCGTGCCATTTTGTTCAAGCGAATAGAGACGATCACCCGATGCGACAGCTGCGATTGTGTTCCGCCAGTCACCAGCCGAACCTACTCGACCCCAGGAGCCATTAGCGGGATTGACGCGATAGAGGCTGCCGTCGGTTTCAATTGTGAACAGACTCTGACTGCCGGCGAACAAGAACCTGGTCCTGGCAAACTCCGACTTTCCAATCTGGATCCATTTGCCGGTGCCAAGATCCGTTTGGTAGAGCGCACCGCTCGTCTCAATCGAATAGAGACGGCCGTTTAAGGTGGTCAAGGCGATCGTGTTGCTCCATTCCCCAGGCGAGGGTTTCGCATTGGCTTGTTGAAGACAGCCGATCGTCGCGATGAAAAGCAACAGGCAAAGAGTTCGTAGTATCGTTATCGTCGGGTTTAGAATCATTTGGTTCCTCCGTCAAATGAGCCTTCCTTTTAGTCGTCCAAGCGGTCAAACCAGTAGCGAGGTTCACGATGTGAGTGGGCAACAGCAATGGCCACGATCGTCTGCCCGTCAATTCCATAAATTAGTGAATATGGAAAGCGAGCGAAGAGGCAGCGTCGAATCTCAGGTTCGATTTCAAAAGATGCTAGTGGATAAGCTTTGACAAGCCGAACGACGCGATCGAGTTCGTCCAGAAAGTCCCGACCTTTACCGTTTGCGTTTTCATCAAACCAAACAACAGCCTCATCAACTTCCTCTTGAGCAAGCGTTAGGAAGCGGATGTCCATCAGCGATTGTATTTGGCCATCAGCTCTTCGTAGGAAATTGTGGGAATGCGGCCAGCTTTGTATCCGGCCCAGCGCTTCCGCGCTTCTTCCGCCCAAATGCGATCGATTTCAGGGTCGGGCTTGTCGAGATCCGTGAGAAGAGCGTCGAGCAGCCGAAGTTTTTCTTCGTCCGGTAAGGCACGAATTTCAGATACAAGCTTTTCAGCATCTATTGCCATGCTTTTTCCCCGTTCAGAAGCCAATATACAACTTGGAGGGTATTCATTAACAGCAGCCAGACTTTAAGGCGTTCATAGATCTTACGCGAAGTTGATTCTCAGGGCACCTTCATTATTTCAGCGTGCGCACTGAGAATCGCAGTGGTCGTTCCCGGATCAGGTTGCAGGTTCCAGTCGTCGTGGTCCCAGGTGCCGCCGAGAATTATGCCGTCACGGCGCGGAAACATATACAACCCACCGGCAAGGTAACAATAGTCAACCTCCGGCTGTGGCAGCAAAACTTCAAGCTGCCCGCGCACCGGAATTAGTTTCTCGTCCTTGAACAATGCTCGTGCGCCGAGACCGGTGCAGTTGAAGATGACGTTTTCGCGCAGCCGCGCAATCTCTTCGCGAGTTTGAAATTCCTTCACGACCACTCTGCCGCCGGCGATGTAAAAATCGCGCAACAAAGCCCGCAGGTAGGTGTGCGGCTCAATTATCATCGAGCTGAATGTTCGCGTATACGGGAACCCAAAATAACTTTCTGCACCGCGATAAATTTCGGTTTGCGGATATAGTTCCGCGCCGCCAAGCAGTTCGCGTTGCAACGACGCTTCGTGCCGTATCAGTTCATAAGTCTCCGCCCAACGCACGCCATACTCCGGCCCCACCAGCGTCTGAAAAGCGCGATGCGAAATTTGGCAGGCAAGGCGAAACTGCTCTACAAACTTCGGCGTCGCATTTTCCGGATCGTAAACAGACGACGGATACCACCAGGCGCCGGCGACGTTTGAAGTGGTGTCAGGCGGCAGGTTCTTTGCATAAATCGTTACGTTTCCCCGGCCGTCCGCAAGGCGTTGCTGTAACAAGCGCGCGGTTGACAGCCCACTCACACCGCAACCCAGCACAGCGAAACCGGTGTGACGGTTTCGGGGGTTCGTGCGCGCGGATCTGCTCTGGATGAAGTTGCGCGCGAGATCGACAGCCATCGAGGCGGTGCCCCACGACAGGGTCACGCCGGCGCCGCCGTGTCCGTAGTTGTGCACCAATAGTTTCTCGCGAAGCTTTTCAGCCTCAACCACAAACCCTTCGGAACGAAATGGACGCAGGCCAACCGCGGTGCGAATGAGCCGGTCGCGAGAAACTCTAACCGGCGCGAGGCGCCGTTGCTCGAGAAGCGCTGCCGCAAACGCGCGTGAGCGTAGCGCCGGAGCAGCGACAACCAGAGCGCCGGCCGCCAGGCCAGCGCGCAGAAAACTTCGACGGTCTAACTCGATCTTGTTCATAACAGAAAGATCGGCCGCGGTTCTAAGGGACCCAGTGAGTCAGCCAGGTTGCGAAGGTTAGCCAGGCGTGTGTGCCGCCCAGCATCATTCGCAGCGGGTGTGAAGCGATTATTAGCAAACCCGCCAGCGCACTGACGTGATGGACGCGCCGCAGCGTAACGAGATCGTAGAGCACGACAAACACAACCAACGCGTCAGTCAGTCCAAAGAACGCCAGCGGGCCGTGCGCTTGTATGAATGCGAATGGCAGCCGCGCGATCGCGGCCGCTAAAATCGAGATGGTGGCCAGCAGCATCAGCCTTTTGTGCACGTCAGGCCGGCGGCGGAAGTAGAAACCCGCACCCACCAAAATTGAAAACACAAACATGTCGCCGAGCGGGATTACTAAGAAGGCAAGGATAGGCACTCCAGGCACTGGACTTACTCCCAGCTTTGCCCTGACCACAGCCGTGCTAGTGCCAATCACCACCATGAGGACAGCAATCACTCCTCCCAGAATCCCCAATCGCCGGTGAATGTCGGTGCGATGTGCAGCGACAAGCGTGGTTTGCGTGACGAAAAGGACGATCCAGGATGTGAACACCAGGCCGTGGAGATGAAGCAGCGGTATTAGTGGCGTGGCATTGTAGTAAGGTCGAAGGTAGTAGGTGGGCGCGAAGCCGGCGAAAACCGTGATCACGACCGCGATTGACATCACAACGTAGAACCATCGCTCCCGTCGCCGGCGAATGATTGCCGGGTTCACCTGCACGTTCTCCATCGTCACCTCGCAAACTAGAGTTTCGCAAACTTCATCGCGCCGCTTTTATCACGATTTGTTTTCACGGGCCAAGAGATTTCGGAGTGCATGTAACAGAAAATCACCGAGCCATAACGCGGCCTGGGCGACTCGGAAATGGCCCTACTCAGCCGAATTACAGCGAAAACGCTTTGAGTGCGCCGGATCAATCGCCTTCTGTTTGCGCAACTTTTACTGCTCAGGGAAGACTAGTTACAGCTTCCAAGCCCCCCAGGTTTGTCAGCGCGTTGTCTGTAATGCGAGTAGAGTGAGATCCAGGGAGTGAAGCCTCGATAGTCTACCTCGAAAGGCTTGATCGTGCGTAAACGTTCAACTCTAAACGAATATTGGCAGGTTTACGTCGTCCGCGGAAATACCGAGAGTAGTAGCTTGTTCATAGCCCCACCATAGCAAGACTTCCCGATCTGACGGGTGGAGGTATTTGCGTAACTGATTCCAAACTTGGTACGCGTGGTTGTATTGCATAAGGGTTCGTACCAAACCCGGTCAGATCACCCTCACTAAAATCCCAAGGCTGCGGGCTAGCAACGCTCTGTCTTGTTGGATCACTCTTTGCATAAATGGACTAGCAGTCTCACCAGGTCCTCGATAGACTTGATGGGAGCGATTCCATCGAGAAGTTCATTCGTTGGTGTCTTACACCCGCATTTCTTTGCTAGTTCAAGCACAGCGTCATCAAGGTCTTCATGCCAGATGCCGTAAACCTTGTATAGATCATCACGTGGGTGGGCAGGAAAGCCAGGCCTTGTTTGTAACTCCTGAAAGTACTGATAAACCTCAAGAGCTATTTGTCCGGGCACTTGCTGCTTGGAAAAGTATTCAAGGAAGTCATTAACTCCGTAACCCACTCTACTCCTGGCGATCTTTGCGTCCTTTATCCTAAAAAGCGCATTTAAGGCCACAAATGTGGTAAGACCGCCAAGAACAAACGCTAATGCCATCATATCTAATTGCAACCTCCTTCTGCCATGCAATCCCTGGTACAAAGCCCTACGGACACCGCATCATATGCCAATAGACCCCAGCCAACAATTGGTACCCACCTTCCGATGACGCGACCCAAAACCACTGAGCGCGCGAAAGGGCGTGCTACGGTTGGAGCGAGGACTCGAAACGGAAGTTTCTGCGGAAAGAGTCCCGATAACACCTTGGACGCTACAGAGGTTCCTCTAGACGAGAGCGGAGTAATAAACGGCTTCTTTATTAGAGGCAGTCCGGAAACCACACCCGTAGCACCTAGAATCGTGGAAATTCCAAACTGGTCGGCGGCACATCGAATAAGGCATCGGCGTAACGAAGGACGGAGGCCCATAGGATCCATTAAGTTGATCGGATTGTTGTCAACATACGCGAAGAGATTGATCCCGCCACTCTCGAAACCGATCGGGTCCTCCGAGATAAATCTTCCTTGCTGTGGATCGTACCAACGCGCGCGGTAAAACATCAGGCCCGTCTCCGAATCGAACTCACGGCCCGTGTATGTGAAGCGCGTTGCAGCCGAGCCGCTCGCTACATTGCCAAAAGAATCGTAGGTCAAACTGGACGCGAGGTTTCCGCTTGCATCGGTAAAAGCGCGTGTCGTGCCGAGATGATCAGCGATAAAGTAAGAAGCTGTGCCAATAGTCTGACGCAACTTGTTGTCGATTCCGGGACCGTTCAGATAATCGGCAACAGTGCTACCGCCGCCGTCGAGGTCGCGAAGTACGTCGGCACCGTCATAAACGAACTTCGTGGTGCCGCTAGCGGTGCTTAACCTCTGAATGCGGCGGCCGAGCGCGTCGTAGGCATAGATGACCGTCACTCCACCTGCTTTGCTGCTCTGCTTAAGCCGGTTCTCATAATCCCAGGTGTAGGTCCAGCTTCCGCCTGCATCCGTCTTGGAAGTGAGATTCCCGTTGGCGTCGCATCCAAACGACTCTCCGTTGGCAGCCACCAGACGGTTGAATGCCTGGTAGGTATAGCTTGAACCCTGATGTGACGCCGTGCGGTTGCCAACGTCGTCAAACGTGTAGCTCTCGTTTGTCTGGTTCGGATGCGTTGCCGCAGTCAGACGATCAATAGAGTCGTAAGTGTAATTGTGCGAGCCCGCTCCCTCCGTCATCTGCGTGATGTCGTTGACCGGGTTAAATTGGTATTGGAAATCAGCCAGTGTGTTGGCACCTTTCGCGTGCGTCAGTCGCGTAAGGCGATTGAGGCCGTCGTATTGAGAGGTTGCGACGACACCATTCGGTAGCGTGCGCGAGGTTAGTTTATTGGTCGCGTCGTAGGCGAAAGTCGTGTTCAAGCTGGCGTTGTCTGCGAGTTGCGTCAAGCGATTGATAACATCGTACTGATAGGTAGCGCTTGTTCCACCATTCAAACTCAACTGCGTGCGGTTGGAATTTGCATCGTACGCATAGCTAACCGCCTGCCCGAAAACATCCGTCACCGAACTCACGCGGCTGCGATTGTCATAGGCAATTGTCACGGTGCCGCTTGGATTTGTCGCCGTCGTCAGTCGCGATATCACATCATAACCATACGTCGCTGAAGTGTCGGGATAGCTGATGGTCGTCATCCGATTCAGAGCGTCGTGCGAGTAGTTTGTGACGGCATTGTTGTAGTCCGTTCGCTGGTTTCTATTTCCCGCAGCGTCGTAGGAGAACGTCATCGTGGCCGTACCTTTCTTTTCCTGGGTACGGTGGCCAAGCGCGTCATAGACAAACTCGTAACGTTGACTGATGGCGTCAACAACCGCCGTTTCTTGCGAGCGGGCGTTGTATTCATAGGCCGTAGTCTTGAGCGCCGGGTCAGTAGTGCTCGTCAGCCGATTGCTGCTGTCATAGCAGAAGCTGGTCACTTTGCCTGCCTGATCAGTCGTTTGCAGGATACTGCCCGCGGAGTCGTAGGCAAAGTTCTCTTCCAGCCTGCCGGCACCCGCCGTGGCTTCGGGATACTTAATTTTAGTTAGCCGGTTAAAGTCGTCATAGGTGTAGTTGGTGGTGCGGCTGAGCGCATCAGTCACGCCGGTGAGGTTGGACATCAGGTCGTAGGCGTAACTCGTCACCTTGGCATCGGGATTCGTTTCACTCGTCAAGCGGTAAGCCGCGTCGTAAGCAAAGGTGGTTTCGTAACCGCGCGGATCCTTGATCTTCGTTCTTCGGCCAGCCAGGTCACAGGTAAGCAGAACGAAGCTAGTATCAGGATAGATAGTCTTCTTCAGGCGGCCGGCGAGGTCGTATTCGTAGCTCGTCGTTTGATTCAGCGCATTCGTGACACTCGTGACCCGGCCGCGCGCATCGTAGGCGGTGTTGGTTTGATTGTTCAGGGCGTCGGTGCGACGCGTGAGATTCCCGTTCGTGTCGTAGGTGAACGTGGTCGCGTTGTTGCGCGGGTCGGTGACGGTTAACAGTTGACCATGCGAATCATAGGTGAAGGTGGTTGTGTTGTTCAGTGCGTCCGTTGTCGTCAGCAGATCGCCCTGAGCGTTGTAGGTGTTTGTCGTAACACCGTTCATCTGATCCGTACGAGTCAACACTTCACCCAACGAACTGTAAGTGTAGGTGACCGTGCCGGTCGCGTCTGTTTCTGTCAGCCGGTTGCCGTTCGTGTCGTAGGTATAGCTGGTGGTGTGGGTGAGCGCATCCGTCCTGGAAGTGATATTCAACTGGCTGTCATAACTCCAACTCTGAATTTGCGCGTTGCCACAACTGCAACTGCCTTCCACGCTGGTCACGACATTCCGGCCCTTGCTGGTATCGTAGAAATACTTGGTTACATGACCAAGCGCATCAGTAACGTCTGTCTCCGTCGCGCTAATGTAATTCAGGGTGTAGCGCTCAGTGCCATTGCCGGCGATCTCCGAGGTTAAGGCCCGGCCTTGCGAGTCGTAGGTGTGCGACTCGATCACATTGTTAAGGGCGTCTTTCACTGTCCCTACGTAGATGTTGCTGCCCGAGGTCAGAAAGGTAAAAGTAAACTTCGAGCCGTCCGCATAAGTGACAGCCGACAATTTGCCAAGACTCGCGCGAGTGTAAGTGGCAATGGTTCCGGAAGAGTCAGCAATAGACGTGACCTTGCCTGAAGAGTCATACGTTAGTGTCAGGGTTCGTCCCGCTGCATCCGTTGCTGTTATCGGATTAGAGTTAGCGTCGTAGGTCAGGGTGATGGTGTTGTTGTTGCGGTCGGCCATTGAAACCAGTTTGCCACTGGTGTTGAACTGGTGGATGCGGCCGTTTTGAAATGTCAGGGTATAGGTGTTGTCAACGTTCTTCACGATCTGGCCATGGAGATCAAGCGGCTTTTTAGGCAGGTAGGGATCGGAGGTTGAAGGCCGGCTGAAATAGACAGCGCGGGCGTCAGGCAGATTCAGACTCAGGAAGGTTGTGCCGTAAGCAATGATCGACTCGTCAAAGACAGAACTCCAGCCATACCCGAAAATACCTGAGCGCTGCATCCTGCTGTTGTAGGTTCGTGTGACTTCCAGGCCCTCGCCAAACCCCGGCAACCGATAGTCGGTCTGCTGGATGTACATGTTGCCGTTGGTTACGTTGATGGGCTCGCCGACCGCCGCAGGCGAGGCCACGTTTGAGTTGCAAGGGGGGACGCCAAAATCCACACTGCCGTCTTTGTCTCCAACATAGATGGTGATATCTATCTGCTCAGTTTCATCCGGTGGAATTTCGCAGATGGTGGTATTGATGATCGCCTTAAGGTGGAATTGGAATGCGCCTGCTACAGATAGCGTGAAGTATTTTGGCCCCGTCGAATTGGATGCCTGTGTATCCAGCACGTTCCAAAAGGCGGTCGTGCCATTAGGATTCAGGCCAAAAACCGAGCCGAGGGAATAATTTCCATTCAGACTGCCCGCAGTAGACGCGTCATACGTAACCGAGATGTGGTTGATGGTACGGTTGAAAGTAGTGCCACTGGGTACGCATGAGCAACCACCATCGCAATTCCAGAACATTTCAGCGCAATTGCCGTATGCAGTAGCTACCGAGTCGATACGAATCTGAGTGCCAAGTGGAAGCACCGGTTGATTAGTTACCTCAGTGGTTGTGCCATTAATCGTAATGTGCGCCGAGATGTTCTGAGATGCGCCGCCGCCGACGGACTCACAGACGTCGGCCTGGAGTGTGATGGGCACAACCAGCGAGAACAGGATCAAAGCCATGCCCCTTAGAATTCTCAAATAAGTCGCAATAGCAATTGGAGTCGACGTTACTGTTCGGATGAATGCGTGAACGAAGCGAGCGTTGTTTTCATGAGGTCTATTCATGAGGGCTTCCTTTATCGATGGAGCGTTCAGGTTGTATGCCGATTCAGCAAGGGTGACTTATCCGTGTCGGGAGAAAACTGCATTGAAACTGGAAACGGAAATGAGTTCCCCCAGCAACAAGCGACGGAGCTATGAGGTCGGGATCAACAAATAAACAGCCGCACATTAGCACAAAGCTAAACCAATTTGTACTACTTTTGGTAACACGCACAGGGAAATGAAACTGTCCCTTCCCGTGCAAACACTAGACCGCTGATCGCGGTCCCGTGCACAGAATCGTCAGTCATAGATTAATTGAGTTGCCAGAG
>JBOGOP010000210.1:0-10157 GCA_050747225.1 Pyrinomonadaceae bacterium
GGAAAATATTCTCCTGCCTGTCGCTCTTAATCGTACAAGAAAATGGACAGACAGGAATGTCTGTCCTACCTGCTAGTTGACTGCCTCGGAAGAATCGTCTGCCGGCGGCTCACGCCCATCGGAGACGGTGAGTTGTTGTTCGTCGAAGAGATTTGAGTCGACCAGTGTTTGCACCCAATACTGCCCCGGCGCCGGAAACGTCACATTCACAAAAAAACTGATGTTGTCCGCGAAACCACCTGGCGTGATCTGAAGACTGGTCGGTTGCGAGGCCACAATATGCTGCTGGCGATCCGGCGTCAGAATTCTGACCTCCGAAAGATGATTGCCCTCGCCACGCCAATGATTGACCACCGCAAACTTTATCAAAGACACGGGCATCTGCTGCACCATGATGTTTTGAAAGACGCCCATGAACGACAGCTTGTTGCCTACTTCGAGACGAACGTCGTCGCAGAAAAGCGTGTAGAGCAGCTCGAGTTTCTCATCTTTGTTAACTGATGCTGACATTTAGTTCTCCCAACTTAGTAGACAGATATTCTGGGTTCTTATCTTCGTTTACTTCGTGTGAATATGCAAAATACCAGCGAGCGTCGGTGCTGGTGTAGTTGGGATTAGCATTCGCGTAGGGACAGGCAGGAATGCGTATCTTACGCTAACAACTCTCTGAACGCCGCCTCATCGATTACGTTAACGCCAAGCTCTTTCGCCTTATCCAGCTTAGAGCCGGCTTCCTCGCCCGCTACCACGTAATCGGTCTTCTTGCTGACTGAAGAAGTCACACGACCGCCGCGCGCTTCGATGGCCGCTCGTGCCTCATCGCGATTGTATTCAGCCAGCGTGCCTGTTAAGACAAAAAGCTTGCCCGCCAGAGTCTCGTCGGTTGGCTCACTGGCCTGCTCCATTTTCGTGCGCACGCCCGCCGCTTCCAACCGCCGGCAGAGTTCAATGTTGCCGGGATCGTCAAACCAATCACGCACGCTCTGCGCTACCGTCAAGCCAATCTCCGGCACATCGTCAAGCTCCTCGACCGTCGCTTTGCTGAGGGCCTCGAGCGAACCAAACTGCCGCGCGAGGGTCGTGGCCGTGCGATCTCCAACGTGTCGCAAGCCAAGTGCGTAGATCAGATTCGCAAGCTCACGGTGCTTGCTCGCCTCAATCTGCGCCAACAGATTTGACGCCGATTTTTTAGCCATGCGCTCGAGGCTCGCGATATCGTCGAGCGTCAAACCATAAAGATCTCCGGCATCATGGACCTTTCCGCTGGCGACAAACTGCTCTACAAGCGACTCGCCCAACCCTTCAATGCGCATCGCTCGCCGCGAAGCAAAGTGCAAGAGACGACCCATCAGTTGAGCGGGACAGTCGGCAGCCACACAACGTGACACCACCTCACCTTCCGGTTTCGAAATCTCCCCACCGCAGACGGGGCACTTCTTCGGCATCCGAAAGGCTTTCTCTTCCCCGGTTCGCTTCGACTCAATGACTTTGAGTACTTTGGGGATGACGTCTCCGCCTTTTTCAATCAGTACCCAGTCACCAATGCGAATTCCCAAACGCTTGACCTCGTCCGGATTGTGCAGCGTGGCCCGCGCTACGGTCGTGCCGGCAAGCACGACGGGTTCGAGATTGGCGACCGGGGTCAAGGCTCCGGTTCTTCCCACCTGCACATGGATTGAAAGCACTCGAGTGGTAGCCTGCCGGGCCGCATACTTGTAGGCAATCGCCCAGCGCGGCGCCTTGTTCGTCGTTCCGAATTCATCCTGAAGCGCCGTCGAGTTTACCTTTACGACCAACCCATCAATCTCGTAGTCCAAATCGTCCCGCCGCGCTTCAATCTTGCCGGCAAACTCGATCACCTCTTCAATCGTGCGGCAAAGCTTTCGCTCGGGATTGACTCTGAACCCGGCACTCTCCAGCCAGTTCAGCGCGTCCCAATGCGTGGCGAAAGGCTTCCGCTCACCGGCCAGCAAATCGTAGGCAAACATCTCGAGCTTGCGGCTGGCTGTTATTTTCGGATCGAGCTGCCTGATGGTTCCCGCTGCGGCGTTGCGCGGATTAGCGAAGCGCGGTTCATCCTGCTCTTCACGTTCGGCGTTGATTCGCTCAAACACTTTTCGGGGGATAAACGCTTCGCCGCGCACTTCCAGGTCTGGGATGTCAGACTTGCTCTGACCTTTTGGATTTGAAAGTTGAGCTTTGAAATTTGCGATCTCAGAGCGCAACTTCAGCGGAATACTACGAATCGTTCGCGCGTTCAGCGTAACGTCTTCACCAATGCGGCCGTCGCCGCGCGTCACGCCACGCGCCAGCAACTGCTTCTCGTAATGCAGACTCAGGGAGAGTCCGTCAATCTTCAGCTCGGCTACATAATCGACACGCTTGCCATCCGCGAGCCGCTGGCAGCGCAGATCGAAAGCGCGCAACTCCTCGAGGTTGTAGCTATTGTCGAGCGACAGCATTGGACGGCGATGTACGACCTGGGAAAAACCTTCAGCCGGCTTACCGCCAACCCGCTGGGTGGGACTGTCAGGGGTTATTTGATCGGGGTGTTGCTGCTCGAGTTTCTGAAGCCGCTCGAGCAGCGCGTCATATTCCGCGTCTGAGATCTCGGGATTGTCCTGAACGTAATAGAGATCCTCGTGACGTCGAATCTCCTCCCGTAGTTTTTCTATTTGCTGTTCGATGGAAAGACTTCGCATTTGTCTGATCTTACCAATTGCAACAAGGGGAACGAAATGGCAACCCCAATCAGTATTCAGCCAAAAATTCATTTAGACTTTGAATCAAGCGACGTGGGGGAAGGCCTATGGCCGAGCCTATTGTTCTTTCATGATGTGGAACATGAAGAACGGCAGACCTAATAGAAGGCAAGATAGGCCGAGGAGTAAGCCTCTGGTAGAGACTTGGCCGGATTGAATCATTGAACCGAATACCGCTAAGCCGACACCAAAAACGATTCCACCAATACCGCCGACTACTCGGTGCCACCTTGCGGCTTTACTGGAAGCCAGATGTTCCCTGGCTTGATCAACATAAGCAGGGGAGACGGAATCGGACTGATGCCGTTTGGCAACTTTGACTGATTCCACCGTAAGATCTCCGATGAACTCATTGATTCGCTCTGTGAGACGCTCAAATCCCTCTGGCGAGAAGAGTCCCGGATGAATCTGCCGGAGTTCGACCTCGGCGGTTTTGATAATCCGTTCTAACTCACTAGAGGCTTGAGGATCATTCATCCAAAGTTGGAGATTGGGTTTGGGGATTCAAGGCGCTCTTTCTGACTGCCAACAGATAGATTCCTGCTAATCTGCGCCCGAGTTGTTCAACATCGCGGTTCTTATTTCTTTCGTAGGTTGCAATACCAACGATGACTCCCTCAAGTGCGCACAGGAAAAAAAAGAAAAATGTCCACCTCTTCTCCCATCCTCCTGACGCGTACACGTAAAAATAAAGAGCCAGTGGCAGAATGATAGTACCGGTCAAACAGATGAAGAAGACTAGCTCTTCCGCAAAACGGCGCAGGGCAGACCCTCCTTCGCATATCTCTTCAGTTGGCAGTAAGTTTTGCTCCGCGTGTTGCATGGAAACTAGTAATTTACCTCTTTCGAGCCTTATACCTTTGGCCGGACTAAATGTAAAGTCGATCAGGAAATCTATCAGAAACTTTGAACTAAAAGATTTCTTGCTTGCCCATTGAGGACTAGTGTGAACTGGACGCCCTGTCGCGGATTCCACTTACTTTCGTTATCCCGCTCGTCCTGTTTTTGGTCTCCGTGATTTTTTGCTCTCCAAGTTTGTGAATAACCCTTCCGATAAACTTGATGCTCTGCAGAAAATCATCTACGCGAATGTTCTCATCCGGCCCGTGCGGATTTGATCCGGCATAACTGATGCCGAACGACGCAACCGGCGTCGGTGGTGATGAGGCGCCACAAACCGCGCCGACGGGCCCGCTCGATGGATCCATCGGATAAACCAAAGGTGTGCCTCCATAGATCTCCGTAGCGGCGCCGATGACTGCGCGAGCCACTACCGAACTTCCGGATGACTTCGCCAACGGAGCGCAACCCAGTTCGCTGATCTCGATATCCCTGAAACCGCGCACGTCGAGGTGGGCGCGTAGTAATTCGAGGACGATTTCGGGAGTCAGATCAGGCACGAGGCGAAAATCGAGACGCGCCATCGCCGTGCTCGGGAGCACCGTCTTCACTCCTGCCTCGGTGTGGCCGGTCTGAATTCCACAGATAGTGCAGGTCGGACCAAATATGTGTTCCTTCACGAGCGCCGGGCCTTTCAACGAACGAATCCAACCACCGATACGGAATTCCCGCTTCAACCCGGCTTCGTCAAGCTCGATTGCTTTAAGGGCTTCGTTGTCCTCAGCACTGATTGGTGCAATGCACGATGAAAAACCATCGATCGTGATCACGCCCTTCGGCGAAGTGATTGTCGCCAGCGCCTGCACCAGTCGCCAGGCCGGATTGGGAACAATGGCGCCCCACTTTGAATGCAGGTCAGTGCGCGCGCCGTGCGCCCTCAATTCCAAAAACTGGATTCCCTTGAAACCGAGACTGATCACCGGACGCTCTTTTGTATCTTTGTAACCTTCGTCCCAAATGCATCCTTGTGCCGCCAGCATCTCCGGGTTTTCAGCAGCGAAGCGATAAAGACTAGGGCTACCCAGCCCGTCTTCACCGTCAACCAAAAATCGTAGCGAGATCGGCAGCTTGCCGAAGGTCTTTTGATAGGCTTCGACCGCGGCCACGCGGGCAACCAAATCGCCCTTGCTGTTGGCGGCTCCGCGCGCGTAGAGCTTGCCGTCGATAATCGTCGCTGCAAAAGGTCCTACTGACCATTCGCTCAAGTGTCCTACTGGTTGAACGTCATAGTGACCATAGACAACGAAGCTCTGCGAACCGCTGCCACATTCACCGTAGATAATTGGATAGCCATTGCCGAGGCGAAACGAGCGAGTGCCGATGCCAACGCGCTGCATCATCTGCTCGACAGATTCGGCAACCGCGCGCATGCCCGTGCCTCGCGCGGCGACGGAAGGCATGCGACAAAGCGACTGCAGTCTCTCAGTGAAACTGCGTGCATGGCGGTCAACGTATCGATCGAAACGAGTGAAAGGCATACTCAAATTTTCGTTGCGGACGACGCGGTGTCGATGTTTTCTTTGATCTGGAACCAGATCACCGGGCAGTGCAAGCGTCACTGCTAAACAGATTGCAAAACTTCCTCTGGGTAGAGCAAATAGCGCGGCCGTTCGGATGAACGCTGGAAGCCTGCGGCAATCAGGCCGGCGGCAAATGCTTGCTGAAATTCACCGCGAACTCGCAATTGTTCTTGTCGCGCCAGAACAGCATTCTCACGATAGAGTTGGCTCCAGTTGGTCGGAATTTCAATCATCGCGGCCGGTTTATCACCCACAGGCTCTGCCGGCGGAGGACTTCCGCTCGCAAGGCTGATAACGCGCGGCGACCCAAGCTGCCAGCTGGCAAACAAACGATCGCTATCGATGCCTGCCCGTTCGGCAGTCGGCTGCGACGGGCTCGCCGGGTAGTCGGTCCCGTAAAAATTCACCGCGTAGTTGCGGGCTGTTACGCCCAGCCGATTCAGATTGAAATGGGCGTTGCGAGCCTGCATCGGATCCCACGTCCACCTAATAAAGTTTCTTCCTTCCTGAATCGCGCGGTCACGCTGGCTCCACTTGAGCTGGGCGCCCACACCCTTGTTTTGAAAATCAGGATCGACCGCCATCATATGCGAGTAACCAAAAATCTCAGCGCCACGAATCGCAGCCAAATGGTGAACAAACCCAACCAGTCGCTCATCAACGAAGGCGCCCAGGGTCCACCCCCCGGCTTGTTGAGAAACAATCAAATGGCGGCGCGGCGAGATTTCAAGATCTGGAAGTCCGAAGACTTCTCGCTGCAAGCGTACGCAGCTATCCAGTTCATCGATGGTTGCGCATTCGCGAATAACGATGTCTGCAATCGGCATCAAATGACGATAAGAAGCGAAATCAGATATGGATAATCGTTGGCGGCTCCAGCTTTCCTATCGGCTGAAAACCTCAGTCTTCGGCGAGGTCGCCGGTACCTCAATCACTGTTCGCAAACCCGTACCGTCGCGGTTCTCAAGTGTAACCGTACCCTTCATTAGTTCGAGTAATCGCCGGCCCACGATGATCCCCAATTCGTTAAGGTCAGTCTTTCCGGCGCGCGGTGTGTCTACCGGATCGAAGACGCGCGAGATGTCGTTTATTCGTTCGCCTTCATCGTCTATTCGTACCTGAAGCGAAGAGCCGTCAAGCAACTTGGCGTCGATTGTAACGCGCTGCCCTTCCTGACTTCGACTAACGGCCCAGGCCAGGAAAGTATAAAGCACCTGCCGCAATCGTCCCCGATCAGACACGATAGTAGTTACTTCCGGCTCCAGATTAAACTCGATCTTCACCTCGCGCTTTTGCGCCTGCCTGCCGACTGCAGCACAAGTTTCGCGCAAGGTTTCCGGAAAAGAAAGCTCCTGAAGAAAAATTTCAGCCGGGCCCGCCTCGAGACGCGACAAATCGACAAGTTGATTGAGACTGGCGAGCAATTGCATTCCGGAGTTCTGAATTTTCTGACAGAAGCGCCGCTGTGGCTCGCTCAACTTTTCCTGGTCAAGCATGATTTCGGCGAACCCAAGTATCGAAGTCAGGGGCGTGCGCAACTCGTGCGACATTCGCGCGAGAAAAAGTGAACGGTAGTGCGAGATATGTCGCAGCTCGCGATTGGCCTCTTCAAGCTCGACTGTTCGCGTTTGCAGTTGCTCGATCAGATCAGCGATCCGTTCATCGGCAACCGGCTCTACCGGAGCCCTTTTCTTGCCTTCAGGACTATCAGTCACTTGTTTTCCCAATCCAGAGATTGATGAAGAATTCACGATCGGAACTGCCTGGGCTCCAACCTTATGCGCGTCAAATTGTTTCGGTAAGTTCAATATAAGACTGCCGTGATTGAGTGTCAAAGTCTTGCTTCTTTTTTAACTAAATCGTGCGTTATCATGCTGTTGAGTCGATGGCGGCAAGGCCGCCTCAAAATCTCCAAGACAAATCAACGATGGGCAAACTTACAGAGCAACCGGTGGCGGAACTTATTCGCGAGATCTCGAACAAAGCTTTGTCTGGCACCCTGCGGCTCGAACACGACCGCCTGCAAACCGCGGTCTATTTTGATAAGGGTCAGCTCATCTACGCGGCTTCAAACGTGCGAACGCTACGTCTGCGAGAATACCTCGTCAAGCGTGGCCTCGTCTCAGAGAAGGATCAACGAAAGCTGAGCAACAATCTTTCAGATCTGGATCTCGCGGAGAAATTGGCTAAAGACAGAACGCTGCGGCAAAAAGACATCGATGCGCTGCTAGCCATAATGGTAAGCGATATCCTGCGTGTCTCGCTGTTGTGGATGGACGGAACCTGGGAATTTGACGCGCGCGCCCGCCTGGTTGATCCGGTTAGCGTGAATGTGGACACTGGAAGCCTGCTTCGAGAAGCAGCTCAAAGAATACCCATCAACTTCGTTTCGGGTCGCTTTCGGAATCCAGGCGAGATGATTGCGCGCGCCTCCGGAGTATCTCCCACGAGCAGTTTCCGTCCTGCCGAAGGCTTTATTCTTTCTCGCCTCGACAAGCCATTAAAGCTGGAGGAGTTGATGTTGCTTAGTGGACTGCCGGAGCTGGAGACTTACCGGGTCCTCTATGGCCTGGCTCTTAGTGACTTCGTAATTCGCGAATACTGGCACAATGCTTTTCGGACTGACACTACGAAGCCGAGCAAGGCGCAATCCGCAACGCCTTCTGTGCCGACCATCACCGCGCCAGCTGAACAATCCGATAATTGGCTCACCGCAAGCGTCGAGAATGAAGACGTGGAAGAGTTTTTGAAACGACACAGAGCGGCGACGAATCACTATGAAGTACTCGAGCTGCCGTTAACAGCGAGCTTGAACGAAATAAAAGATACCTACTACGCAATGGCGCGCCGCTATCATCCCGATAGATTTCACTTAAAATCCGGGACAAAGATCCACGCGCAAATCAGCTCGGCCTTCGCCCGTGTGACCCAGGCGTATGAAACCCTGACGAATCCAAATGCGCGTGCGGGTTACGACCTCACTCTGGAGCGAACCAGACAAATTGCCGAGGCAGCAAAGGCAGCGAAGACGAATCAGGCCAAAGGATCATCCGAGGAAATCGACTCTGACGCAGCTGGCGCCGAGTATAGTTTTCGTGAAGGGTGTGGCGCATTAGACCAGGGACGCATCAGAGCGGCAATAAAGTATTTGGCCGACGCCACACGGCTGGAGCCGCAAGAGGCGCGTTATCATGCCTACTACGGGCGCGCGCTGGCCGCCGACGAGAACATGCGCCGCCTGGCCGAGAATGAGCTCCAGGCGGCAGTTAAACAGGAGCCGGCCAACGCTGTCTTTCGCACTATGCTGGCTGAGCTGTATTTTGAATTAAAGTTTCACCGTCGCGCCCAGACGGAAGTGGATCGGGCGCTATCAATCGACCCGCACAACGCTACGGCAAACTTGCTGTTGCGCAAACTTGAAAAGTCGCGCAAGGTAGGGTAGCCGAGTAAAGTGATTTCCTAATGTCCACCGCTTACCACAACCCAGACAAAGATCGCACAGCGCGCGAAGCCTATCTGCAGTTGGCCGAAGCCGCCGATCAGTTTGAGCAGTATGCCAACCCGCATGCCGTTCGGATCGCCGCCATAGCTGACAAGATTGCTGAAGCTTTTCACATGGCCCCGCAGGATCGGAAATCACTGCGCACCGCCGCACGCATGCACGATCTTGGCGAGGCTGCCATGGAGCGGGACTATATCCAACGAGCGGGCTCGCTTACCGATGAAGAACGGATCGACCTGCAGCGGCATCCGGTGATTGGGGAACAGGAAGCGGCGCGCGCCAACGCCGACCGTGACGTGCAATTGTTGGTGCGCTGGCATCACGAATGGTGGAACGGTTCCGGTTATCCCGACGCGCTGCGACAGAATGAAATCCCGCTGGCCGCGCGAATTCTTCGGGTAGCCGATTCGTACGCCGCTCTAACTGATGCGCGGCCTTATCGGCCGGCAATGACCGAAGAAGACGCGCGCGCCAGTATTGTCGAGCGCGCCGCAATTGAATTCGATCCCGCCGTGGTCAGCGTGCTGCTTTCACTGCAGGACCTCGAGGAGTTGCGATCTTACGCAAAACCCGTGGATCCCGTCGCGGACACTAACGCAACAACTGACGACGGCTGGAATCTTTTTTCGTTGTTCATGAGGTGAATTTTGGAGTGCGGTGACCTGTCACCGCTTTGGCCTTGGGCGGCCTGACGCCCACGCCTTCTATAGTTTAAGCAAACGGTGGTCGCGACAAGTCGCGACCGACCAAAGCGGTGAAGCGGGGTCCCCGGCCGGGCAGCCCGGCTGGGGTGCTTGACAGGTCACCGCACTCCAAAAGAGGAGCTTCACGCGCTAAAGGAATCAATAAGTGGCTTACGTCGCATCCGCAACTTTTCCCAACGGCTGGCTAAACTTCGAGCTGAGCGTCTTGCGACGTTTGAAGTTCTCTTCTATTGCGCTTCCCTTTACCGGCGAACCCAACCTCGGCGTACAACTAAAGCGCTGGAACGTGCGCGTGGCGGCAAACGATCCGATGATGTGGGCACATACCAAAGCGACAGCCTTGATTGAGAATGATTCTGAGCGACTAACTGAAGATGATCTGGAAGCGATAGTTGACGACGCTTACGTTCCGCGCGAGCGGCTGGATAGTCCTGCGCTGCGAAATTGGTTCAACGAAACTGACGCCTGGTGGTTTGACAACGTTCGCTTCAACGCCGAGAGATTTGACAATCAATACAAACGCGCACTCGCCTTAACTTTAGGTATGATGGTGGGCGACTACGCTATCTCCTTCACCGCGGAAAACAGTAACCTGCGCGAGCCTCTCTCTTTGTCACGCGTGTTCAGGCAGTTTGCGGAAGCCCTGCCCTTCAATTACGACAATTCGCTTCGCAGCAAGGCCACCAACCAGGATACGCGCGACTTCGTGGCCGAACGCCGCCATACAGATCTGCTCTTTGTGCGACTGCCCATGCCTCAACAGCCGCAG
>JBOGOP010000211.1:0-10112 GCA_050747225.1 Pyrinomonadaceae bacterium
ATCACGGAAAATCTGCTGCTGAGTCTTGGAGGTGGGGGGCTGGGCATACTGTTTTCGTTTTGGGCAGTTGATCTGTTACTCGCCTTGAACCAGACGAGTTTGCCGCGGGTCAACGAGATCGGTATTGATGCGAGAGCGGTGGTCTTTACAATTGTTCTCTCGGTCTTGATTGCCGTTGTGCTTGGCCTGGTGCCACTCATTCGCTATTCGAGTAAGAACCTGGAAGAAAGTTTGAGAGGAGCTGGGCGCGGACAGTCAGGCCCCGCAAGCCAGCGTTTGCGCAATTCGCTGGTCGTCGCGCAAATGTCGCTCACACTGATTCTGTTGGTGGGTGCTGGCCTGCTTGGAAAAAGTTTCTACCGCCTGCTGCAAGTAGATCCAGGCTTTCGCACTGATACGGCAGTGGCAATGGAAGTCTCGATGCCCTTCGCCGGCCTGGATGAACAAGAATACAAAGACTTCATGAAGGCATATCAGCTTTTGCGCGAGCAAGGTATAGCCCCGCAGGCGCAGACCCGCTTCAGTGCTGATCAGGAACGCGAAAGACAATTTCAAAAACAGTTGCTGGAACGGCTAAGGCAACTGCCTGGCGTGACTGCGGTGGGAAGTATTAACCGTTTGCCGTTAACCGGGGACGCCGCCGATGGGACCTTTTTTATCAATAACAATCCGGCGCGTGAAGGACATGCTGAGTTTCGACTAGCTACCGCCGATTATTTCTCGGCAATGGCGATCCTTTTGTTGCGAGGCCGCACTTTTAGCGAAAGCGATAAGCCTACTGCTCCCAGCGCCGCCGTTGTTAGTCAGTCGCTCGTCCAAAAGTATTGGCCAAACGAAGATCCTATTGGCCAGGCAATCCAGTTTGGAAATATGGACGGAGACTTGCGCTTGCTGTACGTGGTCGGGGTGGTGGGCGACGTGCGTCATGGCGGTATCGACACTCCGCCCAGGCCGACAGTCTATGCCAATGCATTGCAACGACGACCTTCACCTGATCTTTCTGTCGTCGTTCGGGCCGCAGTCCCGCCGTCTTCTCTGGTTCCGGCAATGCGGCAAACGGTAAGGTCGCTGGATCCTGAGCTGCCCGTAGACTTTCGCACTTTAGATCAGATTGTCTCGTCGTCGCTGGACCAGCGCCGTTTCAGCCTGGTCATCTTCGGCGTCTTTGGTGCAGTGGCTTTGCTTTTGGCCGCGATGGGTATCTACGGAGTTACTACCTACGCGGTTGCGCAGCGTACGCAGGAGATCGGAATTCGCATGGCGTTGGGCGCCCGCATGACCGATGTGCTGAAACTGATATTGCGCAGCGCGATGACGCTGGCGCTGATCGGCGCCGCGATCGGACTGGCAGGCGCGCTGGCGCTAACGCGATTGATGAACGCGCTGCTTTTTGGAGTGACCCCAACTGATCTACCCACGTTTGCGGTGGTTGCTCTCTGTCTGATTGCGGTGGCACTGATTGCCTGTTACATCCCGGCGCGGCGGGCGACGAAAGTGGATCCGTTGGTGGCGCTAAGGTACGAGTGACCTTTGGAGTGCGGTGCCCTGTCACCGCTTTAGTCCTGGGCGGCTGGACGCCCAAGTGTTTCAGTAGTCTCAGGTCCCACGGTGGTCGCGACAGGTCGCGACGGGCCAAAGCGGTGACAGGTCACCGCACTCCAAAGAGTAAGAGGTAACGAAAGTCGGAAGTGGCAAAGACCAAAGACCAAAGACCAAAGCCCAAAAACTGGAAAGCGGAGTTGTAATCATGGAGACACTATTAAAAGACATTCGATACGGAGTGCGGATGCTAATCAAGACTCCCGGCTTCACGGCAGTCGCCGTCTTGTCGATCGCGATCGGAATTGGCGCGAACACCACTGTCTTTAGCGTGCTCAACGCAGTTCTCCTGAAGGCCGTGCCTTACAACGATCCGAATAGTCTGGTGCTCGTCTGGGGTGATACCAGAACTTTGGACAGCCTCAGGAAACACAACCAGGTTTCAGCCACGGACATTGCTGACATCCGCGCCCAGGCCAGCGTTTTCGAAGACGTGGCAACTTACAGCGGCTGGTTTCCAATCATGTCCGGCGAGAGCGAGGCGGAGCGAGTCCCGGCAATTCAGGTCGGGGACGGCTTCTTCAAGATAATGAAGGGCGCGCCCGTCCTGGGGCGTGTCTTTACTCCTGAGGAACAGGTAGACGGGAAAGACTTTGTCGTCATCCTCGGTCATGGGCTGTGGCAACGACGTTTTGGCGCCGACCCCAACATTGTCGGCAAGAACGTGATGCTCAATGGCCGGCCTTACAACATTGTCGGTGTTATGGGTCCGGACTTTCGTCCGCTGCCCGCATCGCTGGTTGCGCCTGAGGGTCAATTCTATCGACCGGTAGCTGAGAACTACGACGATGAGCAGCGAGACGCCCGACACCTGCGGGCAATCGCCCGTCTGAAACCAGGAGTGACAGTCGAGCAGGCGCAAGGCGAACTGACGGTCATTGCTCAACGACTTGAGCAGTCACATCCATTGTCTAACAAAGGCTACGGCGTCGCTGTGGTTTCGATCACCGAAGAAATAACTGGCGGGATCCGTCCAACTCTACTGATGATTTTTGGCGCGGTAATCTTTGTGCTGCTGGTCGCGTGCGCAAACGTTGCAAACCTTCTACTGGCCCGCGCCACCGTCCGGCACAAGGAGATCACAATTCGCTCGGCGATTGGCGCCGGCCGCGCTCAACTAATTCGCCAACTGCTTACCGAAAGCCTGCTGCTTGCAATCCTGGGTGGTGGACTCGGACTGCTGATCGCCACCTGGGGAACAAGTGTAGTCGCGGCGGCCGCATCCAAAATCAATCCAATGCTTCAGGACATTCACCTGGACAGGCGCTGCCTCGCGTTTACGGTTGGTGTCTCGCTACTCACCGGCTTACTTTTCGGTCTCGCTCCGGCTCTGCAAATCTCCAAGCCCAACCTTGCCGAGTCTCTGAAAGAAACTGGACGCGGATCCGGACCGGCAGCCAGCCGGAACCGTTTGCGTAGTGCGTTGGTCATTTCAGAAATTGCCATGACCCTGGTGCTGCTTGTCTGCGCCGGCCTTTTGATCCGCACCGTGATGCGACTGCGAAACGTCGACACCGGATTCAACTCTACAAACCTTCTGGCAATGAACATTGGTTTACCGTCGAGCAAATATCCAAAACCAGAGGACTTGATCGCATTCAATAAGCAGATGCTCGAACGGATAGCCGCGCTGCCGGGGGTCAAGGCTGCCGGCACGACCAGCGTGCTTCCGCTCAGCGCTAACTTCGATGGACGAGGTCTGGCTGTTGAGGATCATCCCAAACCCCGCGGCGAGGAGATCACGGTCGATCTTTACGTGGCCACGCCGGGCTACCTGCACGCCATGGAGATACCCTTGCTGAAGGGGCGTCAAATCACTGAGCAGGACACTAAGGACTCTCCAAACATCGCTTTGATTAACCAGACGATGGCAGGACAGCTGTGGCCTAACGAAGATCCACTTGGTAAACGAATTAGGTTTGCCGGCAGTGATAACAATCCACGGCCGTGGCGCACGATCGTCGGTGTCGTCAGTGATGTCTCGCAATACGCCCTCGACAAGAGACCGCCGATGCAGATCTACCTGCCGCACACGCAATTTCCTACTTCGTTCAACAGCATAGTCGTGAAGACGGAGGGCGATGCGAACGCCATGGCCGCGGCGATCAGGCGCGAGATCCAGGCCGTGGATAAAGACCAGGCAGTTTTCAACGTGACGACGGTCGATCAGTTGAGAGGTGACTCAATCGTAATCAGAAAATTCTTCATGCTTCTGCTGCTGGTCTTCGCGACGTTGGCATTGATGCTTGCGGCGGTTGGCATTTACGGAGTGATGTCTTATGTCGCTTCGCAACGCACTTACGAAATCGGCATTCGTATGGCGCTGGGTGCACAGAGTCGCGACGTCTTGAAGTTAATTATCGGAAACGGAATGGCGCTGGCGTTGATTGGCGTCGTCGCCGGTTTGGCAGGCGCGTTTGCGCTGACGCGACTGATGGAAGGCTTGCTGTTTGGCGTTAGCGCCACTGACGCAATCACATTCCTCAGTGTCTCGGTTGGATTAACCCTGGTCGCGTTGCTCGCTTGCTACATCCCGGCGCGGCGCGCGACGAAAGTCGATCCGCTGGTGGCATTGAGGTACGAATGAAATTGAGAAGAGGTCTTTGGACTTGGGTCTTTGGACTTAGGGTTTAGGTCTTAGGTCTTTGGTCTTTGCTCCGGAGGAGCCGAAATGTTTATAGCTTCGTGCGCCCTGCATTAACCTCGTGAGCCCCGAAGGGGCGATACGTTACGCTCCTATGGAGCGTGAGAGCGGAGCAACTCGACAGCTATAAACATTTTGGCTCCTCCGGAGCAAAGGCCAAAGTCCAAAGGCCAAAGTCCAAAGACCTAAGTCCCAAGGCCTAAGTCCGAAGACCAAAGGCGAGCAAAGTCGACCGATAGTGGCGCTGCGTTATGACTGATGTTTTTGGAGTGCGGTGGCAATCCCGACGAGTCGGGAGACACCGCCCTGGATTTTGCTGACCGAATCGAAAGCGCCGTCGCCGCTTCGCCCGCCGGCGCACTCCACGCATCTGGGAGGAAGGACTAGTCATGGAAATATTTTGGCAGGACATCCGTTATGGAGTTCGAATGTTGCTCAAGTCACCGAGCATCAGCATTGTAGCCACGATTGCGCTGGCGTTGGGTATTGGCGCCAACACCGCGATCTTCAGCGTTGTCAACGCGGTGTTATTGCGTCCGCTGCCGTTTGCGAACTCTGAGCAGTTGATGAGGGTAGGGGAAAGTAATATGACGCGCGGCCAGCAGCTTGGAGCTGTTTCCTATCCCAACTTTGCCGATTGGCGCGAGCAGAACCATGTCTTCGAACGCCTGGCGTCATACCACAGCAGTGACTTCATTTTCACCGGGCGCGGCGAGTCGACCCGATTAGAAGGCGCCGTAGTCAACGCGGATCTGTTTCCGCTGCTGGGGGTAACGCCGGCGCTCGGGCGCGGGTTCCTTCCTGAAGAAGACAACCCCGGAGACAGTGGTCGCGTTGTTTTGCTAAGCCAGGAATTGTTTCAGAAGCGGTTCAATGCCGATCCTAACGTAGTCGGTCAGTCGATAACGCTTGACGCGAAGAGCTATACCATCGTCGGGGTCATGCCGCAGGCGTTTCAATTTCCAATTCAGAACGATCCGATTGAGTTGTGGACGACCGTTGCGATCGACCGGGAAGGCAAGGAGCCGGTCACGAATGAGCGCGGCGCCCATTACCTGAGAGTAGTTGGACGGCTCAAGCCAGGCGTTCTAAAAGAGCAGGCGCAAGCAGAAATGACGGCGATAAGCGCTCGACTCGAACAACAGTACCCCGATAAGAACCTGCATATGACCAGCGTGGTCGACTCAATGCTGGAAGCTATGGTCGGCGACATTCGCCCGGCGTTGCTGATCCTGCTGGGCGCCGTCGGCTGCGTACTCTTGATCGCGTGCGCAAACGTGGCAAACCTGCTGCTCGCACGCGCTGTGACGCGTCACAAAGAAATGGCGATACGCTCCGCGCTCGGTGCCAGTCGTATGCGAGTTGTGCGGCAGCTGCTGACGGAGAGTGTGCTCTTGTCCTTAACCGGCGGGGCGCTGGGATTGGTCCTGGCTGTCTGGTGGTCAGACTTGCTGGTCACGTTGGGAAAGCAAAATATTCCGCGCGCACTGCAAGTCGGACTGGATTGGCGGGTGCTCGGCTTCACGCTCGCCGTTTCGTTGTTGACCGGAATTGTCTTTGGCTTGGTCCCCGCGATTCATTCGTCAAAGACCGGGTTGACGGAGTCACTAAAGGAAGGGGCGCGTGGCTCGGGCGGAGGAACACGACGCAATGGCGTTCGCGGCATGCTGGTCATTAGCGAATTGGCGATCGCGGTGGTCCTGTTAGTGGGCGCGGGACTATTGATTCAAAGTCTCTGGCGTTTGCGCCAGGTCACAACCGGATTCAATTCCCAGAATGTGTTGACGTTGGTAGTTGGAATACCCGAGGTCAAATATCCAACGGCGACGCAGGCGAAGTTTTATCGCGACCTGGCCGGACGTATCCAGTCTTTGCCGGGAGTCCGTTCCTCCAGTTCCGTCATGCCGCTGCCTCTGAGCGGCGATCGCTATGGGCTCTCGTTTGAGATTGAAGGCCGGCCGGTAGCGAAAGGTGAAGAGCCTGGCGCCGACCTGTTCGTTATTGGTGACGACTATTTCAAGACGATGGAAATCCCGCTCCTGAAAGGACGGACGTTTACGGAGCGCGATAACCAGAAGGCGCCCGGCGTCATCATTGTCAATCAGGGTTTTGCGGAAAAGTTCTTTCCCAACGAGGATCCAATCGGCAAGCGGATCAAGCCCGGCATCTCAACTGACGAAGACGAACCTGTGATGCGGGAGATTGTCGGCGTTGTTGGGGACGTAAGGAACCGCGATCTGAGTGGCGCACTCCGACCAGGCTATTTCCTGCCGCAGGCGCAAGTCCCCTTTAGCCAAATGACCATGGTGGTCAAGACTACGGGCGATCCGCACGCCTTTATCAACTCAATCCAGAACGAAGTCCATTCGATGGACAAGGAGTTGCCGGTATTCAACGTCAAGACCATGGACGAATACCTGTCGGCTACCGTAGCCGCGCCGCGCTTTAACGCCACGCTGCTGATGATCTTCGCTGCTGTCGCGCTGGTGCTCACCATCGTTGGTCTTTATGGAGTGATGAGCTATGCAGTTGCGCAGCGCACTAATGAGATCGGCATTCGCATGGCGCTGGGCGCGCAGACACGCGACGTTTTGCGGCTGATCGTTTCGCAGGGGCTCAAACTGGTCCTGGTCGGATTGTTACTTGGCCTGATCGGCGCGTTTGCCGTCACGCGCGTGATTGCCAGTTTGCTTTTCGGAGTGACTACCAGGGATCCGCTCACGTTTGCGGCGGTGGCCGTGCTGTTGGCCATTGTCGCCTTGCTCGCTTGTTACATCCCGGCGCGGCGTGCCACGCGTCTCGACCCGCTACATGCACTGCGCTATGAATGAGGAAGAGCATTGAACAATCTTATTCAGGACAGTCGTTACGAGCGCAGGTTGATCCACTCGTGGCGCTGCGGGACGAATGATTCAAGCTCTTCACTGGGAGCGCGGGCGTCCCGCCCGCAATGAGCGCGCAGCGCGAACCAGAGGGCTCGATTTGAACTTTTCAACAGATCGTTCGCCCCTTGCGGTGCTCAGGCGGGCGGGACGCCCGCGCTCCCAGTTAAGAGGTTGAATCTTTACGGCGAGGCGGACTTAAGGAGGAAACATGGAAACTCTCTGGCAGGACCTAAGATACGCATTCCGGATATTGCGGAAGAATTTAGGGTTCACTGCTGTCGCAGTGGCTACCCTGGCTTTGGGAATCGGCGCGAATACCGCCTTGTTCAGTGTCGTCGATACCGTTTTGCTAAGGACCTTGCCCGTTAACAAACCGGAACAATTAGTATTGTTTGAATGGCAGGCGGGTGCTCCCTTCAGGACAAACGGGATGCGGGGGTCGTTTATTCCCAGTGCTCCCGGCACGCGCGGCGCCTCCGTGTTTCGTTACGATACTTTCGAAAAACTGCAAGAGGCACAAACAACAAATCACGATAGTCCGCTGCAGTCACTTTTTGCGTTTGGGCCGATCTGGGAATTGACGGCTGTCGTAAATCACCAGGCCGAAGTTGTCGATGGGCAGGCAGTCTCGGGTGGCTACTATGCCGGGATGAATGTGCCGGCGCTTTTCGGACGCACGATTATCGAGGCGGACGACAACGCCGCAGCCACACCGGTTGTAGTGCTAAACCATCATTATTGGGAGGAGCGCTTTGGAGCGAATCCGGAGGTGATTGGCCGGCAACTGGAGCTCAACAAGACTTCGTTCACCATCATCGGGGTGACGCCGCCAGGCTTTGTCGGAACCTTGCAAGTTAACCAGAGACCGGCGGTCACTGTTCCAATCGCTTTCGAACCCGTGTTGCTCGGCGAACGAACCGGCCTCGCAAAGGCCGACAAGCCCGGCGTCTGGTGGCTGCTGCTGATGGCACGATTGAAACCGGGCGCAACGCTGGAACAAGCTCGAGACAGTTTGAATGGAACGTTTCAGTCGGCGGCCCTGGAGATGATGCCGCCGCCGCGCAAGGATACTGAGCCGACTACGCTCGAGGCTAAAGATTATCCGCGCTTGCTGACACAGTCCGGCAGCCGCGGAGCGATGGAAACTCGCAAGCGTTACTCGGCGACGATTTACGGTCTGTTTGCTGTCGTTGGAGTTGTGTTGCTGATTGCCTGTGCCAACGTGGCGAACCTCCTGTTGAGTAGGGCCGCAGTCCGCGAACCTGAGATCACTTTAAGACTGGCTGTGGGTGCCGGACGTCTGCGACTCATCAGGCAATTGCTGACGGAAAGTGTGTTGCTGGCGGCACTGGGTGGAGCGGGAGGCGTTTTGTTTGCAGTATGGGGCAAGAATGCGTTGGCGGCGATGGCGAGCCGAGACACGAGTTTCCTGCCGCCCGGCATCGAACCGAGTTTGAATTGGCGAGTTTTGCTTTTCACGATCTTGGTTTCGTTCGCGACCGGCATCTTGTTTGGACTCGCACCAGCATGGCGCGCGACGCGACACGACCTTACGGTCGGATTGAAACACGGCCGTCGTAGCACCGGCGCTGTATCTCGTTTGAGCAAAGCACTAGTTGTTGTTCAAGTAGCGTTGTCATTGCTGTTGCTGATGGGCGCCGGTTTGTTCATTCGTACGCTACATAATCTGCGACAGATCGATGTCGGCTTCAATCAGGAGAATTTACTCGTCTTTTCTTTGCAGCCGGGACAAGCAGGATACAAAGGTGAGCGGCTATTAGAGTATTACCGGCAAGTCTTCACGCGCCTGGATGCACTTCCGGGTGTAAGATCCGCCACGCTTGGACGCATTCCGCTGCTCGCTCACTACAGTTGGAACACGAATGTTTTGTTGCCGGGTGAGTCGGAAAAAACTGCCAGCGAACACATAACAAACCGTCAGATGGTCCGCGAAAACTACTTCTCAACGCTGGAAATCCCATTGCTGCGGGGCCGAACTTTTACAACTCACGATACTGCAAACGCTCCTCAGGTAGCGATCGTCAATCAGGAATTCGGAAAGAAGTTCTTTCCCAATGACGACGTGCTGGGAAAGCGAGTTACCGACCCCGAATCCAAACGCGAATTTGAGGTCGTCGGTGTTGTTGCAGACACCAAATACAATAGTCAGCGGGACGCCGTCGAGCCGCTGCTATTTACACCGTGGTTACAGGAAGTCGAGGAGATGGGCGAGGGATACTTCTCTTTACGTACCTCGGGCGAACCGACAGCGCTAGTGAACTCTGTGCGCCAGGCGATCCGCGAAGTCGACAACAGTTTGCCCGTCACGGATTTGTCCACGCAGGAAGATCGCTCCGAGCGATCGCTGTCACAGGAACGACTCTACGCGCGATTGCTCACCTTTTTCGGCGGCTTGGCATTACTGGCGGCGGCCATCGGCCTGGCTGGGGTGCTGGCCTACTCAGTGGCGCAACGCACGAATGAAATGGGCGTGCGGTTGGCGTTGGGGGCACGAACGAAGAATATTTTGCAGCTCGTGATTTGGCAGGGAATGAAACTAGTGCTGCTGGGACTGGTGGTCGGGGCAGCGTGCGGCTACGCCTTCAAGCGATGGATGACGAGTCAGTCTGCAATTAGAGGCTCGTGGCAACGAGAGATGACGGAACAACTTTACGGCGTGACGGCAACTGATACCAGCACGCTCTTGATCATCATTGTGTTGTTAATGGCGGTGGCGCTGCTGGCCTGCCTGGTTCCCGCCTGGCGCGCAACGCGGGTTGATCCACTTGTGGCGCTGCGGAGAGAGTGAGGGACCGTCCGCTGTGATGAGGTTCGCGGTGATGAGAATTTGGTGTAACTTTGCGTGAGCGTGAAGTGCTTTGTTGGGAGCGCGGGCGTCCCGCCCGCAATGAGCGCGTAGCGCGAACCAGACGGCGCGAGTGAAAGGATCGTTCGCACCTTGCGGTGCTCAGGCGGGCGGGACG
>JBOGOP010000212.1:0-10072 GCA_050747225.1 Pyrinomonadaceae bacterium
GTTTCGAGTTCCGAGTTCGCTTGAGCGAATTCGAAACTCGGAACTCGAAACTCGAAACTCGAAACTCGGAACTTGAAATCTTCTTTCCAGGACAAAGTTGTAATGATCACCGGCGCCTCATCAGGCATCGGCCGCGGACTCGCGGTTGAACTTGGCCGCCGCGGTGCGAAACTTGGCCTGGTGGCAAGGCGTGCTGACGTGCTCGAGGAAGTAATCCGCGAGATTGAGGCGGTTGGGAGCAAGGCGGTTGCGGCGCCTGCCGATGTGCAGGATGCAGGCTCGATGTCTGCGGCAGCGGAGAAAGTGCGCGCCGAGTTGGGTCCAATCGACATAATGATTGCGAACGCGGGTATCGGGCCCACCAGGGACGCGGCGGAAATTGACGCGGCGGAGATTGCGGGCGTCATCAACGTGAACGTCATCGGTGCGTCGAATAGCGCGGCGGCGGTGATTCCTGACATGGTTGCGAGGCGTAGCGGGCAGTTGGTAGTGATATCGAGCCTGGCTGCTTACCGAGGTCTGCCAAAGTCGGCCGCTTACTGCGGCAGCAAGGCCGCGGTTTCAGCCTTCTTCGAAAGCCTGCGTCTGGATCTAATGCCGCGGGGCATTGCTGTTACGATAATTCACCCCGGTTTCATCAAAACACCATTAACGAGTGGTCGAGACGCGCAGATGCCGTTTCTCATGGAACTTGACGACGCGGTAAAGAAGATGCTGCGCGCGATTGAGGAGCGGCGAAAGCGTTACTCATTTCCCTGGCAACTGGCGACGATCGTTCGCCTGGGAATGATCATGCCGTTTTGGATGTACGACCAGATTTCGCGGGCGAATTCGTTTAGGGAATAAAAACGGTCTTAGGCTTTTGGTCCTGGGCCTTTGGTCTTTGGACTTTGGATTTGAAGCCCTCGGGCGTTGACTTCAAAATCCAAAATCCAAAATCCAAAATCCAAAGACCAAAGACCAAAACACAAAGTTCAAAGTCTCAGTTTTTGATAATCCATGACCCTTCTCCAAGCTATCATCCTCGGCATCGTCCAGGGACTAACAGAATTCATTCCGATCAGTTCCACCGCCCATCTCGTTTTTGCATCACGCTTGACTGGTCTTTACAACGGCGTTGAGGCCACACTTCGAGCTGAGCAAACAACCGCCACCATAGCAGTCATTCAACTTGGCACGCTGCTGGCGGTGCTCATCTATTTTGCGCGAGACATTGTCAACATCACGATGGCGTTTGTGCGTGACCACATTGCGTTAATACGTGGGAAGCGTCGCGAAAACGGCAGCGTGCAGTTGTCGCATGATGCCTGGCTGGGATGGCTGGTAATCCTCGGCTCAATTCCGGTTGCGGCCGTTGGCTTGTTGTTCAAACGTCAGATCGAGGGAACGTTTACCAAGAACCTCTGGGTAATCGCGACGATGATGATCGTTGTCGCGGTTTTGCTGGGCATCGCGGAACTCGTGGGGAAAAGAGAGCGTTCCATGGAGCAACTGGGCATCGGCGACGCGTTAGCGGTGGGCTTTGCCCAGGTGCTGGCTTTGATTCCAGGTTCTAGTCGATCGGGTTCCACAATCATGGGTGGCCTCTTCGCCGGCTTAACCCGCGAAACCGCCGCCAGGTTTTCTTTCCTGCTTTCGATTCCTGCCATCGCCGCCAGCGGCGTCCTCGAATTGAAGGAAGCAATACACAAACTTCCCGCTGGAACTCATCTGCCGCTGATCGTTGCGACGGTCGTTTCCGGCGTGGTTGGTTACGCTTCGATTTGGTTTCTCCTGCGATTTCTTCGAACACACTCCACCGGAGTTTTCATCGTTTACCGTTTGCTGCTTGGATCAGTCATTCTCTTTGCGCTAATCGGCGGTTACATGTCGGCTAGTGCGTAACGCAACTTGTTAGTTTGCGAGGTTCCAGCACTCTCGAAGTGTTTGGCCGGAACGACATCACAAATTGACCGGGTGCGTTGCGGGCCTTCCTCTGGAAGTTCGTCGCAACGGTTCCAGAATGAAATCACTATCAAAATGTTTCCGAGTTCGGTTAGACTGAGAACGGCCCCAGCCCCCGGCCCTGAATGCGGGTCCTCCCATAATCTTTTAAAGGCGGTAAGTTTTTATGACTGACAAAGATCTCCGAGGCGCGACTGTGCCCTCCCAAAGACCGCGCAGCCCACGCGTTCCGGTAGAGTTTGCGCTTGGGGTAGAGGGAAAGACGTCCAGCGGTGAGTCGTTCAGCGTCCAGGCGCAGGCGATTAAGATAAGCAGGGCCGGCGCCACTATTTTGTTAGACGCCGATGTGGCGCTCGGTTCGATTGTCAAGCTAACTCCTCCATTTGGGCGGACCCTGGACGCGGAAGTTAATGGAGCCTGGACTGATTCAATTGATGGTCGCCGGCGGATTGGTGTTAAACTACTCGATGAAGATGGCTGGTTTGCAGACTAGTTTTACTGAATAATTCGAGTTATTAATGAACCTCACATGAGTGCCAAACGTTGGATCGTGCGAGAGCAGGATGCACAGCGTGTTGCCTCGCTGGCTCGCGATTTGGAGGTCTCCCCCACAGTTGCGGCGCTGCTTCTTTCGCGCGGTTGTAGCGACGAGCAATCTGCCAGAAGTTTCCTCAAACCATCCTACGATCAACTCCACGATCCCGACTTGATGCTGGGTATGAGCGAGGCCGTACCTCGTCTGCTGCAGGCGATCGAGCAGGGCGAACCCATACTCGTTTATGGCGACTACGACGTAGACGGCACGACCGGAACTGCAGTGCTGCTGCGAGCGTTGAACTTGCTTGGCGCGAAGACAGGTTTCCATGTGCCACATCGCTTCACCGAAGGTTACGGCATTCAGCGGGCGGCACTTGAAAGAGCCGTGGCCGAAGGCTACAAACTCGCGATTAGCGTCGACTGCGGCATTCGGGCGCATGAACCGCTCTACTGGGCGCGAGACAATGGCCTGGACGTAATCATCACTGACCACCATCTTCCTGATGAAGGCGAAGGCGTGCCCCCCGCCTATGCCGTTCTGAATCCCAATCAACGCGGCTGCACCTATCCCGACAAGAACCTTGCCGGCGTGGGCGTCGCCTTCAAACTCGTCGAGGCTTTGTTTCGCAAGTACGGACGGGAATCGCAGGTGAATGCCTTTCTCAAGATAGTTGCGATTGGTACAGTCGCCGACGTTGCAAAGCTCACTGGCGAAAACCGCACCATCGTCGCGCTGGGCCTGCGGGATCTCCCAAAAGCCACCAATCCAGGTTTGCGCGCATTGATGGAAGTGGCCGGCTGCGGCGAAGGCATGACCGCTTATGATATTGGCTTTCGTCTGGGGCCGAGGATCAACGCTGCCGGTCGGATGGATGCCGCGCGCGCGGTTGTTGAACTCTTCGGCACCAGAGATATCGACGAAGCGCGGCGGCTTGCTTTACATCTCGACTCGCGCAACCGCGAACGCAAGGAAGTTCAACAGCAGATCGTGGAGTTGGCGATAGCTGAACTGGAAAACTCTGCGGCCGAGCCGGCTAATTCTTACGTGGCGGTAATCGCCGGGGAAGGTTGGCACCGCGGTGTGATTGGTATCGCAGCCTCAAAAATTGCGGAACGTATCAATCGTCCCTGCGTGGTGCTGTCGATTGATGGCGAAGTTGCGCATGGCTCAGGCCGCAGCATAGAACCGTATCACCTGCTTAATGGTCTGACCGAATGCGCGGATCTGTTCGAAAAATTTGGCGGACACTCTCACGCAGCGGGAATCACGATACGGTCGGACCGCATTGCCGAACTTCGCCGGCGACTAAACGAACACGCCGCCTCCTGTCTGACTGCCGAAGACTTGCAGCCCTGTGTTTACCTCGACGCGGAGTTGGCGACACAGGAAATCACGTTTGAACTGATTCGTGAACTAAACGACCTGGAACCTTACGGCGCCGGCAATTCTCGCCCGGTCTTCCTGGCTCGCAACTTGTGCATCGTCTCCGAACCGCGTTTAATTGGACAACGGCATCTAAAGATGTCAGTTGCTGGTCCGAAGGGCCGCCCGCTGGAAACAATTTTCTGGAATGGAGCGGAGCGGATGGCAGAGTTAAAACGCGGCGTTGATATGGCTTATACGATTGAGACGAGTAACTGGACCGGCGAAACGTTTTTGCAGCTGTCCGTCGCGGATATGAGAGAGAGCAGACAGCAAATAGCAGACAGTAAACAGCAAACAGCCGGAACAATCTGAACACTATTGGCCGCTTGGTTCGGCTGTTTACTGATTGCTGTTTGCTGACTGCTTAATGACCATGCAGGAAATTTCAAAAAAGAGAGCAATCGCTATCGGGTGGCGCGCGCACGCCCCACTGATAGTGCGTGCCGCTGCACTCTTGACTCTCGCCGCCGCGCTCATCTTTGTCGCCGTCTCTTACTATCGGCTTCGGAATAACAAGCCTTTTCGGCTCGCATCGAAGTCGCCTGAGCTTTCAAAAGAAATCAAGGGGATCGTCGAAGGCTATGAGCAAAGGTTGATGAAAGACGGCCGGTTGTATTTGTGGCTGCGCGCGGCACGCGACATTACTTTTACCGACGATCACCATGAGCTCGAGCAGGTTAACCTTGCGGTTTATCCGCCGGTTGGCGACAAGCCTGATCAGATTCTCGCTAACAGAGCCATCTACGATCCGAAGACCTCCGTCATTACGTTTGTCGGAAGCGTAAAAGTAGAAACCAAAGACGCGCTGAAAGTCAGCACGGAGACGATTGCCTACGATCAGAATAGCGAGATCGCACAAACCGAAGCGCCAGTTTCTTTCGAACGGGAAAACGTGTCCGGCCACTCGACCGGAGCGGTTGTCGAGTCGAAGACCAAGAACCTCGAACTGAAGAAAGATGTGGAGATTACGGTAGCGCCCGCCGCTTTGAAAGATGTAAATGCCAAGCCTGCCTCCTCCCGCTCGCGGCCGGTGACCATCCGTTCGGCGCACGCATTATTTGAACAAGCGTCGATGAGAATGACTTTCTCGGGTGGCGTTACGGCTGAGCAGGACCGTGACCTGATGAGCGGTGATATTCTCTACGCAAATCTCAACGAGCAAAAGCATCTGCAAAAACTGGAGGTCCGCACTAACTCGTATCTGCGCTCGATGACGGAAGGCAGGGCTGCGGAAGTGCACTCCGTCGACATGGACTTCTTTCTGGATAAAGATCAACGTTTGGAGCGTGCGGTAGCAATGACTAATGCCGGCGGCAAAACGCTCGACGCGGATTCCGATTTACAACTTGAGGGCGCAAGCCTAATCGAAGTCCTGTTTCAGGCCCAAGGCGATCGTAGTCTGCTGAAACAAATGCGTACTGAAGGTCGCTCGGTGGTTAACCTTTCCGCACCGAAGTCAAAAGCAAACGACCCGCGCGCAGCAAATAAACGGCTGACCGCCGACACCGTGAAACTCAATTGGCGTGTTACCGGTCGCGATCTCGACAAAGCTGAAGCAGTGGGAAATGCCGAGCTATTTGTTGATCCAGTATTCAAAAACGCGACTAGCGACAGGAAAACACTCACGGCGTCGCGTATCGATTGTGATTTTTTTGAAGCCGGCAACATCCTTCGTACCGCAGTTGCTACGGGAGGAGCCAAGGCGGTCATCGAGCCCGTGCAGAAGGTTGAAGACCGCGGCACGCGCACGCTGACATCACAAAAAATGACGGGAGTGTTTGTCCAAAGCACTCAGGATATTGAGCGAATGGACGCGCAGACCGATGCGAAGTTCAATGAGGACGACCGCAACGGCGTGGCGACTAACATTTCCTTTACGGCCGCGGACAACACAGTGCGTTTGCGCGGTGGTGAGCCAACCGTTTGGGATTCACGGGCGCGGACGAAAGGCGACGAGCTTGATTCAGATCTAACTAATAAAGTCTCGTATAGCCGAGGGAAAACGGCGAGCACTTATTACAGCCAGGAGCAAACCAACGGCGCCACGCCCTTTTCCAAAGTTAAGAGTCCGGTTTACGTCGTCGGTGACAGAGGCGAGTTTCATCACGAAAGCGGCGTTGCCATCTACACCGGAAATGCGCGGGCCTGGCAGGACGACAATTTCGTGCGCGCCGACAAACTAACGATTCATGTCAACGACAAACGGATGGACGGTGCCGGCCATGTGCAGAGCCAGATTTACAACGCGCGGCGCCGGGTCGGAGCCACCAGCAGTACCGTCCCCGTGTTTGCTACTGCGGATTCGATGACTTACTCGGACGTTAATCGCACCCTTCACTACGAAAGCAACGTTGACATACGTCAGGGAACAGATCGTATCACCAGTGAAGTCGCCGACGTGTACCTTCTGAAGGAATCGAGTGAAGTAGAGAAAACAGTTGCGCAACGCAGTGTCGTGCTGACGCAGCCAAATAGAAAAGGCACCGGTGAGTGGGTTCAATATACTAGTGCAGACGAAGTTGCAGTGCTGAAGGGCAACCCCGCCCGAGTTGAGGACCAGGAGAAGGGAAGCACGCAAGGCAACCGATTGACCGTCTACATGCGAGACGGTAGAGTGATCGCGGATGACGTAAGAGGTGCGCAGGCTCCTGGACGAGTGAAATCCACGCACAAGGTCAGGAAGCAGTAGAGACAGGGATCGCCCCACAGAAAGCAGTTCATCGCAACTGGTATGAGCACACGGACGGAGGACGTCGATATCGAGCAGCGTCGCAACGAAGAGTCTCTTGTTGACGGTCCTCGTGTTGCACACCAAACAACCCAGACGCCGTCGACATCCGCTCTGGCGGCAGCTCACCTCGAAAAAAGATACGGCAAGCGTCGCGTAGTCGACGACGTTGGCCTGCACGTGGAAAAGGGCGAGGTCGTCGGACTGCTGGGAGCCAACGGCGCCGGGAAGACTACGACGTTCTACATGATCGTCGGGCTGGAACATCCGGATACCGGAACGGTAAGTCTTGGAGGCCGCGATGTCACCCGGTTGCCAATGTACCTAAGGGCGCGCCTGGGCCTTGGCTACCTGCCTCAGGAACCTTCCATCTTTCGCAAGCTGACCGCCGCGCAAAATATTCTTGCTGTACTCGAAACAATGGGCCTGCGCCGGCGAGAGCGACTCACCCGGCTGGAGGAGTTGTTGGAAGAATTTGGTATCGCCCACGTTCGCAACACGCGTGGCGACGAATTGTCCGGAGGCGAGCGCAGGAGAACTGAAATCGCGCGAGCCCTGGCAACCGAACCACAATACATCCTGCTTGACGAGCCCTTCGCAGGTATCGACCCCAAAGCAGTTGATGACATTCAAAATGTCATACTTTATTTACGTAATCGTGGTATTGGAATCTTAGTCACAGACCATAATGTTCGCGAAACCCTGGGAGTTACTGACCGTGCGTACATAATGGCCGACGGGCGGATTTTCCGCGCCGGCGTCCCGCGTGAACTGACGGAAGATGCCGAAGTGCGACGGCTTTACCTGGGCGATAAATTCCGCATGTAACCTCAAGTTGAACGCGAATGCGAAACTGGCACGCGCAAATGTGCTCCAATCGAGTATAATCTCCCCGCGACGTACAGCCGCAAAATAACAATTCAACAGTGACCATTTCGAAGTAAGGAATGTCTCTTAAACTAACTACCAGCCTATCTCAACGTCTCGTGCTGACGCCGCAATTGCGGCAGCGCATTGAGATGTTGCAGATGACTACTCTCGAGCTGACTGATCTGATTCAACAGCAGATTCTCGAGAACCCAGTTCTGGAAGAAGTGGCTACGCAGGAAGAAGTCGGGGAGTTAGCGGAGAAGATTCTCGACCACCTCGCGAGCGCTGATCCCGGAGCCGCGGCCGATGAGCCACCGCGCCTCGAAGCTGCCGAACCGGAATTGGGTAGTCCCTCTTCGAATGGATCGGGGGAGCCGGAAGGAGTGTCGTCTGCATACGCCGAAGGTGACGTCGAAGGCGAAAGCGAAGGCGAGGGACATGAAGCTGCCGCTGCCGATCTGAGCGAGGACTCAGTGGGCGACGAGATCGTCGGTGAAGAGGGCTCTCGCGATGCGTTTGAGGAAATCGATTTTGGACGAGAGTTTCAGGATTACCTCGACCCTGGCTATAAGACGCAGGAGATCGAATACAAGGAAGACGCGCCCACCTTCGAACAATTTTTGACCCGGGCTCCGTCCCTTGCCGATCATCTCGAGTGGCAACTTCACATGAGCCCGATTCGTGAAGAGATTTGCGACGCAGCTATCAGCGTCATTGGCAATCTCGACGCAGATGGCAGATTGAATGCCACGAATGAAGAGATTGCTGCAATGGGCGGTTGGTCTGGCGAAACCGTGGAAGAGGCCCGGCAGGCGGTCATGCATTTGGATCCAGTCGGCTGTGGAGCGCGTGATGTCAGAGAATGTCTGCTGGTGCAGTTGGAAGTAAGAGATGAAAGCGACCGCCTGGCGGCCCGCTTGATCAGCGAACACCTTTCTGAATTGCAGCAACACAAGCTGCCGCACCTGGCGAAACAGATCAATAGTGACGTTGACACGCTGCTAAACGAATTGCAGTTCATCCGCACTCTCGATCCCTATCCCGGACGGCGTTACTCGTCTGAAGAGCCAATACTAATCTCTCCCGAAATCTACATCGAGAAGCTCGATGAGGCCGACGAGGAATACATCATCTACTTCGCGGATGATGGCAGCCCGCGCCTTCGGGTAAGCCAACAGTATCAGCAGATGCTTGGCAAGGCAGACGTCAGCAATGAAACCAAGAGTTTTATTCGCGAGAAGATGCGGTCGGCAGTCGACCTGCTGCGCAACATCGAGCATCGCCGCCAGACAATTTACAAGGTAGTCGAGTCAATCGTGCACCGGCAGCAGGAGTTTCTTGATAAAGGTGTGCAGTACATAAAGCCGATGATGCTGAAGGACATAGCCGAGGATATCGGCATGCACCTGTCGACCGTCTCGAGGGTAGTAAACAGAAAATATGCGCACACCCCGCAAGGCGTGATCGAGCTGCGTCGATTTTTTACCGAAGGCATGATGAATGAAGACGGCGAGGAAATTTCGACGCGCATCATCAAGTTGAAAATTAAGAAGCTTATCGAAGAAGAAGATTCGCATAATCCGATTACTGACGATCAAGTCGTGAAGATCCTGATCAAGGATGGCATCAAACTATCACGCCGCACGGTCGCCAAGTATCGAGATCAGATGAGTATTCCTGGCTCGCGCGAGCGTCGCGCTGTAGTTTAGAGACGCACCGCAGCTTGAGCTGGAAGTAGAGTTTCGCCCCCCGGAGTTATTAATAATTCGCCAAGCGTGTTCTTAGCTTGGCAAGCATTACTATTCTTTGAGGGTTGAGAAGGGAACAGCAGCCATGAGGTTTGAGTATACTGGTCGTCATGTTGAAGTTTCTCCTGGCATCCGCAAGCACGTAGAAGATCATTTCAAAAAACTGGAATACATTTTTAACGGGACAACCACCGCGTGGACCCACGCTGTTATTGACGTTGAAAAGAATCGACACATTGCAGAGCTGATTGTTCATTGGCGGGACCACACCCTGACAGCCAAAGACATCAATGCCGATATGTATCTCGCCCTGACGCGGGCGATAGCAAAGATTGAAAAACAAGCGCTCAAGCTGAAGACGAAGAAGATCGATCGAAAACAAGGGGCGCGAAAAACATCGACAGTGGCGCCAACCCCGGATGGAAAAGTAGAAGCAAGTCCGCGTCCACCTCGGATCATTAACGCACGTCGTTATTCAATCAAGCCGATGACTGCTGAAGAGGCCGCCCTGCGCTTGTCGTCCGACCCCGATCAGTTTGTGGTCTTTCGCGACGCTGACACCGACCGCGTTGGCGTGCTCTACAAGCGTAGCGATGGAAACTACGGTTTGATCGAGCCCTGATGGAAGTTGTCCGACAAGCTCAAATCTCTTAATAGCTGAAACGACAATGCTGGCTATTCATTCCCTGGCTCCGTAGGAGCGCCACGCTAAGGGTAAGCGTCAAGTGCTGTCTGGGAGCGCGGGCGTCTCGCCCGCCCGCGTACATAAGGCGCAGTGATCGAAAGCTAAAGTCGACGTATCTTGAGGCGGGCGAGACG
>JBOGOP010000213.1:0-10068 GCA_050747225.1 Pyrinomonadaceae bacterium
CTCTGGAGCCGATGTAGGGCATGGGAATGCAGTTTCAAGTTTCGGGTTTCGCGTTTTCGCTCTCACCTTTGCGTTTCCCCCCAGAGCGGGCGAGGGTACCGGAAAAGCGAAAAATTTTATCTGACTTCTGCCCTCCGACCTCCGACCTCTGACTTCTGTCCTCCGGGAGGAACTTATTTCATGACTACACCTCTCAACATGCACGCGGCGAGAATGGCGCTCAACCAGGACTCGGAATTGCGCAAGTGGGCTGAAGCCTGGCTGAAAAATAAGGAACGTGCGGTTCATTCAGGGATGACGGAGGAAGAGTTTGCGAAGCATTGGCTCTACGTGCGGCCAGAGCGGATGCACGAAGGGGCGATCGATGCGGTCGGTGCCTACCGCGAACAAGAAACCCGCTCCTGATTTTAGATCGTTTGACACACTTGTCCTGGGAGTAAGCAGCAATCATCCGGTGGTCTACGCTTCGCTGCGACCACGGCTACTATCTGCGAGCCCTCCGAGCTCAAATGATCCTCATGACCGCATTCAAACTCAATCGCACCTTCCTAAAAGGAGAACATCATGGCGAAAATCACTGTAGGTCCCGTGATAGGTAAAGTCACTGATACGACTGCAAGGATCTTGATCGAGGTAGACAGCGATGTTCAAGTCACTTGTGAGGCCACCGACGGCAGTCAGAATGTCATTACACAATCCGTCAGCTTCACCAGGGACCGTCCTTCAGTATTCAAACTGCAAGGACTAATACCAGAAAGGGAATACCAAATCACATTCAAGGGCGTCACTGCCAATTATCCGAAAGGACGCGTCAGAACATTCAGGGCAAACGCGGACAGGCTGAACGTGGCGGCGGTCAGTTGCAACTTTCTCGGACGTCGTGGTAGCCGTGACCTCTGGGCAGACTTAAGAGATCGCTACATCATGCCGGGAGATATCGACCTGTTACTTCATGTGGGCGATCAGATATATGGCGACGCTACCTTCGCCCGGGCCTTAACGGTGATCAAGACCAATCAACCCAAAACTAAAAAGGCCCAGGATGAGCAAATTCTCGAGGCCTACCGCCGGTTATATCGTGTCTGGTGGGCCGAGCCATCTACGCGCGACGTGCTGGCTAACGTTTCGAACTTAATGATCTGGGATGACCATGAAATCCGCGATGACTGGGGTAGCCGCCGTGAAGACTCTGATCCGAACTCGACAGAGTATCGGATCGGAATGTTAGCCCGGCAGGCATATCGGGAATACCAACGACAACTTTGGGATGATTCCCCATACTCAGATGCTGAGCATCACTTTCACGTGTGGGGGACGATTGGCGTCTTATTCACCGATCTTAGGGGTGGCAGATCGTTCACCAGAGACGCAGCCAGACCTTATCTAAGCACACGGCAATGGAATGATATTGTCAGTGCTTTGAAGACTGGTGCATTTTCCAATGTGCGCGCCTTGATCGTGGTAACGTCTGTCCCGCTTGTTTACCTCGGCAGGCATATTACTGACTTAGGTACTTCCGCGGCTGATGATCTGTATGATCACTGGTCTCATCCTCTGCACAATAAGGAACAGGTGGAGATGGTTCGCGCGCTGCGAGAATGGAAACAGACAACTCCCGGCCAGCGGGAATTGTTAGTGGTTGGTGGTGACGTTCACGTCGGCGGGCACTCGCATGTAATGCATGAAAAGGTGCCCTTATTCAATCAATTAATCACCAGTCCGATCACAAACACTCCGCCAAAGTGGTATGCCTTCTACGGCCTGCTACTCCTAACTGAAGCTGAAGAGGATCTTACCGGCAGTTATTCCTATGAACATCACGATTTCACCAACAAGCGAAATTACGGAATAATCATAGTAAGAGTTCCTGTTACCGGAACGCCGCGGGTTGAGGGGACGCTGGTAAAGGAAACCTAATCAAACCGGATGGATTCCGAGACCTGAAAGTTTTGGGTTAATGCGCGATGACGAGGAGTGCGTTGGACATAGACCCTTACCTGGAACGGCTCAGCTACCACGGCTCGCTTGCTCCTACCGCCGAGACCCTGCGGGAGTTACAAGTCGCGCACTTGCTGGCGGTACCGTTTGAAAATCTAAGCATTCACGCCAGGCAACCTATTGTTCTCGAAGACAAAGCGCTGTTCACGAAAATCGTTGCAGACCGGCGCGGCGGTTTCTGCTATGAGTGCAACGGTCTGTTTGCGGCCTTATTGCGTGCGCTTGGCTTCGAAGTGACTATGCTCTCAGCCGAAGTTGCGAATGCTGAAGGAGTCTTCGGTCCCGCCTTTGACCACATGACGCTAATGGTTTCGTTAGAGCAGCGTTGGCTTGCAGACGTGGGCTTCGGTGATTCTTTCCTGGAGCCGTTGCGACTCGATGAACGAGGTGATCAGTTGCAGGCAAATCGTGCTTACCGCATTGATGCCGACGGCCCCCTCTTCACCTTGATGCAGAGTGTCAGTGGTAGTGAATGGAACGCGCAGTATCGCTTTAGTTTGCAGTCGCATGAGTATGCTGACTATGCCGAGATGTGCCACTTTCACCAGACTTCGCCGCAATCGCATTTCACCCGCAGCCGCCTCTGCTCGCTGGCAACAGAGGCAGGGCGCATCACATTAAGCGACATGCGGTTCATAACAACCTCAACGAACCATGCGAAACAGGAACGAATTCTAACGAGTGAAGCAGAGTATGAGGCGATACTGCGCGAACGCTTTGGGATTGTAATGACAAGTAGATTTGTGTCCGCCAGTTGAATGTTGCACCATCTACGGGCAGGAACTTTGAATAACGCCTCAGCGTAATCTCTAACTGCAATGCCGGCTATCTGACTGGGGGCTTTAATGTATTGTCCAAAATGTGGCCAACAACAGGTCACTGATAATACGAGATTCTGTTCGCGATGCGGGCTGCCGATTCACGGGTTGCCGGAGTGGCTTGCGCGCGGCGGAGTTCCCGCCGTTGGTGAAGACGCGTTGCGACAGGCATCGCCCTCGCCCCGGCGAGTGGGTATCAGGCGAGGAGCAAAGCTGGTGTTTCTTAGCGCAGTGATGGCTCCCATCTTCCTGGCTCTAAGCTTTGGTGTTGATAGTCCGGTACCCTTGTTCTTCCCGTTCTCTGTTTTTCTCGCGGGGCTGGCATTTATGCTTTATACCCTCATCTTCGGCGATGAGACGGCGCGAGCTGGAACTTTGCCGGCCCGGCCAGCCGCATTACGGTCAGGATTCGGTAAAAACGCGTTGGGACCGGGAACTAATAATTGGGCGAATGATGCGGGCGGGCGCCGGGTCAGCACCTCCGAACTGGTGCAGCCTCCGAGTGTGACTGAACATACAACCAAGCTGTTGGTCGACGATTAGAAATTTCCGATCTCAACCTGGGGTTCCGCTGCGCTCCACCCCAGGCTTTACGCTGCCGCCCGCTCCCGCGGGCTCAGATTGATGCTGGTCGAACCGGCGACGGCACGAAACTCTCGCAGTGGGAGCGCGATGGATCCAAATTACCGGTCCTACGAAACGCCACAGGAAACCGCCGACAAAGTTGGGCGAACTTTCTTCGGCGTCACCGATGAAGTCTCACGACGTCACGTCATCCGCCAAAGTCTTCTTTCGATTGTCTGGCTTACGCTCCTGATCCCTTTAGCCTTCTACCTGCGCTTCCGACACATCGGTCCGCTGGGCTGGGGCACGACAATCTTTTTCGATGTTTACTGTCTGCTCGTTGCAATCGGGCTGTATTTTCGTCCGCTTACTGAATACCATTCGCCTGTTTCGCTGCGCGGGGATTGGCTCGATCGCGTTGGCGCCTTCTGGTTGGTTGGTTGCGCGTTCGGCCCCTTCTTCGGTTGGATTTTGACGACCGGAACGTTTCCGATTACGCCGAACTCCTGGCGCTGGCTGTATGGCCTGCGTGTAATCCTGGCCGCCGGCCTTCCGCTCGCGCTCGCGCTGCCACTCACGCGTTATGTTCGCGGCAAAGCCAGTTGGGTTGCGCTGCCTTTGCTGGTTGGCGTCACGTTGTTGCCTATATCCAGCGCGATGAACGTTAGCCGCGACTTATGGGAGGGTCCGGTCATGCAGCAAGAGCAAGCAACCGGGAAAACAGAATTCTATCTGAAGCATAGTCAACGAAGACTGATGACCGACGATTGAATCAGGAAGCAGCTCGCGAACGTTTCCATAAACGCGTGTGACCAGGGGCCGTTCAATTCCGGCGGGGTGTGCATCTCGTTATCATGGAAGACACAGCAACAACGAACGTCCCCCAACCAATCTATCTCTGGCGTGGCTGGGGACCGGTCCTTGCCCTGCCACTCGTAGTTCTGCTTTTCACGCCGGCACATTGGCCTCGCTGGGTTTTCATGTGGCTGCTGGCCTTCGTGATTTTTGTTGGCTGTAAATGGCTAACGTGGCGACGTACGCCGGCCCCCAACGCGCAATGGTGGCAACATGCCGGATATCTGTTTGCCTGGCCAGGTTTGAACGCTACAGCTTTTCTTAGTTCTGAGCGATTGTCTGAGCGCGATCGTCCAACGATTCGAGAGTGGATCGCTGCGGCTACAAAACTCCTGATTGGCGGCGTGCTTTTTTGGGGCGTGGCTCGCCGATTTTCCTCTGACCAAAGTCTCGTGTCCGGCTGGGTCGGGATGATCGGCCTGATCCTGATGCTCCACTTCGGCGCATTCCATCTACTCAGTTGCGCCTGGAGATCAGTTGGCATCGGCGCGCGACCGCTTATGAACCATCCGTTCGCTAGCGTCAGCGTTAGTGAGTTTTGGGGCCGGAGGTGGAACACAGCCTTTCGAGATTTAACGCACCGCTTTCTCTTCAGGCCACTGAATTCAAAACTCGGACCAAGGTGGGCGGTCTTCGCCGGTTTCGTATTTAGTGGCGTCATTCATGGCCTGGTTATTTCAATTCCAGCAGGCGGATATGGCGGGCCCACGCTCTTCTTCGGAGTACAGGCCGTCGCGATGCTTGTCGAGCGGTCGAACCCTGGTCGGGCCATAGGCCTGGGTCGGGGATGGAGTGGACGGGTGTTTGCAATACTTGTCCTGACGTTGCCCGCTTATGGACTATTTCACCCGCCCTTTGTCAGGAATATCATGTTGCCCTTCATGCGCGCACTTGGCGCGCGTTGAGATTTGATGCGCTTCCAGGAGTTGCTGATGCGAGAGTTGATGCCACGACTAATCTTTCTGGCGGGTTTCGGGCAGTTGGGAGTCTTGATCGCGTCGGCGTTCGTACCGTTTCAATTGAAATGGAAAACAGAGCTGGCGATCCTTTCACGCCTGCACCGCCAGATGTATTGGGTTTACGGCGGCTACGTCGTCCTGGCGATCGCCGCCTTTGGCTTGATCAGTATTTTCAATGCCGAAGAGCTGGCTAAAGGCAGCGGACTGGCACGCGGCGTATGCGGATATATCGCGATGTTTTGGGGAGTTCGACTGGCGCTTCAGTGGATATTTGATGTTAAGGACCATCTTTCTGCCTGGTGGTTAAGACTTGGCTATTACCTTCTGACGATCTTGTTCGCCGGCTTTACTTTGTTATATACCTTTGCCGCGTTGCACTTTTGAAAAAGAAACAACGAGGACGACCCGAAGTTACCTATCGATGCTGGTTAACGTATGAGCAATCCCCTGCTCTCACGAATATTTTCCCCTACCGTGCTGGTCTACGCATTTGCCGCAACCAGCCAGATCGGCCACGGCATTTATTCAGTAACCGAGGGCGAGCCGCCGCGAGCTTTCACTGTTGTTAGCGGCATCGGTTTTTTCTGGATTTTGGGCTGGTGGCTGCACCGCGATAGCAGGCAGCAAAGCATTCCCTGGATCTTCGACATGGGAATGTTTCTTTACATGATTTGGCCATTCATAATGCCGTATTACCTGATCAAGACCAGAGGCGTCTGGGGACTAATCGGCATTCTGGGTTTTTTGGCTGCTTACATTGGCGGACTAACGGTCGGTGTGATAGTGGCTTCGTTACTTACTCAAGGTATTTTCTAATCCCGTATCCTCCAATACTCGGTCCGCCAAAATGCCTGAAACAACCCGCGCTTCTCTACCCCCAGCCCAACGCGCGTGACAGAGGCTCGACTCAACTAACAAGTTCCGAAACGAATTTCTTGACAAGTATCTCCATCCCAGATAAACACACAACGCCTTTGGAGTGCGGTGACCTGTCACCGCTTTGGCCGTCGCGACCTGTCGCGATAACCGTTGGTAGAGTTGATATAAGACGTGGCCCTCAAGCCGCCCAGGCTAAAGCGGTGAAGCGGGGTCCCCGGCCGGGCAGCCCGACTGGGGTGCTTGTCAGTCATCGCACTCCAAAGCGAAAGCATTCTCACATCCACGAGGACTCACAACAGAAGGAGCAAAAGATGACCGACGGAAAAAAGGGATTGACCAGACGTAGATTTCTGGAAGGTGTCGGGCTGGCCGGCGGCTCGGCGGCAATGTATGAAACGATGACGGCTCTCGGATTGATAAATGTCCCGGAGGCCTGGGCTGGCCCGCCGGACATTCCGCAAGCGCCCGGCAAATCAGTCGTCATCCTCGGCGCTGGCATCGGCGGGTTGACCGCGGCTTACGAACTTACGCGCGCAAAGTATGACTGCCAGATCATCGAGTTGACGGAGCGGGCTGGTGGGCGCAACCACACGGCGCGACGCGGCACGGTCCTCAAAGAGGTGAATGAGAATGGTGAAACTACCGAACAGGTGTGCAACTTCGACGAGGGGTTGTATCTGAATCTTGGGCCCGGCCGTCTTCCTTATCATCACCGGCGCGTTCTCCATTACTGTAAGGAACTGGACGTCGCGCTCGAAGTCTACATCATGGAGACGATGGCTAACTTATTCCAGAGCGATAAGGCTTTCGGCGGCAGGGCCCTGACCAAGCGGCGCATCGCCAACGACATGCAGGGCTATATCGCCGAAATGTTGGCAAAGGCCGTGAACCAAAACGCGCTCAACGCCGAACTCGATGCGGCCGACCGCGATAACCTTCTTTGTCTCCTGAAAAATTTCGGCGACCTTGGCCAGAACGACATGTGCAGTAAGTGCGGCCAGAACAGGTGCAACAAATGCAATACGAGTTGTGATGCCTGCATCAGCTGTAGCAAGCAGTGCACTACCTGCTTCAAATATTCCGGCTCTACTCGCGATGGCTGCGAAATTACCGTACAGCAGCCCTGCGAACCTGGACCGACGCTCAACCTTAAGGAACTCCTCAGTTCCGAATTTTGGCGCTTCCGCTTCTACCAATCGCTGGAATACGAGTGGCAGCCGACGCTTTTTCAGCCGGTGGGCGGCATGGATAAGATCGTGGACGGCTTTGTTAACAAAATCGGCTCGCTGATTCAGTACAGCACTAAGGTGCTCGGCATTACGATAAGTAATAACGGCGTCGCGGTGGTCGTCGAAAGCGGCGGAACGCGCAACACAATTAAGGCGGACTACTGCATCAGCAACATCCCGCTTCCGCTGCTTGCGAAAATCGACAACAATTTCGATGACGGATTCGACGCTGCCATCAAACGGTGTAAGTATGATCCGACTTGCAAGCTTGGCTGGCAGGCCAATAACCGTTTCTGGGAATCGGACAAGAACCAAATCTACGGCGGCATCAGTTATACGGATGATGCCATTACGCAGATGTGGTATCCCTCGTACGACTACTTCACAAAGAACGGGACGCTTACCGGCGTCTATAACTACGATGAGAATGCCATCGCCTTTGGCAAAATGAGCCTGGAGCAGCGCATCATAACGGCGCGACAAGGTGCGGTTAAGTTTCATCCTGAATTTGCCGACACGCGACTTGTCCCCTCGGATAAGGCGATATCGATCGCCTGGCAGAATATTCCAAACGAAGGCGGCGGCTGGGCTAACTGGAGCCCCGACAGTCCAGAAGACGCAAAGGCATATGCACGGCTGCTAGCACCCGATCGTCGTTTCTTTGTCGTCGGCGATCAGGTTTCGCAGTTGCCGGGGTGGCAGGAGGGCGCGATGATGTCGGCGCAACACGTCGTCGAGCAAATAGGCGGGCGCCGGCTCAAGACGGTGCCGCTCATCAAGCGCGCACCGAATACGCGGCGTCTGGTCCAGGGCCGCGGGTAGTTCGGACAAGTTATTTGCTGGGAGCGCGGGCGTCCCGCCCGCAAATGAGCGCGTAGCGCGAAAACGGTTTGCGAAACGGTTTCTTGCCGAGAACTTTTGCGCCGGGCGGTGCGCTTGCGGGCGGGACGCCCGCGCTCCCAGCAAAACGCCTGAGTGATACACTCAACCTATAATCCGATTTAAGCGATGAGGAATTTTAATGTCTAAACCTGCGGCTGCGCCGTGCCCGAAAGCTTCGGAACCCTGGATACTCGCCGCCACGATCCTCGGCTCAAGCATGGCCTTCATCGACGGCACCGTCGTCAACGTCGCCTTGCCGGCCCTGCAAAAAAACCTCAACGCGACGGTAGTCGACGTGCAGTGGGTCATCGAAGCCTACGCGCTTTTCCTCGCGGCGCTGTTGTTGGCAGGCGGCTCGCTTGGCGATCACTTCGGACGCAAGCGTGTTTACACCATCGGTGTCAGCCTGTTTGCGCTCGCCTCGATTTGGTGCGGACTGGCGCCAAACATAAACCAACTCATAATCGCACGCGCCGCTCAGGGAGTGGGCGGAGCGCTGCTTGTGCCTGGCAGCCTGGCAATAATCAGTGCTTCATTTAGCGAGGACAAACGCGGCAAGGCGATCGGCACGTGGTCAGGATTCACAGCCATCACCGCTGCCATTGGCCCGGTGCTCGGCGGCTGGCTGATTGAACACGTCTCGTGGCGCGCTGTCTTCTTTATCAACGCGCCGATTGCGTTAGTCGTACTTGTGTTGGTCTACCTGCATGTGCCTGAGAGTCGCGACGACGACTCGAAGGGACTGGATTGGCTGGGAGCAACGTTAGCCACAATCGCGCTCGGGGGGATCGTTTACGGCCTGATCGAATCGTCGCGCCTCGGATTCAAGAGCACGGCCATTGTTGTTGCTTTGATTGGTGGAGTCTTAACGGCAATTGCGTTTGTGATTGTCGAAGCGCGCGTTTCGAATCCGATGTTGCCCTTGAAGTTGTTCAAGTCAACAAACTTCAGCGGGGCGAATCTGTTAACGCTCTTTCTCTACACGGCCCTCAGCGGCGCGTTTTTCTTTCTGCCGCTCAATCTCATTCAGGTGCAGGGTTACTCAGCCACCGCCGCAGGAGCTGCTCTACTTCCCTTCATCCTTATCATGTTTGTGCTCTCGCGCTGGTCGGGAGGGTTGATAAAACGTTATGGCGCGAAGCTCCCGCTTGTAGTTGGGCCAATCATTGCCGCAACTGGGTTCGTATTATTTATGTTGCCGGGCGCGAGCAATTTTGGCGGCGAAGCTCGGAGCTATTGGTTAACTTTCTTTCCTGCTGTAGTCGTGTTGGGACTTGGCATGACCGTCAGCGTGGCACCACTAACCACGACCGTGATGAATGCCGTGCCGCAAAACCGCGCCGGAGTCGCGTCAGGAATAAACAACGCCGTTTCGCGAACAGCGGGGCTGCTTGCGGTTGCGGTGTTAGGAATCGTCATCCTGCATACTTTCAACAGCGAGCTTGATCGTCGACTGCAAACGTTGGGAGTAACGCCTGAAGTTAAGCAAGCTCTCGATCAGCAGCGGACGCGGTTGGCAGCAGCAGAAGTTCCGACGAGTGTCGAACCGGCGCTGGGAACGAGCTTGAAGCAAGCGATTAATGAATCGTTCGTGGCGGGTTTCCGGCGCGTGACAATGGTCTGTGGCGCTCTGGCGCTGCTGAGCAGTTTGAGCGCCTGGTGGCTGATTGGCGGGAAGCGGCGGGCAGGGCAAGAGTAGCCAAGGCGTTTCATGCACTGAACGCGGAAAATTCCGCGGAAAGTAATCGATAGCCGAAGCGCAGCGCAGAGCCGCTGCATGCGTAGGCGCTTGAGACTAGTAGGTGCCCGCCTGGTACTGATACAGTTTCAACAACATAAATGCATCAGTACCGCCGGCCTCTTTTGCTCGACATGATGGCTGCA
>JBOGOP010000214.1:0-10048 GCA_050747225.1 Pyrinomonadaceae bacterium
TCGTGCCGAGCTCGGCTTAGGTGCCGGCGATATTCTGGTGGGGATCGTTGGCAGGCTCACCGAGATCAAGAATCACGAGCTGTTTCTGCGATCAGCTGCGCTGTTCAAGAGTAAGTTTGCCAAACCTGGTTCGAGTGTTCGGTTCGTAATCATCGGAGACGGGGCGTTGCGAAACTCGCTTGAGCAGCAGGCGGATTCGCTGGGCGTGTCCGATGACGTGATATTTACCGGCAGCCGTCGCGATCTTGATAACGTTTACCCGGCGCTGGATATTGTCGCCCTGACTTCGCGGAACGAAGGAACACCGCTGACGCTGATTGAAGCGATGGCAAACGCCCGCCCGGTGATCTCGACTGCTGTCGGTGGCGTGGTTGATCTGTTAGGCAATCCTGTTGGAACCGGAAGCGGCAGCGACCGGTCCTCCTTTACCCTCTGCGAACGAGGCATCAGCGTTTCGCCCGATGACGCTGACGGCTTTGCAGCGGGCCTGGCGAGATTTGTTGAAGACGCTACGCTGCGTCGTGAAACCGGCGCCCGTGGTTTACAATTCGTGACCCGCCAGTATTCAAAGGAGCGGTTGCTGAAGGACATCGAGGCTCTCTACCGGCAATTGTTGCAAGGAAGCCCTTCGGCGTCGAAAGGTTCATAGCTCGTCGACTCGTAAAGCATTTCCAAATCAGTTCAAGAGGAGTCTAAAAATTTTGCGTGTACTCATCACCGGCGGCGCCGGCTTCATAGGGTCTCATCTTGCCGATGCATATTTGGAGCGCGGCGACGAAGTTTTGGTGATAGACGATCTATCGACCGGAACCATCGACAATATTCAACACCTGAAAAGTAATCCAAAGTTTCACTACACGATTGATTCCGTTCACAATCAGCCGGTAACGGCTGAACTCGTCGATCAGTGTGACGTAGTCTTTCACCTGGCCGCCGCGGTCGGCGTGAAGTTAATCGTTGAGAGCCCGGTGCGCACAATCGAGACGAACGTGCGTGGCACTGAAGTGGTTTTAGCCCTGGCAAACAAGAAACAGAAGCGGGTCCTGATTGCGTCAACCTCGGAAGTTTATGGGCTGAGCGCCGATGTCCCATTCAAGGAAGACGGCAACCTGGTTATGGGTGCGACAACCAAGGGACGTTGGAGCTACGCCTGCTCGAAAGCGATCGACGAGTTTTTGGCGCTCGCTTACTGGCGCGAGAAAAAGTTGCCGACCACGATCGTCAGACTTTTCAACACCGTCGGGCCGCGCCAAACCGGTCGCTACGGGATGGTCATTCCCACCTTTGTAAAACAAGCGCTCGCCGGTCGTCCGATCACGGTTTACGGCGACGGCAAGCAGACGCGTTGCTTTGGTTACGTTGGAGACGTGGTGGGAGCTTTGATCAAGTTGATGGACTCTGCCGAATCTGTCGGGCAGGTTTTCAACATTGGCTCGAGTGAAGAGATTTCAATCCTACAGCTCGCCGAGAAAGTTAAGCAGCTGACTCAGTCAACTTCGGAGATTGTCTTCGTGCCTTACGACGATGCGTATGAGGAAGGTTTCGAAGACATGCCGCGCCGCGTTCCGGACACTACAAAAATTAGTCAGCTTGTCGGCTTCAAACCGCAGATGACCCTCGATGGCATTCTGGAGACGGTGATCGATTTTCATCGCGGCCAGGGTGCGTCTTTCGATGAGTAAATCGAATCAGAACCGGGAGCGGTAGCGACTGGCCGAACACTCACGTTACTAACTAGGTTCAAGGGCTTCCTTCAAGGCGCTTACGATTGTTAAATCTTCGGCCGGTCGCTACCGATCGCGGTTCTGACTAGATTCGCAAGAAATTGTTCTGGCATCCCTTCAGGGTGCGGGCTAACGAGTGATTCGTTTCCAGGGGTGGCGCGCTGAAGCAGCGCTTACGCCTGGCTACTATTTTCACAGTAGTGTGGTTTTAGAGGAGACTGTGAGCGCGCTATTAAAGGATGAGAAAGAAGGCATTGACCGGTTACGACTCATTCATCGCATCGCAAAGCGCAAACGTGAGCGTCGTAGAAAATTTAGCAGGATTTCTTCCAGAATGTCAGAAAAAAGGCATCGAAGGACTCCTTGACCTCGCGCCTCTACGAGCAATTACTGCTGCCGTATTATCTCAGGGTTACGCTAACACTCATGAAAAAGACTACCCAATAGGGGAGATTAAAGAGACTTGCATCATGTGATCTACGCCTCAGCAATTGGAACTTTGGTAACACATGACACTCAATTTGCAAGAATCATGAAACGCGTTCGTTCTTTTCACGCGGAGAATAATAAGCTGTTTGTGGGCCAGAGGAAGTCGCATTACTTACGCAAGTTCAGACCACCATTAATTCGCCCCTTGAGCATCCAACGAGCCTGCGAAGCGGGCGGACAGAGTGGTAGCCCCACGCGTAGCGCAGCGGAGAGTGGGGTCAACGTCGTGTAAAACAACCGAGCCTGCGAAGCTGGCGACAGAACTCCGGGTCAAGCGTCTCTGTCGCCAGCTACGCAGGCTCCTTCCTTTAGCTGGTCTAATTCCCCAGGCTCGCAAAGCCTCGCCAGGGGCTATCACTCTGTCCGCCAGCTTCGGAGGCTGCTTGAATGCTCTCATTTGACGTAGCGCCAGCGAAACTAAGGCACTCCTTGCTGTCCCGCCAACTTTCAGAACTATTTAGAAATGTTCTCCACAACTTGATTTGCTCTGCGCTATCGATTAGCTTTCCTCTTACACTAACCAGTCCAAAAGTTTCCCAGTTTCGCTAGTCGTATGCCGTTTAGTTCGTTTCATCTTCTGGCTGTAGCCGCGTCGGCAGTGCTGGCGCTCGGGCTAACGCCGGTTGTGCAAATTGTGGCGCGACGCTACGGCATGGTTGCCACTCCCAAGACTGACCGCTGGCACAAAAAGCCGACGGCAATGCTTGGCGGCGTGGTCATCTGGCTGGCAGTCGTTGTTAGTTATTTCGTTTTCATTCGCCCCACCACCGGTCAAACATGGGCGCGCTTCCCCAGTTCCTTGATGGACGTTGTCATCGGCTCCAGCACCTTCTTGTTCCTGGTGGGCCTGGCTGACGATTTTCTACACACTAAGCCTTATCAAAAACTGATCGGGCAGGTGATGGGTTCAGCCTTCGTAGTCTATTACGGCCTGACTCTGCCATGGACCGGCTACTCGGCGCTGAACGTCGCTCTAACGATCTTTTGGTTGATCGGGATCACGAATGCCGTGAACCTGCTCGACAACATGGATGGCCTCGCAGCCGGGATCGCGGTCATCGCTTCAGGTTTTCTGGCACTCAGCTTCCTCGCCACCGGGCATGTAATGGAGGCGCTGCTGCTTGTCACGTTCGCGGCCGCGCTACTGGGTTTTCTGGTTTACAACTCCAGTCCGGCCTCGATCTTTATGGGCGATTGCGGGTCGATGTTCATCGGCTTCTTCTTGGCGAGCGCGGCGCTGGTTAATGTTTCAGGCGGGCGTTCGAGGAGTTTGGTGCCGGTGCTCGCAGTCCCAATTCTCGTTCTGTTTATTCCTATCTTCGACACGACCTTCGTTACGATCCTAAGAAAACTTTCCGGGCGCGCGGCGTCACAGGGCGGGCGCGATCACACCTCGCACCGGCTTGTCGCCCTTGGCACCTCCGAACGCCACGCCGTCTGGATGCTTTATGGTTTCGCTGCGCTTTCAGGTTTACTGGCGCTGCTGGTTCAGCGCGTCAAACTCGACGTAAGTCTGGCGGCAATCGCCGGGTTCACTATTCTGCTGACATTGCTCGGTGTCTATTTGGCCGGTGTTAAGGTCTACGACGAAACTGAAGAAGCCTTAGCGGCGGACAACAATTCTCTTTACGCTTTCCTGATCGATCTCTCTTACAAACGGCGCATCTTCGAAGTCCTACTGGATGTGATTCTGATCCTGTTGGCTTATTGGGGCGCCTACGCGGTGAAGTTTGGCGCTCTTTCCGGCAGCACGGCCTGGAAGCTTTTTCTGCGAACGCTGCCCGTCCTGGTTTTCGTGAAGATGGCGTCGTTTCTCGTGATGGGAGTTTATCGAGGCCTCTGGCGCTACACGGGCCTGGATGACTTGATCGTTTTTGCCAAGGCTGTGGTGCTTAGTTCCGTGGTGAGTGTAATCGCGGTGCTGTTCGCCTTTCGCTTCGAAGGATTTTCGCGAACTGTCTTTCTGATTGACGGCATTCTGATGTTCATGTTTCTCGCGGGGAGTCGCCTGGCATTTCGTTTATTCCGGCAGGTGATTCCAATAGCGAAAAGTGCCGAGGGGCGGAGAGTTTTGATTTATGGGGCCGGCGACGCTGGCGAGTTGTTGCTTAGAGAGCTGCTGAATAATCGTGAATTAATGTATTCGCCGGTAGGCTTTCTTGATGATGATCCGGCCAAGAGCGGGAAATTGATTCACGGCCTGAAGGTTTATGCCGGCAATGGTGATCTAACTTCAGTTTGCCGGCAACATAATGTCGATGAAGTGTTGATCTCGAGCAGCAAGATGTCGCCGACGCGTCTGCAGGAGGTTGTGGAGTTTTGCCGGGAGCAGAACGTTGTTGTCAGGCGCATGCGAATCACGATCGAGGACGTGGCAGAACCATGGCGGCCGTCAATTCATAAGACGCCGTAACGCTGGATAGGTGGGGTCTCGCCGGTTCATCCGAGAATGCCATTTCGAGTTTATGCCTGATCAATTAATTGAGTTTAAGACCAGCGCAACGGTGAAGGCGATCATGACGCTAACCGTGCTGCTGGCGTTGTTTGCGTCCTGGTTTGTGGTTCGATGGTATTTGGGTAATACGATTGCCGAATACTTTCATCCCGAGGAGCATCGTCTGGAAACTGCGCAGATGGCAGTGAACCTCGCGCCAAACGACCCTTTGCCTCACTGGCGACTCGGCAATCTGGCACTGAAAGAACTTCCTCCCGATCAGATTTCGGTGGTTGTCGCCGAGTATGAGAAAGCGGTCAGCTTATCACCAAACGATTACAGACTCTGGATGGAATTCGGCGGCGCGTTGGAGCAAGCCGGAGATTTTGACAAGGCAGAAAAGGCGCTGCGAGAAGCGGTGAAACTGGCGCCTTCGTACGCCTATCCCCGCTGGTACCTGGGAAACCTGCTATTGCGGGCTGACCGTTACGAAGAAGGGTTTGCCGAACTACAACAAGCGAGTGAAGCGAACGAGCAATTTCAATCGCAGCTATTCAACCTTGCGTGGCAGCTAAACAAGAATGACTTTGACGCACTGCGAGCTGCGGTTGGGAACTCGCGGGGCATCCGCGCGGAGTTTTCCAGGTATTTAATCGAGCGTGGACGTTACGACGATGGTCTGAGACTCTGGAACACATTGACTGAGACTGAGAAGAAGGAAAGCCGCTTCGCCGCTGATCCGATTATAGCCAGTCTTATCAGCGCCCAGCGTTTTCATCAGGCCATGGAGATTTGGAACGAAGTGGCGCCTGGCCCGGCTTATAACGCCGAGCCTGGACACGTTCTGGATGGGGGCTTTGAAAACAATCTGGCTCATGGGCCAGGCGCGGTTTTTGGTTGGCAGGTGCAGTCAAACTCGCAAGTGCAAATCGGAATCGATGCCGCACAGGGTCATAGCGGCAACCGTAGCTTGCGCTTGTATTTTCAGGTTCGTTCACACATAGACACAATCAATGTGTCACAACTCGTGCCGGTGAAACCTAACACCGAATATGATCTCGAATCTTATGTGAAGACCGAAAGAGTTGAGAGCGCAGAAACTCCCGTAGTCCTGGTGGTCAACGCGGGTGACGATACGACCCTGGTCGGTTCGCCGGGAGCGCCTAGCGGAACCAGTGGCTGGCAACGTGTCGCTCTGTCATTTAAGACTGGTGAGAAAACTGAAGCTGTGCGGGTGAAGATGGTGCGGAACTCATGTTCTGACAGCCCGGTCTGTCCAATTTTTGGGACTGTTTGGTATGACGACTTCAATCTTAAGCCCCGAAAGTGACGCGCTGGCTTCGCAGGAAGTGCCGGCGCCCGCAGCCGTCAATAAGGGCTATGTCACTTATCGCATCAGACACACGCTTGCGAGCCGCTTCGCATTTCTGATGGTCTGTTTGGCGATCATTCTTTCGGCCCTTGCGTATGGAACGGTTCATTATTGGGCGCTCGCGGTATTTTTTCTTGGTGGCGTTGCGATCCTGGTTCTATGGCTGATCGACGGCTGGATACTCGGAACCCTCCGTATCAGCCGAAACATTTTGCAATTACCGCTGCTCGGAATGTTTTTGCTGGGCTTGTTTCAGCTTCTGCCGCTGCGACATCCAGAGGATGTCGGCACCCATTCCATTCCATTGGTCAGCAGTCTCTCGTTTGACCCTTACTCAACAAGATTTATCCTCGTTCAGGTCGCGGCGCTCGCAATTTATTTTGCCGCCGTTCTTGTTTTTACCGACACGCCTAAGCGTCTTAGACTGCTCGTGAGGACAATTGGAGTCTTTGGATTCTTCCTGGCCATCTTCGGACTAACTCAGTCGTTTACTAGTCCTGACAAGATCTACTGGATGCGCGAATTGCCACAGAGTCAGGCCTTCGGTCCGTTTATCAATCGCCACCATTTTGCCGGCTACATGGAAATGGCCCTTGCTGTGCCGCTCGGGCTGGTGTTTACGGGCGCGATTGAAAAAGAAAAGAAATTCATTTATCTCTTCGCTGCCGGTCTAATGGCAGTAGCTTTGATAATGACAAACTCTCGCGGCGGTATAATTAGCCTGGCCGCGGAAATAATCTTTCTGGTCGCAACCATGGGATTGCGGCGGCATCGTAACAAGAAGCGACACGAAGAACGGCCACCGCGCATCAGGAGTGCAGCGATGAAAGCCGGACTTGCCCTGGCGTTAATCGTTGCGTTGTTTGGCGGTGTGGTTTTGTTGGGTGGCGAACATGCCCTGACTCGAGTTGTCGGCTCTGTCAACACCGACGATCCTACGACCGGCCGCGCCCATTTTTGGAGCGTCACAATAGACATAATTAAGACGCATCCGTGGATAGGTACTGGATTAGGTGCGTTTGGCGTGGTCTACACGGGCTACGATTCCCGCAATGGAATGTATCGCCTGGAACAGGCGCATAACGATTATCTGCAGATACTGTCTGATGGTGGGATCATCGGCGCCGTTATTGGCTTGTTCTTTGTGGTGAATTTGTTTCGTATGGGATTTCTCCGGCGAGACTCTCGCGATGATTTCAGGCGAGGGGTGGCGACCGGCGCTATGGCTGGATGTTTTGCAGTTCTGGTTCACAGCTTTTTTGATTTCACGCTGCATACGCCCTCCAACGCGTTACTCTTCCTTGTGCTGGCGGCATTAGCAACCATGAACGGAAGGGTTGAAGATGTTCAGTCGCGCCGCAAGAAACGTCCACGCGGGAGTTTAGAGACAGCCAGGCAAGCGAACACAAAAGCTGCGCTACCGAGTCCCCAACCCGACGCGCCTGTTGGCAGCGTGTAGTATTATCCCCCGGCTTGCGAAAACATCATCGAGTTCTTAGTAAGACAGTGACTAGTAACCGAGAAGGAGCCCGCCAACTTGGCTTCAACTGCTTCAGCCAAACTAGACATGATCAAAGAGCGTGAGACTGCGCCGGCTTCCTCGCTGCCGGGACTCTGTCTTACGGCCGCCTTAAAACATGGAAAGCAAGATGCGCTTAACCACAAGGTCGGTAGCGACTGGGTTAATATTGCGGCTGAGACGTTTGTAGAACGCGTGCGAAATGTTGCCCTCGGGCTCGCGGACCTGGGAATCAAACCCGGCGATCGCATTGCACTTCTATCGGAAAATCGGCCCGAATGGTCGATCGCCGACCTTGCGATTCTGAGTTTGGGCGCCATAAACGTTCCCATTTATACGACCCAGGCAGTCGATCAAATCCGCTACATACTGACTGACTCCGGCACACGCGCCATTTTCGTGTCGAACAAAAAGCTCTTCAAGCACGCTAAAGAGGCGCTTGCGGGCCTGGATTTTCTTGAGAAGACTATCTTTTTCGACGCCTCCGCCACTGATGATATTCAGCGATCCACAACCCTTGAGGTGTTGGAAGCAAGCGGCAGGGAGCGCGCAATTAATAAGCCTGCGGCCTTCGGAGCCTATCTCAAGGCGATCAGACCTGACGATCTGGCAACGATAATTTACACCTCCGGTACGACGGGCGAACCGAAGGGCGTAATGCTGACTCACGCTAACTTTGTGTCAAATGTCCTGGCAACCACGGGGGGATTACCCATTTCATCGACCGATGTAGCTTTGTCGGTGCTGCCCCTGTCACATATTTTTGAGCGGACTGGTTTCTACATCTTCTGTTATAGCGGCGTCTCCGTCTACTACACCGCTTCTTTTGATCAAGTTGCGGAGAATCTACGTGAAGTTAGACCTACGGTGATGACTGCAGTTCCGCGTCTATTCGAGAAGGTCTATCACAAGATTGTTAAGAAGGGCTTTTCGCAAAAAGGTTGGAAGCGACGGGTCTTTGTTCGCTCGCTGGATGTGGGCCAGCGTTATGCCGAGGCGAAGGACAAGAGGAAACTCATCGGACCGGCCCTGGCTTTGCAGCAAAAGATGGCAAACAAGCTGGTGTTTTCAAAGTGGCGTGAGGGCGTTGGCGGCCGACTGCGATATTTTGTGTCCGGTGGTGCGCCGCTTTCACCAGCCCTTTCGTACGCCTTCCTCGCCGCTGGCATTCCAATTCTGCAAGGATACGGCGCCACAGAAACATGCATTGTCTCCGCTAATCGTCCCGAGAATAATCAAGTCGGTTCGGTAGGCTTACCGTTTGACGGAATAGAAGTCAACATTGCTGAAGACGGTGAAATTCTCTTACGCGGGCCCAACGTCATGCGTGGCTATTACGGCCATCCGGAAGAGACCGCTTCCGTTCTGCAGGATGAATGGTTTGCCACCGGTGACGTCGGTCATGTAGATAAGGAGGGCCACCTCTACATCACCGATCGCAAGAAAGACCTGTTCAAACTCTCAAACGGAAAATATGTTGCACCACAACAAATTGAGAGTCTGCTAAAGCAAAGCGAGTTTGTCAGTCAGGTAGTAGTGGTAGGTGCCGGTCGGAAACAGCCGGTGGCATTGATTGTTCCTGAATGGGAAGCAGTTCGACAAGCGCTGTCGGCCAATGGCGAGGAGTTTCCTGCCGATCGTGTTGCGCTCGCCCAGCTTCCTGCTGCGATCAAATTGGTCCAAAGTGACGTTGCGCTGCTTACGCGAGAACTTGCCGACTATTTGCGTATCCGCCGGATCGCGCTCCTGCCTGACGAATTCACAATTGACCGCGGAGAACTCACGCCAACACTCAAAGTAAAGAGGCGCGTCATCGATCAGAAGTTTGGTGATCTGATCGAAGAGCTTTATTCCTAATTGTGATTTGAAGGAATTTAAGTGAAAACTAGACTGCCTGCCAGGATTTCAAAACCCGATTCTTAATTACCATCGGAATTCCGCTACGTAAGCCTAAGGCCCTTACCGGCAGAACTCTCGGCGACAACCTTTGCTGTTTTATCCTGGCCAAGAATGGACTCAGCCAGGACCCTCAAGTTGATCGGCAGCTCCGGAGGGCGACACTCCCCCTTGAGTGGCTGCCTATAAAACGTGAGCAAAGGAATCTCGCAATAGCAGAAATCACAACCAGCGAGGTGATGTTTGACCAGGAAGTTGATTTCTGGTGCCAGGGCCCGCTGTTGAAAAGAGAGTAAGAGGTTGGAGGATGGGCAAGCCAGTTTCTTACCGAATGACTTTATGCTTGAGGTCTTCATCAGATTGCCCCCTGGCCTTTCAGAGGACCAGGTTAATTCTCAGAATTAGAAAACACAGACCTGCTTGAAGATTGAAGATGAAGATTGAAGGTTGATTGGAACAAGGGGCAAATTTGCTCGAAAACTTCAATCGGAACGAACCCTGCAATCATCCTACTTGTTCAAGAACCTAATAGGCCTAATCTCGACTCAATTCCATAACTTTAGAAACCTACTTCCCTAACTTTTGTAGTTTGGAATCAATAACTTGGGGAAGTG
>JBOGOP010000215.1:0-10003 GCA_050747225.1 Pyrinomonadaceae bacterium
CAAAGCGACATTGACATTGGGCGACAACCGCCGCGTCGACTTCTCCCGCTGTATGGTGGTGTTGACGTCCAACCTTGGCGCCAGAGAGATGTCAGAGCTGATCTCTGGCGGCATCGGGTTTGCGCCTGGAAAAGGCTCAAAGAATCCAAACGACACTGAGGTCGATCAAAAGATCTACAGGACAGCAGTCGAAGCAGCGCGGCGAAAGTTTTCACCCGAGTTCATGAACCGCATCGACAAGGTGGTCGTCTTCCGCTCGCTTAAGGAACATCATCTGCGGCAGATTCTGGAACTTGAATTGGCAGCGGTGCAGGATCGGATCATGCAGTCAGCCGGCATCAAGTTTGTATTCCAATGTTCCGACAATGCTAAGGATACGCTGCTGAAGGAAGGTCTCGACTTCAAATACGGGGCACGGCATCTGAAGCGTTCCGTCGAGCGTTTTCTGGTTTACCCGCTTTCAAACCTGGTGGCGACCGGACAAATTGGACTTGGCGACCTCGTACACATCGACCTCGATGAGTACACGCACAAGCTGATCTTTTCGAAGAGTTCCGGGGGCGCTCTCATTCACGACCTGCCGGAGCCCAAAGAAGAAGAGCCCGACACTCAGGAATCGATGTCGGGTGGGGTAGGCTTGCCAATTCCGCAGGCGACGAAGGCAGCCAAGAAGAGCCAGGCTCGCGGAGAAAAAACCGAAAGCTAGGACTTACTTCTTCCGAAGAAAAGGAAAAGCGCCGTTCACCTCGAGTGTTCGGCGCTTCTTCATTTGGACCTCGGTTGTACTTTAGTTGCCGCCGGCCGTAAGGGACCTTGAAATCTTCTTTATTGCCTGATGAGCGGCCTCAGCGAGATAAGGGTCGCTTGCCGTCTCAGCGGTCCTGAGCGCCGGAATTGCCGAGGCATCGCCAATTTCTCCAATGGCGGATGCCGCCTCTCTGCGAAGGTCATACTCCGCCTTGTCGTCTTGCAACACGACCGTGAGAGCCGGCAATCCTGCGCGATTACGGATCTGTCCCAGCGAGCGGGCGGCGGCCCGCAAAACAAACGGATTCTTTTCTCCTTTGCTCTTTTTGCTCTTCTTTGACGAAGCCAATCCAGCTTGCGGATTCAAAACCGTAGCCAGGGAAGTTACGGCGGTTGCGTCTGCGATTTGACCAAGCGCAACAGCCGCCGCACCACGGACCGAATCTTTCTTGTCGCTTAGACGTTCAATAAGTCCAGCGACAGCGGAATGACTGCGTGTCTGCCCAAGCGCGTAGGCAGTCTGCTGACGAACGAATTCCTCTTTATCACTTAGCAGCGGGATCAAACCAGCTGCACTTTCGTCACCTGGTAGCCACAGAACGGCTGCCGCAGCCGTCACCCGAACGATTGGCGCGGGATCATTCAGTGCTGACAACGCCACCCGCGAAGCTTCCGGACGCTGCAGTGCGCGCAACCGCATAAGAGCCTCGCGGCGATCTTCGATCTCGGCGGAACTCAAGCGCTGCCTTTGCTCTTCAATCGCCAGCTGAAGTGGCGTCAGCGTCTGTTTGCTTCGTTCCTGCGCATGTACGTTCGCAACAAGCAGGACAACACCCACGACCATTGTTGTAACCAGCGCAGACGAGCGTCTTAGGTAGTTTCGCATTTGTTTTCTGCGCAACGATTAGAGTCGTCGCACTTAGTCTATTCTGGAAGTCAGAGCTTGCATTGAATCGACAATTAAGACCGCAATAGGGGGGTAAACTACGAGGTCCGGAATCAACAAGATTGTAGACGAATAGAAGAGCACGTTCGAATGAACCACGTCACGCGGGAGCAGCATGGTTAAGCCGCTCATGAAACCTTGAGCGTGCCACCCGATAATCAGTCCCACTCCAATGCTCAACCCATATCCAACCAGGAGAAACGTGTAAGCGGAAAATCTTGTAAAGGGTTGTTCAGGTTTCTCGTCATCCCGCATTATCGAATCCTGAATCGACTTCGGACGATATGTGTAATGAGCGAAGTATTCGCGGAGTCGCGTGGCCAGATGCCAGACGCCTATGACAAAAAGAGTCAGAACGATTGCGCGACCGGCGTAACCAAACGTCTCCCATAGGTGGGGTTTGAGCATCGCCACAAAGAATGTAGAGAGAAATAGCGAGACGGTCGTGAACACAGCGCGCTGTCGTTCCCGGCTTTCCTGACGATCTCGTTCCAGAACCTGGTTGACAACTCTATCCCAGCGCGCCTGCACCGCAAGATTTCGCGCCCGTTGCGCGTGGATATTCTCTGACTGAAGGATCGAATACCCGCTCGCCTGGGCGGTCAGTTGCTGATCGTGGTAGGCCCGCTCCTGGGGATCGATTAGGACGCGATAGGCCCTGGAAAGAAGCGCGAATTCGCGAGCGGCATCTTCCGAACCGCCATTCACATCCGGATGTCTTAGTCTCGCAAGCTTTCTATAAGCCGACTTAACTTCCGACCGCGACGCCGAATGCTTTATTCCAAGAACTTTGTAGTAATTAGTCACCACGCCTTTGCGCACTCCTCAAAAGCAAACAGACGGGCCGAGAGACGTTTACCAAGGGCAAAGCGCCGAAATTATAACACTTTCTGATAATCCTTTAGACAAGAATGGAGGGGCTCTTAGAGATTCCGGGGAGCAACAACCTTGGAATGGTGAGGCCAAAGGAGTGGCTGCTTATAATACCTCGAACGGCTGTCGAGGGGGGCGAGGACATTTAATGAGGGATTCCACTCCTTTGGCAACTGCCCCGCCCGTTACAAGTCTAATGCCACGATCGGACTTTAGAAAAAGCTGAGTAAAGTTGAACGTGGTAGGTTTTGTGGAGTGAATTGCTGTTCACAAATGATGACAAGCGATGTCCTCGGCTGATTACAGTTCCTACGAACCGTTACCCTTCGCTGCTGCCCGCGCCACAATTTTGATAAATGTTCTCACCGCAACTCCGGTTGGCCCCTTGGCTCGATAGGGTTTCGCTTCTTCACCCCAAGCCGTCCCCGCAATATCCAGGTGGGCCCAGGACACCCCATCAGCAAACTCTTTCAGGAAAGCCGCCGCGGTAATCGTCCCTGCTTTCCGGCCACCGACATTCTTGATATCTGCAATATCAGACTTGATCTGTTTGGAATATTCTTTATCGAGCGGTAGCTGCCAAAACTTTTCTCCCGCCTCTCTTCCGGCGGCCACTATCTCACCAATCAGATCCTGATCGGTGCCAATCACGGCAGTATTGACGTCACCCAAAGCGATCGAGACGGCGCCGGTAAGCGTGGCGATGTCTACTATCTTTGTGGCACCGAGTTTCCTGGCATACGCGATTGCGTCGGCTAGAATCAACCGTCCCTCAGCGTCGGTATTGATTACCTCAATCGTTTTACCAGTCATCGCCCGCACTACATCTCCGGGCTTGGTGGCTTTTCCGGAAGGAAGATTCTCGGAGCACGGAATTACTCCCAGTACTGGAATTGAAGGCTTCAGTTGTGCAATTGCACGCATCGCTCCCATGACCGTGGCGCCACCGGTCATATCGTATTTCATCAACTCCATGTTGTCGCCAGGCTTGAGTGAAATACCTCCGGAATCAAAGGTGATTCCTTTCCCGACAAATGCCAGCAGATCACCGCCATCGTCGCTCGCGTTTGCCGGTGTGTACTTCAAAATGATCAACTTGGCAGGCTCATCTGATCCGCGCGACACACTCAAGAGAGACCCCATGCCTTCCTGTTCCATTCGAGCTTCATCCAGGACGTCGATGCTAAGGCCGAATTCCGTTGCCACTTCCCTGGCCCGTTCGGACATATTCGTCGGTGTCATGTAGGCGCCTGGTTCATTCGCGAGATCGCGCGTGAAGTTGACCGATTCACCTATGATCCTGCCCCGTTCGATGCCGCGCTTCAGGCTTGTTTCATCCGCCCCAGCGATAGCGATTACGAGCTTGCTTACCTCCCGTGCTTCTTTGTCCTGCGTTCGATACTTGTCTGGATCAAACAAGGACATGAATGCGCCTTCCACCACTACTGAAGCGATCTCTTCCGGATTTCCTTCGAGCCTGGGCACAATTGCGATCGACTTCACGTTCTTTCCGCGCAGCGCGCGGACCGCCGTTCCGGCCATCTGCGAAGCCTGAGCAGTCGTGTATTCACCGCGTTCTCCAACACCCACCAGTAACAGTCGTTGTGCCTTGACCCCGTTATTCCCAACAAGGTGAAGATAAGCAGTGTCAGCCTCTTTGCCGTTCAATTCTTCGGACTCGATTACCGACTTGATAACCCCGCCAGTGACTGAATCGAGTTCCTTGAGAAATCCGTCATCAGCTTTCTCATCTTTGAAAAAGGCAACAGCGATCGCCTGAACATCGAGGTCTCGATAGGATCCATTTGTACTTTCGATTTGCATTTTTGTGAGTACTCCTGAACAGCTCTCTTTTGAATAACCCTTATCTATTGCGTTCTTTCAATTGGGCGCGTGTCTCTCTTTCAACCGTACGCCGCAATTCGGTTTCTCGCTTGTCGAACAGCTTCTTTCCGCGCGCCACCGCGATTTCAACTTTGATCCGGCGTTTCTTCAGATAGACGCGCAATGCCACCAACGTCATTCCCTGTTTCACTGCGGCCTGATCCAGTTTCTCTATCTCGCGTTTGTGGAGAAGCAACTTGCGCGTTCGGAGCGGCTCGTGGTTCTCACGGTTGCCATGAGCATAAGGCGAAATGTGGGCATTAAACAACCAGACTTCGCCTTCGCGAACGGCAACGTAGCCTTCCTTCAATTGCACCCGGCCCGCCAGCACACTCTTCACTTCTGTCCCCGTCAAAGCAATACCAGCCTCGTATTTGTCGAGGATGTGGTATTCGTGAAACGCGGCGCGATTCGAAGCGAGCAATTTCTCGTCAGTTGCAGCAGGCATATTCTTCTCGCTTCAGACTCTACCCTACCTAATTGTTCTCTTCCCGCAAAGGCCGCGTCATTAGTTCGTTAACTGCGTCCGATGCCAGTTTTCCTTCATAGAGCACGGCATGCACTTCATTTGTGATCGGCATATCAACACCAATACGCGCTGCCAGTCTCTTGACTGCCAATGTCGTCTTCACGCCTTCTGCAACCTCGTTCATCCCGGCGGTGATCTCGTCCAGCTTTCGTCCCTTACCCAGCTCCTGGCCAACAAAACGATTGCGCGAGAGGCCGCCAGTACAGGTCAGGACGAGGTCACCCAAACCCGCAAGGCCCATCAGAGTCTCAAGTCTCGCGCCCTCACGCAACGCCAGCCGCGTCATCTCAGCCAGCCCTCGCGTGATCAGTGCGGCAATGCTGTTAGAGCCGAAGCCGAGACCTGCAACCATGCCGGCTGCGATCGCCATAACGTTCTTTACCGAACCGCCCAGTTCAGTGCCAACGACATCATCGTTGGTGTAAATGCGAAAACTGTCACAACTCAATTCTGATTGAACCATGCGACTGGCATCGCGGTCCCGGCTGGCGGCGACGACTGCGGTCGGATGACTCGCAACCACTTCTTTCGCGAACGAGGGTCCGGACAAACTTACAAACCGCGGACGGCTTGCCTGCGGCACTACTTCAGCGACAACCTGAGAGATTCGCTTGCCGGTATCGATCTCAATTCCCTTCGTGGCGCTGACAATGACGGTATTAGCGCGGAACCCCGGCGTCATCAGGGCAAGCAGTTCGCGCGTTGCGTGCGAAGGAGCGGCGAGTATCACCAACTCTGCTGCGTTGACTGCGTCGACGATATTGTTAGTCGCGCGAACGCTATCGGGAATCCGCGATTCGGTCAGGTAACGCGGATTGATATGTTCACTATTGATCGTCTCAACCACGGCCGGGTTATGTGACCAGAGCTGAACTTCATGACCGGCTCGCGCCGCGATGATTCCGAGCGCCGTCCCCCAACTACCCGCACCAATGACTGCAATACGTTTCATTCAACTAAAGTTTTCCTCGGACTAATGCTGCGTCACGCGTCAAGCGATTTGCGGGTGCGTCAAGCGATTTGCTGGGAGCGCGGGCGTCCCGCCCGCAATGAGCGCCGCAGGCGCGAACAGCGTTAATGAAACTTATTCTCAGTTTCGCTCTTTAGTCTCGCAATATTTTCCCTATGCGCGAACACAATCAGCATCGCGCCGGCCATCGCCGCACTCATGATCGGCGCCACAGGGTCAACCTGCTGAATAAACACATTCTGCAATAACACGAACAACGGAATAGCAATCGCCGCCACAATCGACCCCAGCGAAACATAGCGCGTCTGCCAAACAACCAGGACAAAGATTGCGCCGGCGAGCGCAACGGAGATCGGTGTTAAGACAAGAAATACGCCGACTCCTGTCGCAACTCCTTTCCCACCACGAAAACGCAGCCAGACCGGGAAGATGTGCCCGACAATTACCGCGATCGCCGCTGCCGCTACCCACCAGTATGCGTTCTCAAGTGACTGACCGACGAGCTCGCTTTTGCCGAAAACAGGCAGACAGAGAACCACCTTGGCAATGACAACGGCAGCTGCACCCTTCAGCGCATCGAGTAACAACGTCAAAACGCCGGCAGCTTTTCCCGAACGCCGAGACACATTGGTCGCACCAGTTCCACCAGAACCCGTTTCCCTAATGTCAGCACCTTGCGTCGCTCGCACAATCAGATAACCAAACGGTATCGAGCCCAGCAAGTATGCAATAACGATGACGGCGGCAGATCGCAAGCTGAGATTACTCCATCGAAGCGATATTCCGGCATGAAAGGAAACTGGCACTATAGCAACCGACCTAATGGCCGACAAGCGATAGTGGAAATTGCGTGCTCGGAACTATAATCTCGGTTGCTGAGGGGGAAACTTGTCGCGTTTTAGCCAGCGTTCGGCTTGCCTGGGTTTGCAAGCGATTTCTCGAGGACGAATCGATATGACGAATGAAGAGTTCGAAAAGAGAATGGACTTCATTGTCGAACAGCAGGCGCAGTTTGCTTCTGACATGCAGCGCTTACGTGAAGCCCAGGCAAAAACTGAACAAGTGGTTACTCAAACTGGCGAACTTGTTAGTCGCCTTGCTCGTTACTTCGAAGAGGGTCGCAACAGAAACTGACATTTCGGAGATATTCTTTTATGAGCACGAGTATATTAGAGGATGCAAAAAGCCTACCGCTGTCTGAGCGAATCGAACTGGTAGAAGCCCTTTGGGAAAGCATCGTCCAGGAGGGTTATGAGCCCGAGTTGACGGCCAGTCAAGCCGAGGAATTAGATCGTAGACTGGCAGCACACGAGAAGAATCCTGATTACGTTGTCGCGTGGGAGGCGGTCAAGGGCGACCTTGAATCCAAGTACGGGAAGAACTGATGCCCCTTCCTTTAGTTTTTCGCCGCATTGCCCAACTCGAACTCGATGAATCAGTGTCATGGTATGAAAACAAACGTGTGGGACTTGGCAGGGATTTAGGATTGAGATTGAAAAGTACCTTGAAAGAATAGCTAACCAACCTGAGAGATTCAGGGAGATTCGTGGACAAGTTCGTCGGGTCGTTCTGCAACTTTTTCCTTATTCAATTTATTTCTTGCCTGAAGTCGACAGGATTGTTGTTCTCGCTGTCTTCCACGCCCGACGAGCGCCTCAAAGCCTTGAGCGTCGCTTCTCGAACCAAGAATAAATCAACCGCCTCCGCAACAAATCCAGCGCGGCCTACGACGCGCGCCAGCGGATGATCGATCCAAGGAGGTAGGCACTGACGATGACAGCCGCAGGTCGCAAGCCAGAACTACTCCTTCAAGCAATTCGTTCGGTCATGAAAGAAGTCTGGCACTATAGCAATCAGGCTAGTGAGTCACAAGAGATTGCTTAAGAAACGCTTCTGCTTCATTTTAGAGCTGACCTGCAAATTCCTACTCGTGGCGGAGTGGAGTGGTGAGCCCAACAATCTTTCGAGAGTTAGGTTTTCGATTTGCTTTTTATTCAAATGAGGAATCTCGAATGCACGTTCACGTATTTCACAGCGGTGGTCAAGCCAAATTCTGGCTTGAACCAAACATCGAATTGGCAGAGAATAATGGTCTGAAACCAAGGCAAATCAAAAGAGCGGTGAGGCTAGTTGAGGAGCATGTAGATGAAATCAAAGATCGCTGGGAAAGCTACTTTGGACGTTGAGGTCACCCATATAGACATGCAGGGAATATGGCTGTTAATGCACGACAAGGAGTTCTTCCTTCCTTTTGAGAGATTTCCTTGGTTTAGAAAAGCAACTGTAGCCGAGATTCACAATGTTCAGGTAGTGAATGGCGACGAACTCTACTGGCCAGAGCTTAATAAGAATTTGTTACTCTCATCGATCGGGAACGGAAATCCCGTTCCCATTTTCTAAGTTACCCTTGGAGAACTAGTTGTGGTTGAGGAGCATGGGAATGTTGTGGGTTGAAATTATTCTGACTTTGAGCGGTGCGGCCGTGGGATTACTTCTTGCCCCGGTCCTAAGGGAATTTGGATACGAGATTAAGGTCGAGAAGTTTGCGCGACTGCTCAGAACCATAGTCCTACTTAAGAGTGTTCCGATATCGCCCTTCCTCGAGCTTGGCAATCTCAAGATAGCTGATTGGATCATCCTCGATGGCTTTTCGCGTCAGGGTCTGAAAATAGTAACGAGTGTCGAAAAGAGTCCGGTCGAGTTGCCAGGCGACCTTAAAAGGCTCAAACGAGATATCGAACGAGAGATAATTGAGGATAGGGCTTTGGGGAAGCCGACTCCTTACAATGGCAAGAGCTATGCTCTAGCCGGGTTTTTCTGTCATCGAAGTGAAGGCCCTGACGAGCTAAATACGTGTCATATTCGTCTGAAATACTCGGAGTACTTTAACTTTCTGACTACCAGTGGCTCCTTGGACCGCCAAATACCTGGAGAGAGTCAGACCGTGCGAAAAAAGTATTTTCACAATGTCGATCCTTATAAGATTTCGCAAGAATTTCTTTTCAACTCCTTTGGGATCAATATCGCCGTGACTACGAGCGACGATCGATTAGTTATAGTCAAGCGAGGCGCAAATGTATTCCGGCCGGAGGTCTTCAACTCAAGCGTTAATGAAGGCCTTTCGCGGGGCCTCGACCAAGAAGCGAGCCGGAGCTTGAGTATCTATAATGTTGGCCTTCGGGGCTTATTAGAGGAACTTGGTGTAGAGGCTGTTGATGTCAAGGAGTATAAACTTACCTCGGTTGGATTTGATCGAAAGTGGTGCCAGTACGGCGCGCTAGGATATGCCCGCTTAAACGTACCGTTCAGCGAGCTCCGCCAGAGGTTGTGCATTTCAAAGGACGCATCGTTTGAGATTGGGTTTTTACAAATGAGAGGAGACGGAGATTCGAAGGTGCAATATTCAGTCTATGGCATTCCGAATTCGCCCGCTGCCTTCTCACGTTTTCTCGAAGATCAGCAGGTCACAATCACTTCTTCGGGCTTGGTGTGCTACCTTTTGTCATTTCTTTCAAACGGTTATGCACTTCGCGATCTAGCGAAGTCTTTTAGAGAGCCTCAGTGGAAGACCAGGTCCTTTATCGTCTGAATCAGAAGCGAATCCAAACTCTTCTTGCTAATCTCAAGTCAGCCTTTTTCTCAGCAAATCTAACGCCGCCTGCGATGCGCGCCAGCGAATAAGTTGGCGATCGCCGGGCACGATGAACCTGCGATGTTCGGTGTGAGCATCATCCGCGAGGGCGATGTAAACGAGTCCGACGGGTTTATCTTCGCTGCCGCCACCGGGTCCGGCAATCCCAGTTATCGACAAGCCAAAATCCGTCCGTGCGCGTTTGCGAATCCCTTCGGCCATGGCTTCGGCAACCGGCGCACTCACGGCGCCATGCTCGAGTAGTAACACCGGCTCGACGCCCAGGGTTCGCGTTTTAGCGTCATTCGAATAGGCAATAACTCCCTCGATAAAGTACTTCGACGAACCGGGAACATTCGTCAGGCGTTCCGCAATTAATCCGCCGGTGCAGCTTTCGGCGACTGACAACGTGTAGCCTCCTGC
>JBOGOP010000216.1:0-9887 GCA_050747225.1 Pyrinomonadaceae bacterium
TCCGAACCGCCCTGTCGGCTCGTTCATCTTTCTCGGTCCGACGGGTGTGGGCAAAACGGAAACAGCTCGAGCGCTTGCGGAATTTTTGTTTGACGACGAGCACGCCATGATCCGGCTCGATATGTCGGAATACATGGAGAAGCATGCGGTGGCACGAATGATCGGCGCACCCCCAGGCTACGTGGGCTATGAAGAGGGCGGCCAACTCACCGAGGCGATTCGCCGCCGGCCTTACGCAGTGGTGTTGTTTGACGAGATCGAGAAGGCGCACCCTGACGTGTTCAATGTGTTACTTCAGATTCTTGACGACGGGCGGCTGACTGATGCGAAGGGTCGCACAGTCGACTTCAAAAACACCGTTTTGATCATGACGTCAAATCTCGGCTCGCGCGAGATTCAGGATGCCGACGGAGACGAGCAGGAAGTACGCGACGCGGTATTGCAGGAGTTGCGGGTAAACTTTAAACCGGAGTTTCTCAATCGCATCGACGACATAGTCATTTTCCATCAGCTTTCACGCGAGCAGATCGGCCAGATCATAGACGTGCAGTTGGAACGTTTGTTAGCGATGCTTGGAGAAAGAAATATCCAGCTGGTATTGGACGACACGGCGCGACAGCTTTTGGCCCGGGAAGGTTACGATCCAAACTACGGCGCACGACCGCTTAAGCGCGCGATCCAAACCCTGATACAAAATCCGCTGGCGGTAAAGCTGTTGAGCGGCGAGATTCTGCCTGGCCAGACGGTAAAAGTGTCGGCCAATGGCGATCAGATGGATCTTAAGATAGAGGCAGCTGCAGCTGCGGCTTGATTTGGAGTGCGGTGACCTGTCACCGCTTTAGTCGGTCGCGACTTGTCGCGGCCACTGTTTCGTTGAACGTATTGAGAGGAAGGGCGTCAAGCCGCGCTTGACCAAAGCGGTGACAGGTCACCGCACTCCAAAGAGGAACAGAGCGATGGCACAATGGAATCCCTTGCACGACCTGGTGTCTTTGCAAGATCGAATGAATCGACTATTTGAAGACGCGTCGCAGCGCCGCGCTAGCGAATGTAGCTCGAGTGACGAGGTTGAGGCAGCCGATTGGTATCCGGCAGCGGACGTTTACGAGAATGATGGTGAGTATGCCGTCGCCGTTGATCTTCCCGGCATCGACCGGGCGACACTCGATATCAGCGTTGACGACGACAGGCTAACGATAAAGGGAAATCGGTTGGCGCAGACGGGGACCAGACACCGGGCGGAATGCCCGAGTGGCAAATTTCTTAAGTCGTTTAGCGTTCCGGCCGCCGTTGATCAAAGCGATATCAGGGCCGATTACAAGGATGGCGTGCTTCAAGTTCACCTTCCCAAGCGTCCCGAGCGAAAATCGCAGCGAGTGGAAATCAAGGTTTCGTAGGATCAACCAAGCAAGATTTGAGATCTGAAACTTGAGACGTGAAAAGGGATTCAAATGGCCAGGGATTTATTCGGTAGAGATCACAGGAAGAGAGATGACGAACCGGAAATTCGCGTAACGGATCGACGTCGCATTCTGTTGGATGACGACGATAGCTCCGAGCGCGACTCCGCAGCTGAGTCTCCGAGTCTTAAACCCAGTTACGTTGAAGAGCTGGAGGCGCGCACGAAAGCCGCTGAGCAAAAGACGCTGGAGGTGCAATCGCGTTTTGAACAATTGCGGAAGCAGTTGCAAAGTGAAACCGACGAGACGCGTCAGCGGTTGAATCGCGCTGCCGCTGAGCGCGCGCAACGTGAGAAAGCCGACTTCATCGCCGGGCTATTGCCCGTGCTGGACAATCTGGAGCGCGCAACCGATGCTGCCGAAACAGGCAGTTCGTCTGAGGTGATCGCGGAAGGGGTTCGGAGAACGGCGTCAAGTTTCGAAAACGCGCTTGCCGCCGCGGGTGTCGAGTCGATCGATGCAGTTGGTGAGCTGTTTGATCCGGAGTTGCACGAGGCCGTTGAAACCGTTGAAGCAGCGCCGGGCGATGAAGGCAGAGTTATTGCTCAGCACACGCGAGGTTACAAAATTGGTGACCGGCTCTTGCGACCAGCTCGTGTTAAAGTTGGACGCTATACGGACAAGGCAAAGCAAGCGGTGGAATAGTCTCTGCAGATTTGAGATTTCAAGTTTCAGATCTCAGATTCAAGATTCGAGAATTTAAGATTTGAAATTTAAGATCTCACAAGGAGAACGAGAGTGGCTGCAAAAGAGATGAAGTTTCGCGAGGAAGCACGTGGCGCAATGCTGAAGGGTGTGGACACCCTCGCGAATGCCGTGCGCGTAACGCTCGGACCCAAAGGGCGCAACGTCATAATCGGAAAGAAGTATGGCTCACCGGTAATCACGAAAGACGGCGTGACCGTGGCAAAGGAAATCGAGCTCAAGGACAAATACGAAAACATGGGCGCGCAGATGGTGCGCGAGGTTGCCGTTAAGACCAACGATACGGCGGGCGACGGAACCACGACCGCCACCGTGCTGGCGCAGGCAATCTTTCGTCAGGGCGTGAAAAATGTGACGGCTGGCGCTAACCCAATGTCGTTGCAGCGCGGCATTCAGATAGCGACCGAGGCCGTGGTAGCGGAACTGCAGCGCATCTCCAAGAAAGTAAAAAACAAGGAAGACCTGATGAACGTGGCCAGTGTCTCGGCTAACAACGATCGGGAGATTGGTCAACTCATCTCTGATGCGATGGAGAAGGTTGGTAAAGACGGGGTTGTTACCGTCGAGGAAGCGAAAGGTCTGCAGACCGAACTCGAAATCGTAGAAGGCATGCAGTTTGATCGCGGCTACTTGTCGCCTTACTTCGTCACTAATGCTGACCGAATGGAATGCGTGCTCGACGAACCGTTGATCCTGCTCCATGAGAAAAAGATTGCTGCGATGCGCGACCTGCTGCCAGTCCTCGAACAAGCAGCCGGCAGTGGTCGTCCGTTATTGATTGTCGCTGAAGACATCGAAGGCGATGCGCTGGCTACCCTCGTGGTTAACAAGCTGCGCGGCACGATAAAAGTCTGCGCCGTCAAAGCGCCTGCTTTTGGAGATCGTCGTAAGGCCATTCTCGAAGACCTGGCGGTTCTGACGGGAGCGCGCGTTATTACTGAGGACCTGGGTATCAAACTCGAAAACGTTCAGCTTTCGGATTTGGGAACCGCCAAACGCGCGATTGTCGACAAAGACTCGACAACCCTGGTTGAGGGCGGCGGCGATCGCAAGAGCATACAGGGACGCGTGGCCACAATTAGAAGACAGATTGAAGAGACCACTTCTGATTACGATCGCGAGAAGTTTCAGGAGCGACTAGCTAAACTTGCCGGCGGTGTGGCGGTAGTTAGAGTCGGCGCTGCGACGGAAACTGCGATGAAAGAGATCAAGACGCGGGTTGAAGACGCGCTTAACGCTACGAAGGCAGCCGCGCAGGAAGGCACGGTTGTAGGTGGCGGTACGGCGTTGTTCCGCGCCGGACAGGTGCTCGACGACCTGACTGACGACGACGCGGACGTGGTCACGGGGACAAGAATAGTAAGACGCGCATTGGAAGAACCGTTGCGGCGAATCGCTGAAAACGCCGGCCTTGATGGCGCCGTGGTCGTTGGTAAGGTTGCAGAGTTAAAGGGCAATAAGGGATTCAATGCCGCCAGTGGAGAGTATGAGGACTTGGCGGCCGCGGGCATACTCGATCCTACTAAAGTAGTACGAACTGCCCTCCAAAATGCAGCATCCATTGCAGGATTAATGCTGACCACAGACGCGGCGGTGACAGATGCGCCCGAGCCCAGGAAGGCAGCGCCCTCAATGCCAGGCGGCGGTGAGGATTACGACTACTAACTGAGACCGTTGACGTCGCACACGCTTTCGTTAAGTGACAGTTGATCAGGGTTGGCAAACAACCAATTTCTTGTGTGAATACGTACCTTGAGGCGGGCGAGATGCCCGCCGGTTCCAGTATTGAGAGGCACTATTCCCCGAAACTGTTTGCAGGTTAATCGGAAATTCAAAACGGTGGCCGGACATTTGCAGTGTAATTGCCGTCAGAATTCCGTTGCATCGAAACGCAACGGCGCATATGCTCATGACATCTAACCGTTGTGGTTAGGTGAGTTTTTTGAAACAAATAATCGTGGGACAGCAGGTTTGCTGTCATGAAATGGTGCAGGAATAGTAAGCGGTTTGCCGGGGGAGCAAGACAATGGTTGATTTAGGATCTTATAAAGATAAATTTGGAGACAGCGGACAACGGATACTCGATCACGCACTGAGCGAGTCGCGCCAGCGCGATCAGAATTTCGTGTCAGTTGAACACATTCTCGAGGCCCTCATGTATGAGGAGCCAGACATGTTTAACTCAACTATGCGCGAGCTCTCCCTGGACCCAATTGTTGTCAAAATCGCAATTGATAAGCGACTGGACAGCAGTCGTCAGCAGCATGTGGGCAAGGGCATTCGCATTTCTCCCGACACCACTGAGCTTTTCAAACGTGCGATGGAACGCGCGCGGACGCAGGGTCGCAAGGTAATCGAGGCAACGGATATTTTTTCCGCGCTTACAAACTACGACAGTCTCTTTGTTGAAGTGCTGAAAAACATGGGCGCCAATCCTGACATTGTTGCTGAGAACGTACAGGCGCAAGTGTCGAAACGCGAGCGCGAAGAAGAACAATATCGCAAAAAGTTTGAGCTGCCGCCCTATCTCAAGCACTTCGGAGTTTCTCTAAATCGGCTGGCGCGCACCGACAAGATCGCGCCGACGATTGGCCGCGAAAAAGAGATCCAGCAGATGGTGGAAATCCTCTGCCATCGCGAGCGGGCAAATTCCCCCATGCTGGTCGGCGAACCTGGTGTTGGCAAGACTGCCGTCGTCGAGGGCCTGGCCCGCCTGATCGAAATGGAGCCGGAAAAGATTCCAGCGCGCTTGCGCGGCACGCATGTGGTCCAGTTGCAGATGGGCGGCATTGTAGCGGGCACGATGTTGCGGGGAATGTTTGAAGAACGAATCAAGGGCATCATCGACGAGGTGAAGGAACGCGATAACCTCATCCTCTTCATCGATGAAGCGCACACCATCATGGGCGCGGGCGCGGCGCTGGGCACATCATCCGACGCAGCAAATATGTTCAAGTCTTCATTGGCACGCGGCGACCTGCGCATCATCGGCGCCACCACTCTATCGGAGTACAAGGAGTACATTTCCGAGGATGAGGCACTGGCGCGACGCTTTCGTCTGGTGAAGGTTGTTGAGCCGACCATAAATGAAACGCGCGAAATACTTTTAGGCGTCCGTCCGCGACTGGAAAGAAATTATTCAGTGAAGATTTCCGATGAGGCAATCAACATTGCGCTGGAAATGGCGCCGAAATACATACGCAACCTCCACCTGCCGGACAAGGCAATTGGCTGGCTCGACACGGCTGCGGTCAAAGTTGAAATAAATGAGCCGCAAACGATGGTGGTCACTCCGGAACACGTCATCGACGTGATTTCGCAGGAGTCTCGCATTCCGCGCGACATGATCTTTCGCGATACAAGCGAACGCTTCTCGATGACGGAGGCGATGCTGGGGCAGCGCGTGATTGGTCAAAAAGCTGCGATCAAATCTGTGGCGCAACGGCTTAGGCTGAACAAGGGCCCGCTGAAAGAGTCGCACTACAAACCTGACGGCGTGTTGTTGTTTTTGGGACCGACGGGTGTAGGAAAAACCGAGTTGGCGAAAGCCGTGGCCGAATTCATGTTTGGCGACGAAGAGAAGATGGTGCGCATCGACATGTCTGAATATGGCGACGGCACAGTCAGCATCGAAAAGCTGATCGGGATGCCCCGCGGCATTGTCGGCTCGGAGCGCGGCGGAATTTTGACTGAGCAATTGCGCGAGAATCCCTACACCGTCCTCTTGCTGGACGAGGTCGAGAAGGCGTCGCCTTATTTGATGAACCTGTTCCTGCAGGGCTTCGACGAAGGTTGGTTGACTGACGGCCGCGGCAAGCGAGTTTATCTGTCAGATGCAATTGTGATCATGACCTCAAATCTTGGTTCCGAGAGCTTCAAGAAATTCGAGAAGCCGCTGGGGTTTGGCACCAAGACCGCACAGGATTTCCGTGTCGTGAAGAACGAAGTTATGAAGGCGGCCGAAACGCGTTTCTCGCCTGAGTTTCGCAATCGCATTGATGAAATCATTGTCTTCGCGCCGCTAACGATGGATGAGGTCCGCCAGATTGCCGACCTCTACCTGAACAACCTGCGCCGTCAGATGCAGCGTCAGGGCAAAGACGTTAGCGTCAGCGACGCAGCGCTCAACTTTCTGACCGAAAAGGGCTTCAACACCAAGTATGGAGCACGCTTTCTAAAGCGTCACATCGACGAGAAAGTAAAACTTCCCCTGACGGCTTTGTGGAAGAGTGCCACGAATTTCGCTGTTGAAGTTGAAGACGGCGACATCGTGGTGAAGGCGGTCGCGGGGACAAACGCGAGTTTGAATTAACCTTTCCAAGTCTGTCCAGCATGGTTTAAAAGGGCTTCAAGGCTATTTATTGAAGCCCTTTTTCCATGGAATTCGACCGCAGGCATCGCCAGTTGGCATGGTCAGCAACTAAAATGACTGCCTAAAGAGAGTGGCAGCAGAACATCGAAAGTCCGATTCAAGAAATGAACTATTCATTACCACACCGGTCAGTTGTTTCACTGTTTCTCCTTGTCTTATTTTCTGGTTCGGTGGCGGCGCAGCAAGATCCAGCCCCGAAGCCGTCGCCGGAGAACACTGCAAAAGCTGAAGCAATTCTCAATCGCGCGATTGAAGTGCTCGGCGGCAGCGCCTATTTGAATGTCAGTACCGTAGTTGGTCGTGGCTTCTTCACAACCTTCCATGACGGGATGTCACAGATTCCTTCCAAGTTTGTTGATTACATTTCCTATCCTGACAAAGAGCGCACAGAGTTTATCAGCTCGGGCATTCGGGTGATTCAAACGAATTCCGGTGACACCGGGTGGTTTTACGACGGCGCCAACAAAGCCTTGAGCGACATGAAGGGCTCGCAGATTGAAGACTTCAAACGACTCATGCGCACCAGCCTCGAAAACCTCCTGCGCGGATGGTGGAAGAAGGAAAATGCAACTCTCAGTTACGTTGGCCGACGAGAAGCCGGAGTGGGCCGGCGCAATGAAACAGTGCGGCTCACCTACCCGAATGGTTTCTGGATCGAATATGAGTTTGCCGCAAAGGAAGGGTTGCCGGCGAAGGTGATCTACAGGACAACCAGGAAGAAGCCGGACACTGACGAGGACGAAGAGGTGACGGAAGAAGATCGCCTGGCGAAGCCGATTACGATTGGCCAAATCACCGCGCCGTGGGTCATCGACCACTTAATAAACGGCGTGCAAACGAGCCGGGTTGGTTATGAGTCAGTCGAATACAACACTCCGCTTGCGGATTCGTTATTCGCGAAACCGGCAAACATCAAGAGCCTGAAATAAGCCGCAGCGCAAACTGTTAGATTGCGGTCGATGTTCAAGCTTAACCAAATCGCAAACTAACAGTTTGCGTTACAGTCTTATGAAATCCGCGCTTACTTTGTTGCTGGTCTGCCTGTTGTTCTGCGGCGCTCCCTGCAATCTTTTCGCACAAGATCCAGCTGACCAGGATGACGAAGTAATTCGGATCGAAACTGATCTGACCAACCTCTTCTTCACCGCAACCAACAAACAGAAAGCCTTCATCACGACGTTACGGGAAGAAGACCTGCGCATAATCGAAGACGGTGTGCCGCAAAAAATCATCACCTTCCAGCGCGAAACGGATCGACCGCTATCCATCGCTTTCCTGATCGACGTGAGTATTTCTGAAGAGCGCACCTTGCCGCAGGAGAAGGCAGCTGCGCGCACTTTCATTGAATCGATCATTCAGTCAAGCAAAGATCAGGCGGCAATTATTCCATTCACGGGCGCGGCGTATCTTGAACAAGGCTTGACGCGGGACATGCTCGGTATCTATCGCGCTCTTGAACGCGTCGAGGTGGCGCTGCCGGCGTACCTGGGCTCGGGCCGCCCGATCAGCGGCATAGCTTCAGGCCCGGGCATGAAGGCGCCGCCCGAGGAAGGTTCGACCGCGATATGGGACGCGATCGCTGTGACGTCAAGCGAGGTACTGGCGCGAAGTTCCGATCCGAAAGGGGCTGGACAAAGCCAGGTGCGGAAGGCGGCGGATACGGCAAAGAGTCAAAAGGATCTGGTTCCGATTCAAAGGCGCCGCGCGATCATCCTGCTCACGGATGGGCGCGACTATGCCAGCCGGTTAACCAGAAAAGAGGCGATTGATCGCGCGCTTAATGCGGAGACGGTCATCTATGCAATTGGCATTGGCGACAAGAAGTATGGGGGAGTGGATCACGATGAACTCAACGCCGTTGCGAATGCCACGGGCGGGCGCGCATTTTTTCCGAAGCGCGACACTGACCTGACAAACGCCTTCGCCGAGATCGAGAAGGAGTTGCGTTCCCAATACCTAATCGCCTACTCGCCTACTAACAAAAACCGCGATGGCTCTTACCGCCAGATGCGCATCGAAATCACCAAGCCCGAGTTGCAAAAAGAGCGACTACAATTCCGCCATCGACCCGGCTACTTCGCAAAATCTGTGCCCCCCGCGAAGTAGACTTCTGCGCAAAGATGCAGCTGAGCCCGCTCCGCGGGCTGGGTGTCTCGCTTCAGGCGAGGATCTACTTCTTGTGCAAAGCATCACCGGCGACTGCTGCTTTGTCGGCTCAGTCTAGAGAATTCTGGACGTGATGCCTCCGTCCGGATTTCTTGATCCGCTTCTTACGCACTCGTCGCCGGCGCACTTGAGTAGTTACTTCAGCGGCTTGTTCGATCGACGGCCCGCCAGGCGTCGTGGTGTTGGCAGTGACTGGTGAGGCACTCTGTCGATACGCTTCTGCGTCTGCTCGGGCTATCGCTGTCTCCAAACGACTGTGACTAGTCGTGAGCAGATCGAGTTGGGCGCGCACTCCGTTTCGTTGGATCTCCAATTGCCGCCGGCGCTGCTCGCGTAGATCCTCTGGATGCGTACTGCCTACCCCCGCCAAAGCACGTTCGGTATTTTCCGGTTGCAGCTGCTCGTCAAGGTTCTGTAGACGCGTTTGCAGTTCTGCTTGTTTTGTTTCTACTTCGATAAGCTGTGCGCGAAGACTCGCAGCCTTCCCCTGTGCACCGGTTTGCGCCGAAACAATTGCGGGAATTGAAGCCGGCGCTAACTCACTCAAGAAAAACGCAGCGCAGACGACGAGCACGGATAGATATCGCATGCGGTCATTTTATCCGCTTCCTTGTCCAACCTGCCGGCAGTAACGAAAATAGAACAGAAACGCCAGCCTCGCGTGCGGTCAGGCTGCCTTCACCTCAAGCAGGCGCACTTTGCCAAGTTCCTTCATCAACTCGGCAAAGCCGGCCAGGTCCATTGACTGCGGACCATCCGAAAGCGCCCGCTCCGGACACGGATGCACTTCGATCATCAAACCATCAGCGCCGGCTGCGAGCGCCGCCTTCGACATCGGCGGAACCAGGCTGCGTATGCCGGTGCCGTGTGACGGATCTGCGATGACCGGCAGATGCGACAACTCCTTCACCAAAGCGATGGCTGCCAGATCCAAAGTATTACGGGTGGCCGTCTCAAACGTTTTGATTCCTCGCTCGCAGAGCACGACGTCCTTATTGCCGCCGGCCAATAAATACTCAGCTGCAAGCAGCCACTCTTTAATCGTTGCCGACGGCCCGCGTTTGAGCAGAATCGGCCGCTCGAGAATTGCCAGCTTTCGCAGCAACGCAAAGTTTTGCATGTTGCGCGCGCCAACCTGCAGCATGTCGGCATACTCTGCGACTATCTCAACATCACTCTCGCTC
>JBOGOP010000217.1:0-9845 GCA_050747225.1 Pyrinomonadaceae bacterium
GGGCGAGGCGGATCGAGTATTCGATCCGCCTCGTTTCTTTTTGAAGGAACCGTTCAACGAGCCTGCGAAGCAGGCGGAAGCATAAAGCCCAGGGTGAATCGAAGCGGAACCCTGGGTTATGTCGTTTGATGACTATGAGCCCGCGGAGGCGGGCGACAGAAAGCCTTGGTCAAGCCGCTGTCGCCCGTTTCACGGGCTTGAAAGATGCTTGCATCACTATTCCCAGGGTTCCGCTTCGCTTCACCCTGGGCTTTATGCTATCGCTACCGCAGGCTGGTTGAGAGGAACAACATGGCAGAACATTACAAAACCGAGCAAGAGATTGAGGCAGTTATTTCCGGGTTTGAAAACTGCACAACCAGCCAAGAAGAGTTCACACACTTAAGCCATCTAACCGTTGCGACTTACTATCTTTGTGATTCAACTCCTGACGAGGCCTTTCAGAAGATGCGTGCTGGTCTGTTGCGCTTTCTCGAACATCATGGCGTCGCCAGCGGGAAGTACAGCGACCGCGTGACCTGGGCCTGGATTGGGCAGGTTCAAAGCGTAATCGAACAGATGGATGGCGACTCTTCTTTGGCTGGGATCGTAAATACAGTGATAGTACGACTTAGTGATTTGCGAATACAGACCGAACCTAAGTGACGCTTGCCAAACGGAAACCGTTTCCTGCTCGCCGCTATCTCTCAGGTTTACTTCCACTTACCAGTAACACCTGCCCTGGAAACACCATGCCACCTGTTTTGAAGTAGCTCGCAACCTTCTTCTGAACGGTGTATTTAATCGCGGCCACTTGATCAGGCACCAACCTCGCAAGTTTATTCCTGAACGTGTCAGACATCTCAGTGCGCAGTTCCCAAAACTGTTCGACCGTGATCGGCGCCTCGATCGAAAATTCAAAGGTACGTTCTGTTACTGACGTCGCGCCTGCTTCCTGCAGAAGTTTGGCGAGCTTTCCGTGCGCGGCAAAGCGAAACGCCCCTGGTGCGTCTTCAGCTTCGATCTCAGCCGGCACAAACCGGTCGAGGATTTCAGTGACGACGCTGGAAAAAGGATTGACTTCTTTGTCAGCCCAAACGAGAAATGAAACAACACCATTGGGTTTTACCACTCGCAGCAGCTCGCGGAGGGCGGCCAATACATCGGGAAAAAACATCGACGATAGCCGGCTAACGGCGACATCAAACGAGTCGTCCGCAAACGGCAGTTGTTCTGCTGGACACTGGTGAAATTCAATATTCGTCAGTCCTCTTCGCACCGCTTCTTCACGCGCGGCTCTGACCATGCCCGTCGCTGGATCGGTGTAGGTCACCGAACCGGAGTCGCCAACAACTGGCGCTATCGTCAACGAAGGCTCGCCACTGCCACCGCCAATATCCAGCACCGCCTGCCCGGGTCCAATCCCAGCTTCCTCGATTAGAGCACGCGAAAGCGCTGCGTACATCCGCTCGATCAACGCCTGGTGCTTGTTCCAGTATTGAGAAGAAGTTTCCCAGGCGGCGAGAACTTCGCTGGCGTTGTCAGTAGTCATAAAGAATTTGAGTAGGACAGACATTCCTGTCTGTCCCAGTCTAACTGAAATACAACCATGGATGGACAGGCAGGAATGCCTGTCCTACAAAGCTCACTTCAGATCAAACAACAAAACTTCCGCAGCTTCCTGCGCAGTAATACGAAGGCTTGATTCCTGACTAACAGCTCCGCCGTCGCCTTGCTTGAGGGCAACGTCATTCAAAGTCACAGAGCCGGCAGCAACCTGAAGCCAGGCGCTCCGTCCGGTTTCTAACCTGTGAACCACTTCCTGACGATCATCAAGGAGCGACGCATAAATCTTCGCATCTTGATGAATCTTCACCGAGCCGTCGCTGCCATCCGGCGAAACGATAAGCCGCAGCTTATTACGTTTCTCTTCGTCGGAAAACTTCTTTTCCTCGTATTCAGGTTGCAGGCCCTGCTCATTTGGGAAGATCCAAATCTGCAACAGGTGCACCGGCTCATCCGGCGAGGGATTGGCCTCGCTATGCTTCACCCCCGTGCCGGCGCTCATCCGTTGCGCATCGCCGCGGCGAATGATCGACCCAGTGCCCATGCTGTCGCGATGTTCCAGGGCCCCCTGCAAAATATAGGTAACGATCTCCATGTCGCGATGGCCGTGCGTAGGAAAACCGTGACCTGGCTGCACGAAGTCTTCATTGATTACTCGAAGCGTACGAAAGCGGGTGTGCTGCGCGTCGTAGTAATCGCCGAAAGAGAAACTGTGATAGGTGTTGAGCCAGCCGAAATCGAAATGGCCGCGCTCCCCAGCTTTGCGAATTGTGATCATAAAAACCCTCCAGGCTCGCTGCATTCCAAAGCAACAACCTAATGTTGAACGCTGGACTACTTGAGCTCTGAACTGCCTTGCAGAAAAATCTCCGCCAACTCATTAAGCCCGCGCGCATCTTCGTCGTCAAACCTGGCGAACGACGGACTATCAAGATCGAGCACACCGATCAATTCTTTAGCGACCCTTAGCGGAACAACGATTTCGGAATTGGATGCGCTGTCGCAGGCAATATGCCCGGGAAACTCATGCACGTCATCAACCAGAATGGTTTGACGCTGTTCCGCAGCGGTGCCGCAAACTCCCTTCCCCATCGCGATTCGCACACAGGCGGGCTGTCCCTGAAACGGTCCCAGCACCAGTTCGCCGCCTTTCAGTAAATAAAGTCCCGCCCAATTTACGTCAGGAAGGGAATTATAGAGTAGCGATGAAAGGTTCGCCGCGTTGGCGATAAAATCGCGCTCGTCCTCGAGCAGGCTGCGCAGTTGTGTGGCGAGCTGCAAGTACAACTCAGCTTTTGATGCGGTCGCAGTCTTTTCGAGCTGAAAGGTCATAATTTTGGAGTGCGCTGACCTGTCAGCGCTTTGGCCGGTCGCGACCTGTCGCGACCAAAGTCGACGTCAATTCGAACGCTGCGTGGCGCCAGGTCGCCACGGATGAAAGCGGCAACAGGTCGCCGCACTGCAAATAATCGCGCCTACGGCACTGATTCGGAATCGTTTCCCGTCGCTCGAATGCTGATTACCACAGACTTCGATGCGGGCGTATTGCTTTTGTCGGCCACACTCCCAATAGGCACCAGCACGTTTGCTTCCGGAAAGTAAGTGGCCGCACAACGTCGGGGAATGCTGTAGGGCACAACCACGAAGTGCCGGGCGACACGCTGCTCGCCTTCGAAGTGGCTTATTAAGTCCACGCGCGCTCCTTCCTGCAAACCCGCGGCGCTGATGTCGTCAGTGTTCAGAAAAACAACGCGCCGCCCGTTGTAAATCCCGCGATAGCGATCGTCCAGTCCGTAGATTGATGTGTTGAATTGGTCGTGGCTGCGCATCGTCATCATCAAATACTGATCGGGCTCAAGGTCATGATGCGGCAAATCATGGACGGTAAAAACTGCCCGACCGCTTGGCGTATTGAAAACGCGGTTGCGGGGAGGACTGGGAAGATGAAAGCCACCGGGCTGCACCGCGCGGATATTGTAATCGTCAAATCCAGGCACGACGCGCTCGATATGATCTCGGATCAGATTGTAATCACCAGTGAGCGCCTCCCAATTAACATTCGGACGAGTACCGAGAGTGGCGCTTGCCAAACGAGCGACGATCGCGGTCTCGCTTAAAAGATCGTCCGACGCGGGTCTTAAAAAGCCACGCGACGCCTGCACCACTGCCATTGAATTCTCCGTGGTCACGAACTGTGGACCGGAGCTTTGTAAATCAATCTCCGTACGTCCCAGACACGGTAGGATCAAAGCCTGTTCGCCGGTGATCAAGTGCGCGCGATTGAGTTTCGTCGAAACGTGCACAGTCAAGCTACAGCGACGCAGCGCTTCCGCGGTATATTCGGTGTCTGGAGTCGCTGAAAGAAAGTTGCCGCCCAGCGCAAAGAAGACGCGTGCCTTTCCGTCATGCATCGCTGAAATCGCTTTTACAGTGTCGTAACCATGCCGGCGCGGTGGCTCAAAACTGAACTCAGTCCCAAGCTGTTCGAGAAAAGATTCCGTGGGCCTTTCCCAAATTCCCATCGTGCGATCGCCCTGCACGTTACTGTGCCCTCTGACCGGACAGAGTCCGGCGCCAGGTTTGCCAAGCTGGCCACGGCATAACATCAGATTCACTATCTCCTGAATGTTGGCTACAGCATTCTTGTGTTGTGTCAAACCCATTGCCCAACAAAAAATTGTTCGTTCAGAGTCGATGAAGATTGTGCCGGCCTCTTCAATTTGCTTTCGAGAAATGCCAGACTCTTCAACGATTTCACTCCACGAAGCGTTACCGGTCGCGATCGCAAATTCCTCAAACCCCTTCGTGTAACTGGCAATGAATTCATGGTCAAGCACCTGTCCTGGATGTCGCTCTTCTTCCTCGAAGATTGCTTTGATAATTCCCTGCAGCAAAGCCACGTCGCCATTGATGCGCACCTGGAGAAAGAGATCTGCCAGAGTAGTTCCCTTCCCAATCCAGCCCAAAACATCTTGCGGGTGCTTAAACCGAGTCATGCCCACTTCGGGCAGTGGATTGATATGCACCAGTTTGCAGCCATTCTGTTTCGCCTTTTGCAAAGCAGTGAGCATGCGGGGATGGTTCGTACCCGGATTCTGTCCAATGACAAATATTGCCTGCGCAAGATCAAAGTCTTCGAGCGTGACCGTGCCCTTGCCCACCCCAATTGTTTCACCCAGTGCAGAGCCACTCGACTCATGGCACATGTTTGAGCAGTCAGGAAGATTGTTTGTACCAAACAGCCGCACGAAAAGCTGGTAGAGGAATGCGGCTTCATTACTCGTTCGTCCGGAGGTGTAGAAAATGGCTTCGTCTGGAGTGCTCAGGGAGTTTAACTCGCGAGCAATCAGTGCAAACGCGTCATCCCAGCTTATCGCCTCGTAGTTCGTCGCACCGCGCCGAAGCACCATGGGATTCGTGATGCGTCCTTGTTTGCCCAGCCAATGGTCAGATTGTTCCGCCAGATCGACAACGCTCCGCTCGCGGAAGAATTCGGGAGTGACCCTTTTCGTCGTCGCTTCGTCAGCTACATGCTTGGCGCCGTTTTCACAGAACTCCGCGTGTGAGCGTTCGCCGTCGGGTTCGGGCCACGCGCAGCCGGGACAGTCGAAGCCAGTCTTCTGATTGAGCTTCAGCAGCGTGCGCACTCCGCGCCCGACACCCATTTCGTTCCACGCCGTTTTCGCTGTGGCAATGATCGACGGAATACCGCCAGCCACTTTGCTGATCGGCTCAATTTGGATCAGAGCTTGCTCTTCCGGTGGTTGAGCGCTTGGCAGCGATGATTTGTGTTCCTGGTCAGACATCTATTTTGGCGATGACGAATTGGCGACGAAGTGATTCTAGTTGACGTGCCACCGTGGTTCAACAGAGCCACTGGGCTGCTCTCGATCTCGCCGGCACGGGTCAATTCAAAGTGATTCCCAAAATTTGACTTGCTCTCCCGTTTAGCTTAAAAGCTTCCTCTCCCGAAGAAATATCGCGAAGACATACTCTAGTGTAAAGGTGAAACCCGGATGACTCGACCACTCTTACGTTGCCTTATTGTCTGTCTACTCTTTGTTGCCGCCGGCGCGACCGCCAACGGACAGATCAAACCCGGCCGCGATGCCAATCAACCGGTTGACGAGGAGTACGGCAGGAAAATTCGCGAGTACACCACGGAACCATTCTTTAATTCCCCGCTTACAGATTACCTGCCGGCGTCGCCAAGTGTGCCAACGCCAAAGTCCGTTCTGGGTGACGTCGCGGGCGCTCCGGGCAAGTTGCCATACTCAGAAGAAGTCTATCGCTACATGCGCATGCTTGAGAAAGCAAGCCCGCGCGTTAAGGTCTACACCATTGGGACAACTGAAGAAGGACGCGAGATGATCGCAGTGGCCGTTGCTTCAGAGCAACTGCTGGCGCGTCTCGACGAAAACCGTCAGCGGCTCACCAAACTCGCCGATCCTCGTTTGATTAACCTTAACGACGAAGAAGCCGACAAGCTCGTGGCTGCTTCGTTTCCGATCTATTACATCACCGGCACCATCCACTCCACCGAAACAGGCTCCCCGACGGCCCTGATGGAACTGGCCTATCGCCTCGCTGTTGACGATAGCGCTTACGTCAAATCGATTCGTGAAAGTGTCGTGACCTTGATTACGCCGGTTGTGGAAGTCGATGGCCGCGATCGCATGGTTGATATTTACAACTGGCACCTCGCCCATCCGGGCGAGAACGTGCCGCCGCTGGTTTACTGGGGACACTACGTTGCACACGACAATAACCGCGATGCGATCGGCCTTTCGCTGAAACTCACGCGCAACGTGCTCAACACCTTCACCGGTTGGAAAGCGCAGGTGCTTCACGATTTACACGAGTCAGTCCCTTATCTTTACGACAACACTGTTGGCGATGGACCCTACAATGCCTGGGTCGATCCGATCCTCACGGACGAGTGGCAGATCATCGGCTGGAACAACGTTTCTGAGATGACGAAGTTTGGCATGCCCGGCGTTTTTGCTCATGGAGACTTCGATACCTGGTCGCCGGGTTATCTGATGTTCATTGCCGCAACGCACAATGGCATTAGTCGCCTCTACGAGACTTTCGGCAACGCCGGCGCCGACACGATGGAAAGAACGACTTCCCCGGGCGAGTATCAACGCACCTGGTATCGCCAAAACCCGCCACTGCCGAAAACGAAATGGTCGCAGCGCAACAACAATAACTACCAGCAGACTGCGCTGTTAGTCTCCCTTCATTACTTCGGCAATAACAGCAAGCTCTTCCTCAAGAATTTTTACTTGAAGAGCAAACGCTCGATCCTGAAGCCGAAGAACGAAGGACCCGCAGCGTATGTGTTACCCGGCGACGACCCACGTCCCAGCAATCAGGCGGAATTGCTGCGCACGCTGCAAGCGCAAGGCGTCGAGATCCATCGCGCCACTGCGCCATTTACCGTCAACACAAAGTCGGAGCCAGCTGCGGAGCGAAGCCCTAACGTGGTAGCTGCGACCGGAGCTGCTCCCACCCCAAGTCCTTCACCAACACCTTCGGCAACTCCATCGAGCGGCACCCGCACCTTCCCTGCCGGCTCTTATATCGTCCGTATGGATCAGCCCTACAGTCGCATTGCCGACGCCTTGCTCGATTATCAGTACTGGTCGCCGAGCGATCCACAGACGGAAGTTTACGATGACACCGCCTGGACCATGGGCGAGTTGGCAAACCTGGCAGTGGCTCGAATAACTGACAGGAAAGTCCTGGATGCGCCCTCGAACCGCGTGAATGGTGAGGTTCGCTCTGCTGGAAGTATCAACGGTACAGGTTCTACTTACCTCGTCAATCACAACGCCGACAACGCACTCGTGACGCTGCGCTTTCGATTAAAGGACGCGACGGTTGATGCCGCCGAAGAACCCTTTGAAGCGGCGGGACAAAAGTTTAATCGCGGCTCTTTTATTATCCGCAAGGCATCCGCCGATGAACTGCAACGGGCTGCCGCCGATCTCGGCATTCAGGTCTATGCTGTCGCGGAAGCACCCGCGGTTCAGACCCACGCGCTAAAGGCGGCGCGCGTGGCGATGATGCATACGTGGCTATACACGCAGGACGAGGGTTGGTGGCGGATTGCGTTTGATCAATTGCAGGTACCTTACGCTTACATCAGCACCCAGGACGTAGCCCGCGAGGAAAACCTGAAAGAGAAGTATGACGTCATCGTCTTCGCACCGGCAGCGCGCGACGCCGGGCTGATTGTGAATGGCTTGCCGATGTATGGAAATCCGCTGCCCTGGAAAACAACTTCCCTGACACCGAACCTCGGCAAGATCGACTCTACGGACGACATGCGGCCCGGCCTCGGCTGGTCAGGCCTCACTAATCTGAAGAAGTTTGTGCAGCAGGGCGGAGTTCTGATCACAGTGGACGATACCGCCGGCATTGCGGTGAACTACGGCTTCACACCAGGCGTCTCAATTGCGCGCGCCAATCGACTGAAGGCCGTCGGCGACATTCTAAGAATGAAAACTGTCGACGCTACGAGCCCGATAGCGTATGGCTACGCCGACTCGTTGGCGATGTATTGCGCGAATGGTCCGATCTTTAATATCAGCAACGTCGTTGGCGGCGGTGGTCGTCGGCGCAGCGCTGAACGATTTACCGGACGCGGCACTCCTAACGACGCCGATACAGTGCAGGGCCGGCCGCCTGCCGAGGTGCCGGAATCGCCTAAGGCGGAAACCTGGGAAGCCCTGCCCTTGACCGACGAGCAGCGTCGCAACAACGGCGGCTTAGTAATTCCCACGGCCGAGCGCCCGCGTGTAATCCTGCGCTACGCCGATATAAAGGATCTGTTTGTTTCGGGCTTGCTGGATGGCGGCGATGAAATCGCGGAACACGCCGCGGTGATTGACGTGCCTTCGGGCCGTGGCCACATCGTGCTCTTCTCCACAAACCCGATGTGGCGTGGTCAAACCAAGGGCAGCTACTTTCTCGTGTTCAATGCGATTTTGAATTTCGATAACTTGAATGCAGGCAGGAAACAGGATGAGAAGTAACGACTCAAGCAGCTCGCGACAATGCGCGCTCGATCTCTTGAGGCAGGTCGAGGAACATGAAGTACTCGGCAGGATAAAGATAGTCTTCACCCTCGTTGTCGATCACGCGGATGTAGTTTGATTTTGCTGCGCTCTCGTCCGGCATCACCTGATAGATCATGCGAGGCGTGAGAAGGTCAGCGTCATCGCTCTGAATGCAGACGGCGAACTTCAAAGAGTTTTGACGTTTAGACATAGCTTCTAATCGAGATAGCGCTTGATCCTCATCTTTTTCTTACCGATTCCGTGCGCCTCGAACCAGTGTACTTCTGCCAAGCGAATCGTACCATCATTGAGGCGCACGTTGGCAACTCCCTTTAGCTTCCGCCAACGTCCTTTCCCATAGCGTTTGTGAAGTATTGCCAGAATTCGGATGCTGCGATTAATGGCTATCGGTTCAATTTCCGAGATCGTGCCTATGATTTCAAAAGCCACGATGTTTTGGAATCACCTTTTCAGCGTTTGGAGAACACTGAGATTGTAATCCCAAAATCCGCTTAAGCTTCCAGCTCGGTTATTAGGCTGGCATCTACGCGCTTACAAAGTCTCTTTTAACCAGGCGCTTGTGATCGGCTTTTCCTTCTGGATTTCCTATCTTTTCATCGGCACGTACGAAAAACTTTGCAACTTGGTGCCTTCTCCGGCGTCGATGCTGGCAACCAAAGACCCATCAGAATTCTTTCGATAGATCACGCGCTTGGGATAATCGTGTTGCGGATTTTCGAAGACTACTTCCTGACCACTGAGGTGTGTAAGCTTGAAGTCGGTCTGTGGACAGCTGGCGTTTGGGTTGGCCACGTAGTAGATGTCGTCGCCGCGTTGTTCGATTCGCAAAAACTCGAACTCGACAGTCTTGCTTCCGGCCACCGTGCGGCCCATGCCGATCATCGTGCCGCCCGCGGGCAGGGTCCAGTGTTCTTCAATCTGGGCTCGCCCGCCAGCCGCCGACTGCCAGTCACCGGAAATCCAGGCGAGTCCCTCTATTTTCGGCGCGGTGTCAACCGCCGAGGTTGCTGACCGGTTTGCGCTCCAAACGATAACTACCATAGCGGCCACGGCTACTGCGGCAACGATGCGAATGTTTACTTTCATGCGTTTCTTATGGATGGTGGGTCATTTTGAAGTCCATAGGGAAAGAGTAAACTAGCCGCGGATAAACGCGAATGCACGCGAATCTGAAACATAACGAAAAACGGCTAACCGTGAATAAGAGGGGCA